>CANRJD010000050.1 GCA_947630815.1 uncultured Akkermansia sp. | reverse complement strand
CGAGCGAAATGTGATGAAGCTGTACACGGGCATAATTAGAAAGGTGCGGGGATGCGGAGCAGGAGCGCGGAGAAACTTTCAAAACATTGCGTGTTGTCAGTTAGAATGATTCGTAGATATGCGATGCCTGCTTGCAGACCCTTCTTCCATCGTCCATTTTCCATGAAACGCATGGAAGAAATGGAGGAATTTTATGTGGGGTCACCCCCTGTAGAGAGCTTTGTGATGTTGCCACAGAGCAAAAGCGACGCAGAAGACATTCGGAAGCCAGAGAACGACGTAGGGAGTGATGCCTGAACTCTTGCGAGAAAGCTCACAAAAAATCAACGCGACAAAGTAAACAGCCGCTACCACGATGCCCAAGAAAAAGCCTGTGGAAGTGTCGCGCCGCCGAGCCGTGATTGCCAAGGGTACGCCGATAAGCGAAAAGACCAGGCAGGCACATGCAAATGAGGCTCGCTGCACCCCTTCCGTTCGGAATGCCAGCTCGTTTTTCTTGTCAAGTTGCGTTTTGTAGAAGGTTATTTCACGCGCGGTATCTTCCATGAGTAATTTGGCGCAGGGAAATCCGGGTTGCGCTGAGGCAGCAGCGGCATACCGGGCAGCAGTTCCAGGCTCCAGTGAACGTACGCGCTCCAAATGCTTCAGCGTTTCTGCAATTTCGGTGTTAGTGAAACGGTTGGGTTTCATTTTGCGTCGATTCCGCAGAGGAATGTGCACGCGCATGGGCATCGTTTCGATAAGGGGAAGATTAGTGATATCCTCCC
Source organism: uncultured Akkermansia sp. (assembly GCA_947630815.1). Classification (GTDB taxonomy): domain Bacteria; phylum Verrucomicrobiota; class Verrucomicrobiia; order Verrucomicrobiales; family Akkermansiaceae; genus Akkermansia. Next base: position 15,066 of record CANRJD010000050.1, on the reverse strand, counting down.
CACTGTCCTGCTCGATGGTGGCTTTGTGCAAGGTGAGATAGAGAAGACGGGTCGAGATGTCGAATTTGCCGATGTCGGCGCTGCGCGCGTGCATGGCACGGAACTTGGGCATGGTGGGATCCCCTTCAACCGTATCCGGGTAAATGTGCAGACCGTATATAGTGTCTCCCTCGCGCTTGTTGATGAAGAGCCGTACGCGGTCGAGTTTGGTAGCGCCGCGACCTGATTTCAGGAGATTGCGAGGGTTGTCCATGGCGGCCTGAATAGCGATCTCACTCATGGCGTTTTTCCCGCGTGGAGCCACTTCAATATTGATGTAGTAGCAGAGAGCCGACAAGAGGATAGCCATCACAAAGGCGGGCAGGCTCAATCGCCACAAACTTAGCCCAGCCATGCGCATGGAAGTCAACTCGTTGTCCGCCGCGAGCCGTCCATACACCAGTAAAACTGCCGTTAGAAATCCCCAAGGCACGGAGAAGGTGAGAGAAAAGGGAATGACTTGCAGGACAAAGTCAACCACAATGCTAGGTGGCGCTCCGCTTTCCACAAGTAGAGCATGAAGCTCCTTGAAAAGCTGCCCAAGCAGCATCAGCAGCGTGAGTGACACCACGCCGAGTAGAGTCACCACTGTCAACTGCCGAAAAATATAGAGAGCCAGCGTACGCATTTCCCTTTCCCATGCTATCACATTCCGGGCATCTTTGCCAACGCTAAAGTGCGCCGTCGAAAGATCTGCGGCACATCCGTCCCTAGAAAAAAACGATTCATTTATGATTTACGATTTGAAGAGTACGGCACCCGCGGTGCAGGGAAGCGGAGCTTGAGCGGACGAAAATTTTTTGAAAGCTGTGCGCGGACGTAATGACAAGGGGGCGTGAATTGCAAAGCCGGAGCGGTAGAGGTGGCAAATGAAGGAAGCTCATTGATTATTTTGCTCAGCCAGATATTCTTTCATCTTCAGATCGTATATTTTCTTTTCGAGTTCTGCTATGCGTCTTTCGATGGCATTCTGCCGGGTGCCGGCAGACAGGGCACCTATAGCCGGGAATTGAGGTTCGATATCCTTCGTTACCGCAACCCGGGTCCCGATAGAAGCAATTCGATACAACTCACGCGCCATCTCCCTAGGCATACGAATGCAGCCGTGAGAGAGACGCCGCCCAGCATGCACTTTGCCGATGTGCATACCCACGCCATCGCCGGTGAGGCGCATCCAGAAGGGCATGGGTGAGCCGACGAAAGAACCGCCGTTTGGCACGGGATCGGAGAAAGCATCAGCATCGCTGTTTACGCATCTGCCGTCCTTATCAAGCATCTTGCCGTAGCGGTTGGAGGCGTAGGATTCCCTCTTCTCGCGGATGGAAAAATTACCCGCGGGTGTATCGCGACCGGGAATACCTGTCGATACCGGCCAGTCGGCTGCCACCTGTCCGTTCACGTAGAGACGGCCGCGTTGTTGCTGCAGGCATATGACCACGTTGCAATTTTTGGGAGCCTGTTTCAGCAACTCCGGATTCTTATAAATATTGATTGTGACGGGGTATTGGTTGTGGGAGACGAAATAGTCGTACGAAGCAGGGGCGTAATTGTAGAGAGCCTGCTGTTGGCGGAGATTGCTTAATTCCGTCTTGGCGGCAGTCAGCTCTGGGCTCTCGAAGTTCAGGCAAGATGTGAAGGTGACCTGAACCGCGAGCAGGCAGGAGAACACCAGTGCGTGACGAGAAAAGAGTCGCATGATCAGCTAGACTTATTTGATGATGACCTTGGAGCCGATAGGTGTGTTTTCAAAGAAGATTTTGGCCATCTTGCGCGGCAGTCGGATGCAGCCATGGCTTTCCGGCGCCGAGGTCACAATGCCCTCGTGCATCCAGATACCATTTCCGGTAATTTGCAAGCCAAAGTTCATTTCGGCTCCTTTGTAATGTCCCCCTGCCGGTATGGGATCGCCGACGGAGTACGACTCCACCAATGTATTGCCTGCAGAATCTACGATGCTGCCGTAGGAAGATGATACATGGTCAATATCCTTGGCTATGACGGAGAACGTACCCTGGGGAGTACCGTGACCCGCCCGACCGCTGGAGATACTAGAAAGTCCAACTTGACGTCCTCCGATATAGTACTTCGCCTGTTGCAGGCGCGTATCCACGACAATCACGTGCTCACCGCTCAGCCCATTCGGCTTATCCCAGTAACCGTCAGACACAGCCTCTCTCGCAGGAGTGAAGAGCTTATCTGGGCGAAACATGTACCCCCCACCCAGCGCGTTTGTTATCTTATTCTGCGCCGTGCAGGCCGTCATGAGCATGGCAGTCAGGGCCAAGTAGAAGTATCTCATCATTCGCGTACCAAAGTTCGTGAATTGCACCCATTCGGGCGCGCCAAGTTATGCACCGACGGGAGCGAATTGTCAAGCATATTCTGCTTGTCAGCACGGCAAATGCCCATATCCGTCCCAAGAAAAAGCACCCCCAACACGCAGTTATCGGCGTACAATGTAGCATAATGTGTTCGTAATTTACGATTTACGATTTGAGAAGTTCCCGCGCTTGCGCGCGAGTGTGGCGAAGCAGGCGCGGGAGCTGAATCGTGAAGCGACGATCGGACGTGGTTAGAAAGGGGCGGGGACGCCCGATGGCAGACGGGGTCTGCCTATGTACGATGGACGATGTACGATGTACGATTGCGATGTTCGCGCGCGTTGCGCGGGGAGGCGGAGCAGGAGGCGGCTGACGCCGCCCATGTACGACGGAGGCAGACAGGGTCTGCCTATGTACGATGGACGATGTACGATGTACGATTGTGATGTTCGCGCGCGTTGCGCGGGGATTTTTCAATAGCACGTAGGCAAACGCATTTGAGAGAAGGTCATCAACAGAGAAAATGCTCTTATTAACTGATATTCATGTTTATACGTATCAAAATCATCACAACAACCGGTCATCATAATGATGGATTTAGAGGAATCTCTGCATACGTTAATGATCCGAAAAGAATCTGCGCAACGCGCACATTATTAATGAATCGTACATAGGCAACCGCATTTTCTAATGCGGTTGCCCTGCGCTCGTCAACGAGTAAAAAGCTCAGCGTAAAGATCTGCGGTGGCGGCTTTGCTCACGCAGAGAGGCCTGCATCTTTGCGCAGTGGCGGTAACGCATGCGATCCGCAAGTGTTTTCATGCTCAATTGTGAAGATCCCCAGCGCAGCACCTTAATCTCCACAACACGCACTCCCCACTTGCGCATTAAATCTTTGGACGGGTGATATATGTCAATGGTGCCTGTGCCTACAAGCGCGCTGCCGTAGTCGTCCACCACATAAACATACGGCTCCCCCTTAATCATGAAGCGGGTGCCGAGGGGATAAACAGACCAGTCCGCCGCCGCACTGCGTACCTGATTTGTGTATTTGAGTTGCGTGCCCACGGCGTTGCGAGCGCCGTAACCCAGATGATCAAGCTCAGAGTGTGTGTAAGCCGTCGTACGCACTACGCGATTGAGCTGGGAAGGGTGGTAAAAGGGCATGCCGTACCGATCACGCCCAAGCTTGGGTAATTTGGGATCCGGGCGAGCGCTGGGGTGAGGCGCGGCAGGCATGATAAAGCTACGGCTCACTGCACTCGGATTGACCGAGGGGGCAGACTTCTGAGGCTTGCCAGCAGCAAACGCCACATCGGCCCCTGCCAAAAGCAAGAGACCGACGAGCCCTGCTGCGCTCTTCAGCACGCATTTCATACGTAGTAATTTCCTGTTATTTTCGTCCCCGGCTTGAAGCCAATAGGGAACGTACTCGTGAACTTTATCATACGACTTCCCGTATTGCAAGCAAAAAAAACACGTCAAGGAGATTAAATGGTGCAGTGCTTTTGCAATGAACGATTTAGAACGTGATGCGATTTTTCGGATCACTAATGTATGCTGAGATCCCTTTAGAGCCATCATCATAATGACCGCCAGAGCAAACGCATGAGAAAACGCGTTTGCCGTGTAGTGGGTGACGTTCACTTCGGAAGGCAGATCAGTTTTGTCGGGCAGAGTTCTTTTCGGAAAGCTCTTTTTTCTGGCGGTCGATGAGTTCCAAACAGCGCTTCTGTCGTGGAGATACGTGTTCTGCCTTGGAGGTGAGTATCTCCATCTGCTCATCGGCCTCCTTCAGCAGAGATTCCGCGAAGCTATTATCTCCGTAATTAATGGCAACAGAAGCTGAAATAGCCAAAGTCTCCGCGTAAGCAAATCTCATGTCATCTGGACATTCTTCCGAGGCTTTTATACATTCCTTGATAAGTCGGCGAGCTTCAGCAAGCTCCTTCTTGGACAAAGTCATTTGCCGTTGGGTCCGTTGGTGTGCTATCGCCTGGGAGCACAAGGCGTTCGCCTTCACAATGACGTAATCCTTATTATTTGGTTCGCTAGCGAGCAATTTGTCTGCCTGCTCAATGAGAGTACGGCAGCAGATCAAGGCTTCGTTCGTCTTATTGCGTTGCAGTAGTAAATCCGCCTTCGTGGAAAGAGCTCGGCATTCCAGATATACGTATTCGTTGTTGTTGTCATCCGATCCACGTAGCTCGTGCGCTGTCCGGATGAAACGGTCAAAAATCTCGGACGAACGCTGGTTTTTTTTCTCTTTAAGTTTAGGATCTTCTTCTGTCAGCGCTTCGTAAAAGAAGAGATTACCGATGTGGTATTGGACCCGAGCCAACCCCCGTTTGTAAGAGAGGCGGTACGGATAATTGTCAGTCAGATCCGTGAAAATCTTGGAAGCCTCACCCAAGTAATTATCGGCAGCTTCAAAATCTCCCATATCCTTAGCGTACAGCCCATAGTAACATAGAGTTGTAGCCAAGCCTGCATAAGAGGCAAGGTGTCTCGGGAAGTTCTTAATCTGCTCACGGTAAAGTGTCAGTACTTGCTCTAAAATTTCACGCCTCATTTTGAAATCTCCCTCACGGCGCGAATGCTGTATATTAAAACTCATAGCTTCACCAAGATCACAACCGTAATTGGGATTATCCGGGCGCTCATGGTGCAATTGAGTGAGCAGAGCCACGGCTTCATCTGCGTGCTGATCGGCTTCCCTGTACTGTGCGGTGCGCACAGCAAGTTCCGCGAGTTTGAGGTGTGTGCGCGAAAGCTCGTAGCGGAAGCGTTGGTCTGCAGGATTTTTCTGGACGATATGGGACTCGAGACTCCCGGCGTGCATCAGAGCCTCTTTTGCTTCGTTCATCTGACCGAGAGAGAGGTAGTTACATCCTACATTAAACCATGCGGCAGCCATAGCCCGATCAAGCCGATTATCACTGCCTTCCGGCATACCTTGTAGAGACGCCAGATACTTTTGCAGTCCAGCGCTGAGACATCGTTGAAGTTGAGCAGATCCAGGCAAGTCGATGAGTTCCGTGCTAAAATCATAGAGCATCCCCTCAGTAAAGTTGAGTCCGCTGCCGTAGGCAAGGCGGACTTGGCGACGTTCCCGAAGGGCATAGAAAAGTAATCCGCCTACGATAACCATTGCGAGTATGGCAAAAGTACCCGCAATTTTAAGTCGTCGAACGAGACGAGGCGAAAGTACGCTTTCCTCCTGTTCTAAACTGTCCAGCCATGCCGAGGCACTTTGCCAGCGGCTAGCCGGTTCAATTTCCATGGCGTGGTCGATACCTTCCAGAAACTCTGAACCGTATAGCTCCTGCAACTCCGGGCGTTTGGAAAGCGGTTTATACGGGTCAGGATCGTACAAGGTTCGCATCTCAGCGCGCGGGGGCATCATGTGCGAGACAAGATAGTAGAAGGTAGCTCCCAGTGAATAAATATCGGTATGAGGACCCAGCAGGCTGCTCATTTGTTCATCTGAGTGCGAGCAATCTTGCTCAGGCGCACAAAAATCCGGTGTAAATACATTGGTGAATACGCGTCCGGCTCGCAGCTGTCGCGCAGAACCAAAGTCAAGCAGAACAGGCTGTCCTCCTTTTGTGATGAGTATATTTTCCGGTTTAATGTCGCGGTGTACGATGTTATGCTGATCCAAATACTCCAGAGTCTTCAGCAGAGAGATGAGGATTCGTTGCAGACGGGCTGCCTCTTGGCGCCTGAATGTTTGATTCAGCGTTCCTTTTTCCGGCAAATGCAGAGTGGTCCCTGCAATGAACGGCATCACATAGTAGGCTGTATCATTGGCTTCAAAAGAGTCGATGATCGGCACAATTCCAGGGTATTCGAGCGACTGCAATACCGTGATTTCTTCGATAAACTCCTCCATACTGGCATGGAAGCGAGTCTCGGCCGCCGGGGAAGGATAGGAAATATCCAAATTGCCATGATCACGAATAGCCATGCCAATGGGCATGTGTTCTTTAATGACTACGAGAGAGCCTCTTACTGTGTGACGGGCTTGGTAAGTGATACCGTACCCCCCGCGTCCAAGCATTGCGCCGATTGTGTAATCCCCCAGCACGGTCTTTGCAGGCAGAGGCGTCCGCTCATCGTCCTCGCTGGTGGGGCGATGAGTGTGGATGGAAGCAGACATGAGAGCCGTTGCCAGATCTTCTCTCCAGCTGGGAGCGTTTGAGGCAGAGGGTGTTTCTACTCGTAATGGCCCATCTTTAATGGCTTCCGAAACGTGTGAAGCCGAGAGAGCAGCATCTTCTTGAGAGGAAAGAGGGGAAGGAATTGGTGGAGGTGTTACAGGAGGGGGCGGCGGTGCAGCCTGACTGCTGATAACGGGTGGGGGTGGTGGGTTCATGAAAGTTTTTTCCAGAGCGTGATCATATTATTTCCCTCATCGGTTAGCGCATAATCAATACGATTGGCGTGCAAATCAGAGAGCTGGAGGAGTGGGTTGAACGGCGGCGCTTGGTAGGTAAGTCGTACCTCAGCCACATCTTCGTCATAATCCATATGCAGTTGAACTTGGAACTCTTTCGGCAGTGCGGATAGTACGCGAAGTATAACGTGATCCAGTTCCTGCATCGCAACGGGTGCAGCAAACACGGTTTCCAGGTGAGTGTTAACAAACTGCGTAGCTTGCTCTGGTCGGTTGGCCGGTACGGTGGTATTGGCAATCTCGTGCTTTTTGCCAATGTACTCCAAAGCAAGCATAGTGATGTCATGATTTTGCTCGGAGCCTTTTGTGAATTTGCGATGAGCAGCGCTTACGCGGCGAGGTACCTCGGAGATAGAGCGGGGGGTCACGCTATTAATGGCATCGCGCAGCCGTTCCTCGCCGAAGGTAGCTTGGTCGGGAGCAGTTGCTTGTACGGCCCCTTTGGTGTAGAGGAAGAGGCGGTCTCCTGATACGAGTTGGCAGGTACATGTGGCGTAAGTTGCATTCGGAACGCGCCCGAGCTCCATGCCCGAACTCATCTCCACCGGCTGGAACTTTCCTCCTTTGTGTTGCAACAGTGCCTGTGGCGGTCCCGCGTTCACAAAGACGAGTTTTCCTGTGTGAATTTCCAATACTCCGTAGAAGAGAGACATGTACATGTCCACAAACCTTTTTTCACAGAGTGTCATGTTAGCTTTTGTTACCAAATCAATAGGTGTGGCACCGGAGTGGGCAAGCTCGCGGATAATTGACATGCTGTGCAGCACAAAGAGAGCAGCAGGTACGCCGGTACCGGATACATCCGCCACCATAAAACACAGATACTCATCCCCCAGCAAGAAATAGTCGTAGAAACCGCCGCCCACAATTTTGGCCTGGCGACAGGTTGCGTACAAATCGAATTCCGTATGAAGGGGGAAGGCGGGGAAGGTGTTGGGGATAATTGTGCCCTGGATAGTACGAGCAAGGTTAAGCTCTCGCCGGTTAGATTCCTCGCTGTGTTTATCATAAGTTTGGAGCGCATCTACCATAGAATTGATGCACGAGGAAAGTTTGCGGAACTCCGGCGGAGCATCGTGTCCTTCGATGCGAACGTCCAAATTCCCCTGTGTGATTTTACGCAGTGAAGAGTTGATGCGTGAGATATTCGCAATGACAAGCTTTTGCAACAGGTAGAAGACAAGAAGGAAGATGCAGGCAAAGAGAATACCATTGGTAATGAGTACCGGATAAAGAGCTGCCTGACTGCTTTCCCGTAATTCTGCTACTGGGAGTAGTCCTACCAGACGGTAACCGTTTCGTCGTATCGCGTAGGTGAAGTACTCCGAGTCACCCAGGGTGGTCTTCCTGGCTACATCGAGAGGATGCGACATGAGGTCATCTGTCGGGAAGGGCGGTATGTCATTGCCTAATAGCGCTCCGTCCTTAAAGGCCACTATTCTTCCGCTCTCTCCCAACTTATAATGGCGAGACAGGTAACCAAAGGAGAGAGCAGCCTTGGCTCGTGCCTCTCGAGGCCCTTGAAAGCCAAGTATCAGCAGTCCCGGCTGGTCGGTGCGATGCAGTGCAACATATTGCATGCCTCCAGCGGTTATTCCAGAGTTCGGTCTCAGACTGAGTTCCTGTCCGGGTGTTGCCAGACACTCCCGAAGAACTGTCTCGTCTGCTATTTGACTGAGATCCTCTTTTTTCTCGGGATAGCCGAAGACAATTTCACCGTTCTTGTCCGTGAGATAAAGTTCTTTAATGCTCAGATCGTTAAAGAAGCCTGCCAACGCTTCCTCATCGTTGATTAACTCTGGGGTAAGGCGTATGAACTCTGCCATGGCTCGTGTTCGCTCAATGGCCGAAATGTCGGTAATGCTCTCCAGCGTCTTTACATATTTGTCTGCCGAATCCAGCTGCTCCAGCAAATCCATGAGCCGTGCCGACATAATCTGTTCGGCTCGAGTCTCTGCGTAATTGCTAAATCTGAAGTGAGAGTATCCAATAGTGACAGCAAACGCGGCACACACTAAAACAAGTAACCATGCTAAAAACGTGAACCTCATGTATGAAATTTCAGGAAATACTACCCCATTTATCGCACAATTTCAAGGGAGAATATGAAAAAAAGAGCAAAACACTATTTGTTAACATGTCGTTAGATGTCATTTATGTGAATTTAAGGTGCAGGGGAGCAGGACGGGCCCAAGCAGCTGTGAGGCAGCTGCTCATGCACGATGGACGATTTGGGAGGTGAGCGCGCGTTGCGCGGGGGAATTTGGCAAACAATTGATGACCGCTGTTGTCACGATTTTTGATACGTATGGGCGATGATATTAGTCAATGAGAGCAATTTCTCCGTTGATGAACTTCTCTCAGATGAGTTTGTCCTCCGCAGAAAAATGGTCGGGTTGACAGGTATGCCTTGCAGTGGTAGGATGACGCGAGGGAATGACGCTCGATGAAGTTGAAATACTTGCGCCCGCGGGAACGTGGACGGGCTTGCGCGCCGCTGTGGCCAACGGGGCGGATGCCGTGTATTTTGGCGTACAGCATTTCAATGCTCGCATGCGGGCAGGAAACTTCAAGCAGGAGGAAATGCCCGGAGTGATGCATTTTTTGCACGAGCGAGGGTTGCGGGGATATGTGACGGTGAATGTTTTGGTGTTTCCCGGGGAAATGCAGATGGTCGCTGAGTGCCTGGATGCGCTGGATGCGGCCGGGGTGGATGGTGTCATTGTGCAAGACATGGGGCTGGCGGCGCTCATTGCGGAGCAGAAACGAGCAGGACGCTGGAGATTGCAGCTGCATATTTCCACGCAGATGACGGTGAGCAGCCCGGAAGCTGTGCGATTGATTGACGAACTTTACGCGCCGGAGCAGATTGTGTTGGCGCGGGAATTGTCGTTAAACGAGATTAAGGCTTGCGCTGCCGTCACTCATGCGCGCATCGAGGTGTTCTGTCATGGGGCATTATGCGTGGCGTACTCCGGACAATGCCTCACCAGTGAGAGTCTGGGGCAGCGCAGCGCCAACCGCGGCGAGTGTGCACAGGCCTGTCGCTTGCCTTATCGCTTGCGTGTGGATGGACAAGAGCTTGATCCGGGTGAGAGGCGGTACCTGTTTTCTCCCCAAGATCTCTGCGGTATTGAGCTCCTGCCACAGATGCTTGCCGCCGGCGTGACATGCTTCAAAATCGAGGGACGGCAGAAGAAGCCTGAGTATGTGGCAGCAGTGACACGTGCCTATCGGAAGGCATTGGATGCCGCTTTGCGAGGGCGTGTTCACCATCCACCCCGTCATGACATGTATGCCATGCAGATGACGTTTTCGCGCGGATTTTCCGTCGGTTGGCTGGAGGGGACCGACCACCCTCGTCTCACGCACGGACGCTTTGGCAAGAAGCGAGGTGTGCTGGCAGGAACCGTGGAAGACTGCTCACGTGGCCGTATCACCTTGGTAGAGCCGCCGTCTGTGCCCGTTGCTCCCGGAGATGGCTTTGTGGTAGATAACGGCGCCGACCGCAACGACGAGCAGGGTGGACGCATTGTTGCAGTGGAGGACCGCACCCTCATTTTCCACGAAAAGTCCACCAACATTAACTGGGGCAGCGTGCATCCGGGGCAGTTGGTGTGGAAAACATCCGACCCCGCTCTGGACAAGGAATTACAGGCGACATGGGCGCCGTTGCGTGTGCCAGCTGTGCCGGCGCATGCGATCCTGCACATCCGTGCTACGGGCGGGGTAGGCGAGCCACTCACGCTCACCTGCGCGGGGGTAAGGGTGCAGAGCAGCGTTCCCCTGGCTCCGGCTGAAAAGCACTCGCTGATGCCTGACACCCTTCGCCAGCAGCTCGGGCGACTCGGCGGCACAGGGTATGTGCTCGGCAGTCTGAGTGCGCAGGTGGCTCCGGACTGCATGCTCCCGCTTTCGGAACTCAACCGCATGCGCCGGTCTCTTGTGGAGCAGCTGGATGCCTCGCCCACCATGCCCAATCGTCCTCCGCTGAAACTGGCAAAACCCACGTTTGCAACTCATTCTGCACCAGCAGCCTACGAGCTTGGTTTGCTCGCACGGACGTCGGAGCAGGCTCTGGCTGCCGCAGAAGCAGGGGTGCAGCGGCTGTATCTCGATCTTGCCAACCCGCGCGGCTTGCAAGAACTGGCGCACCGCCTGCGTTCCGACTTTCCGAGCGTTCAGATCTGGGCCGCCACCATGCGCATCATGAAACCACACGAGGCGGGGTACTTCAAGTATATCCATGCCATGCAGCCGGACGGCGTGCTGGTGCGCAATCTTGGGGCAGCGCATTACTGGCGCGAGCAGGACGTGCCCATGGCCGGGGATTTTTCTCTGAACGTTGCCAATGCGTACAGCCTGCGTCTATGGCTTGACTTCGGCATGCAGACGTGCGCAATTTCGTACGACCTGAATGCCGATCAGCTTCTCCGACTATCGGATGGTGGTGCGGGACCATATTTGGAGCTCGTATTGCACCAGCACATGCCTCTTTTCCACAGCGAGCACTGCGTGTTCTGCACATTCCTATCGCACGGGCATAACTTCAAGGATTGCGGACGTCCATGTGAGCGGCACCGCGTGCGCGTCATCGATCGTACTGGGGCTGAGCATTATCTGTTGAGCGATGAGGGCTGCCGCAATACATTGTTTAACGACCGCGCTCAAACGGCGGCGCGTTGTGTTGATGCGGTACTGAAACGTGGACTGCGAAAGATGCGCCTGGAGTGTCTGGATGAGGATGCCGCAGGCACGCGTTTTCTTGTCCATGCCTATCGCGAATATCTGGAGGGGCGCAGCGATCTGCCGACCCTGTTGAACCTCCTCGGGGCACTCGACCGCCCGGGCATCACCGAAGTACCGTCATGAAAAGCACGGAACAGACCTATACGAAGTTGCATGCGCGCTGGATTCTCACTGCGCCGCTCCTCTTCTTCGTGCTGTATTCGGGCACGGCCTTGCTGAGCGGTAGTTTTCATGCCTTGCCCGTATCCGTGGCTTTCATGGCAGCAGCGGTGTGGGGGCTGCTGCTCTTTCCCAGTGTCCCGTTTAGTGAGAAAATAGAGGCTTTTTCGCGCGGCGCCGCCCACCGGGACATCATGATGATGATATGGATATTCATGATGGCCGGCGCCTTTGCGGAGTCGGCTCGTTCCTTGGGCGCCGTGGATGCCACGGTAGCGCTCACCTTGCATTTCATGCCTGCAACGATGTTGCCTGCGGGACTGTTTCTCGCAGTATGTTTCATATCCCTTTCAATTGGAACTTCAGTTGGGACGATTGTGGCTCTCATGCCCGTGGCTGTGGGTTTGGCAGAGCAGGCTGGCTTCAGCTCCGCCATGATAGGCGGCATTGTGGTAGGAGGAGCGTTTTTTGGGGATAATCTGAGTTTTATTTCCGACACCACCATCGCGGCAACGCGCACCCAAGGCTGCGCCATGCGCGACAAATTTCGGGCAAACTTTCGAATTGTGCTCCCGGCCGCCGCTTTGGCCATTTTCATCTATGTGGTGCGTGGACAGGATTGCGGTGAGGTTTTGGCTCAGCAGGGCGATATAGCGTGGGAGGCCGCCATACCGTATCTGGCTGTGCTCGTGCTCGCATTGATGGGGGTGCATGTGCTGCTCGCGCTTTTTATCGGCATCATCGCCACCGGATTACTGGGACTTGTTTCTTGCGGTGGGATTGACACCTGGCTTTCATCCCTCGGACAAGGGGTGTTGGGCATGGGCGAACTCATCTGCGTGACTCTGCTGGCCGGGGGATTGCTGGGACTGATTCGCCATTACGGCGGCATCAGCTATCTGGTGCGGCTCTTGCTGCGCGGTATGCGTGGCAAGCGCACGGCCGAGCTGGGCATTGCCCTCATGGTGACTCTCTCCAACCTGTGCACGGCCAATAATACCGTAGCCATCCTGACGGTTGGAGATATCGCGCATGCCATTGCTGAAAAATTTCATATTTCCCCGGCGCGAGCAGCTAGTTTGCTGGACACCTTCTCGTGCCTCGTTCAGGGGGCGTTGCCGTACGGCGCCCAGTTGCTGATGGCTTCACGGCTGAGCGGCTTGGATGCGGGTCAAATGATTCCGGAGCTCATCTACCCGATGCTGTTGGGCGGATGCGCGCTCATCTCCATTCTGCTGCCGGGGCGTGCTACTAGTTGATGACGACACGGGCGCATTCGCGGGCAGCGGCATCATCGTCCAAGATAGTGGACAGATTCGGATTGTCCGTATGAGGCGACACCCGTTCCATCACGCGCTCCACCGTGCGCCAAATCCCCGGGAAGCTCAGTTTACCGGCGATGAAAGCACGAACGGCTTCCTCGTTTGCCGCGTTATATATGGTGGGCATGGTGCCTCCCGTGGCGGCAGCATGTCTCGCCAAATCCAAGGCCGGGAAAGCATCGCAGCGCGGCAGTTCGAAGCTCAGGCTGCATAATTCCTCCAAGCGCAGTGGGCGTAGATTCCCGTCCACCCGTTCCGGATAAGTGATGGCGTACTGGATGGGGAAACACATATCACTGCAGCTCAACTGCGCCAGCAGGGAGCCATCCACAAACTCGACCAGCGAGTGCACGATGCTTTGCGGGTGCACAAGGACATCGACCCGGTCAATGGGTACGCCGAAAAGCCAGCGGGCTTCAATCATTTCCAGCCCTTTGTTGAAGAGAGTGGCGGAATCAATGGTAATCTTGCGCCCCATGCGCCAGGTGGGATGCTGCAGAGCCTGCGACAAGGTGACAGATTCCAGCTGCTCCACCGGGGTGCAGCGGAAGGGACCGCCGCTTGCAGTGAGAATAAGCCTCTTCACATTTTCCTTGCTCGTTGCATTGGTGTGCAGACATTGAAAAATAGCATTGTGCTCGCTATCCACCGGCAGAACCTGAATACCCGCTGCCTCTGCACGTTGCATCACCAGCTCACCGGCCATGACCAGCACCTCCTTGCTTGCTATAGCTAAATCCTTCCCACTTTCGATGGCCCTGAGCGTAGGCTGCAAGCCCGCCGTGCCGGAAATGGCCACCAGCACCATATCCGCCTCAGCCAGAGTCGCCAATTCGCACAGTCCCTGCGCCTCGGCGTGCACTTGGCAGTCCGAGGGAAGCAAGCTGCGCAGCTTAGTAACCTGATGTTCATCGTATATGGCTACATGCTTCACTCCAAGCTCGCGCGCTTGCGCTGCCAATTCCTCTACCCGGCTATGAGCCGCCAGTGCCACCACCCGCATTCGATCAGGGAGCTGCCGTGCTACCTTAAGTGAACTCGTCCCTATGCTCCCAGTGGACCCCAAAACAACGACTCGACGCGTCCTCATGCCTGTTATCATACCTTTTTAACCCTCTCATGGCAAGTGCAAACTCTATGGGGCGGGGCAAACGCATTAGAAATGCGTTTGCCTATGTACGATGTACGACGTACGATGTACGATTTGAATGCTAGCGCGCCAGAGGCGCGGGAAGTGCGTATGGACAGCGCGGATGCGCTGCCCCGCAGGGGCGAACCGCCGATGGGGCGGCGGTGAGTCAATTTGAATGCTTGCACGCTACGCGCGGGATTGCCGAGCAGGAGCGTAGCGGAATTCTTAAAGCGATGACGCGTTGATAGGAGGAAAGCATCTGGTGTAACGCTGTGCCGGGTTGACTCAGCGCCGCCCCATCAGCGGTCGCTTCGGAGTCGCCCCACGACTCCTCACCCCTACGGGGCAAAAGCTAATGCTTTTGGTCAAACTGGCTTACAGCCGTCGCCAGTTTTCACCCCTGCGGGGCAAAAGCTATCGCTTTTGGTTAATCGACCTTACGGCCGTCGGTCGCTTTCGCCCTTCGGGCAAAAGCTGTGCTTTTGTCCAATCCCCCTCCAAGCCCTCGGGGGCTTTCACTGCTATGCCGAATCGTCAATGGTTTGCCATCTTGCTGGCTTATTTCCTTCATCCATAGGTAACGCATGGGGAATGGGTTAAATGAGTCCAGAGAAAATTTGATCGTTTTCATGCAACTCTGCTGCGCATTATTTCCAATCGTACATCGTCCCTCGTCCCTCGTACATCGTACATCGTACATCGTACATCGTAAATCGTGCATAGGCAAACGCATTTTCTAATGCGTTTGCTCCGGTTTCGGCTTGACTTATGCGGGGAAGAGCGGTAGGCTTGTCCCTGCTCTTGAGTGGAGCGAACAATTAGAAAACGATACAACTATGTCACGCACACCGATTATTGCTGCTAACTGGAAGATGAATATCGGGC
>CANRJD010000049.1 GCA_947630815.1 uncultured Akkermansia sp. | reverse complement strand
TTGGGAACATCGCTCACGGTGCCTGTGAGCAAGGAAACGGCAATTATCGGCAGCGCCGAAACAGTGCTGCGCGGAGACTCCCACGAAACGACCGGCTCTGTGGGCATCAGGATGAGCTTTTAATCGGTCAGGAAGACGAGATTAGGGATTGGATTACGCCCGGATGCGTCGCCACACGCATCCGGGCTTTTTCGAATGTGCATCAAGGCAAACGCATTAGAAAATGCGTTTGCCTATGTACGACGGAGGCAGACGGGGTCTGCCCATGTACGATGTACGATTTTCGATGTACGATTTCGATTTTAGCGCGCTTTGCGCGGAGGGTGCGGAGCGAATGCGAACGGGATGTCCTGGAGTCATGATCAGACGTGGTTACAAAGCGACGGTGACGGCCGGTGGCAGACGGGGCCTGCCCATGTACGATGTACGACGTATGATGTACGATTTGGAAATTCCCGCGCTTGCGCGCGAACTTGGCGAAGTTTGCCGTCTTGTTGGCTCACTTCCTTTATCCATAGGAGGAGCATGGAAAACGGGTTAAATGAGTCCGGAGAAGATTTTATTGGGACACGTGTGATGTGGATTCATAGCGTATTCGTAAATCATAATGATTGACACACGGAGTCGGGTATGAGAGACTATGCAGCGTGCTAGATATTTGTCTAATGGGGACGGGCGGGACGCTGCCCATGGTGAACAGGTGGCTTACCTCACTGATGGTGCGTTACCGGGGACATAGCGTGCTAATCGATTGTGGGGAGGGTACGCAGGTGGCGGCAGTAAAGGCGGGGATGAGTTTGAAGCCGATCGACAAGATTCTGCTCACGCATTTGCATGCCGACCACGTGAGCGGGCTTCCCGGGATGTTGCTGAGTATCGGTAACAGCGGGCGTACGGAGGATGTTTCTATTGTGGGACCGGTCGGTACGGAAAGGGTGGTGCGTGCCTTGCGTTGCATTGTGCCCAATTTGCCCTTCGATATCCGGGTGTCGGAAATGGAGACGGAGGAGGAGACGATGTTTTTCTTAGAGTGTGATATTCACGCCTTTGCACTCAATCACGGCGTGCCCTGCTACGGTTATTCTTTCGAGCTGCCGCGCGTAGGAAAGTTTGATGTGCAGCGCGCGAGGGAGGCCGGTATTCCCATGCCTTTATGGAAGCGTTTGCAGCGTGGTGAGACGGTGGAGGATGGGGGGCGCACCTTTACGCCTGATATGGTGCTTGGTCCGCCCCGTAAGGGTATCAAAGTGACATATTGCACGGATACACGGCCCACTCCGGCCATTCCTCGCGCTGCGGCTGATTCGGATCTGTTCATATGTGAGGGTATGTATGGCACTGCGGATATGCTGGCGAGCAGCTGGGCCAACAGGCACCTGCTTTTCGAAGAAGCTGCGCAAATGGCGGCGGATGCGGGAGGGGTGAAAGAGCTGTGGCTGACTCACTACAGTCCGTCCATGCCCAACCCCAAGGCCTACCGCGACGTAGCCCGGGCAATCTTCCCGAATACATACACTCCGCGCGATGGTTGGACCAAGTCCATTGCCTTTGAAGACGAACCGGGAGAAACGCATTAGAAAATGCGTTTGCCTATTTACGATGTACGATTTATTGTGATGTGCGCGTTGCGTAGATTTTTCGGGTTTTAACGTATGCAGAGGGTTTCTTTAGAGCCATCATCATGGTGACCACGGTTTGAAATGGCAAAGGACGCAAAGCTGGAGGAATTGGAAAAGCGCAGCATGGGTTCGCTGTTGCTTAGCTACTCTCTGCCCGCGATCGTGGGGATGGTGGCAACTTCGGTGTACAATATTGTGGATGCCATTTATGTGGGACAATGGTGTGGTGCACTTGCGATAGCCGGCATGGCGTTGGTGTTCCCGGTGATGAACCTGACGGTAGCGGTGGGCACGTTGGTGGGGCTTGGCAGTGCAGCCACTGCATCCATTGCATTGGGGCAGGGGAAGTTTGACCGCGCACACCGGGTGTTGGGGCATTGCGTGATGCTCAGCACGCTTCTGGGAGTCACGGTGGGTTGGTTGCCGATTCCTTGGCTTCGAGAGATATTGACGGTTTTCGGTGCAGAGGGAAAAGCATTGGAACCGGCTTACGATTTCATGCTGGTCATTATGTGGGGATTTCCGGTGAGCAGTACCTTCATGAATCTCAATCATTTGATGCGCGCCAGCGGTTACCCGCGCAAGGCGATGGTGAGTCTTATTATTTCAATGGTGGTGAACGTGGTGGTGGCGCCCATTTTCATCTGTTGGTGGGATTGGGGGATGACGGGAGCCGCACTCGCCACAATAGTAGCACAGGCAGTGGGGATGATCTGGGTGTTACGGCATTTTTCGGGAGCAGGGCATGTGCTGCATTTTCGCGGCGGCATTTATGCACTTCAATCACAATTGGTGCGCCGTATTTGCACAGTTGGGCTGCCTCCCTGCCTGCTCAATATCGTGGGCTGCGTGGTGGTGATGTTCTTTAACCAGCGCTTCCTGCAATTTGATGGCGAGATGGGCGTGGGTGCTTATGGTGTGGTGAACCGTGTGCTTTTCCTTTTCGTGATGGTGGTACTGGGCATTACTCAGGGCTTGCAACCCATTGCCGGGTATAATCTGGGCATTGGCAACTACCGCCGCGTGCGCCGGGTGCTTTTCCTTGCCATCTGTTGGGCTACCGTTATCACCTTATTGGGCGCGGCGACCATGGAGATATTTGCAGAGCAGGTTGTACGTCTTTTTGTGAGTGCCGAAGATGCGGACTCAGCGCGCCTCATCGAACTTGCAACGCTCGGCACACGCCTCATGGGTATCTGCTTCGTTTTCGTGGGCTCGCAAATCGTCATTGGCAATTTTTTCCAAGCCATCGGAAGGCCGGTGATGAGCATTTTCCTGAACCTCACACGTCAATTAATCTTCTTGATACCGGCGCTTTGGCTGCTGCCGCAATGGCTGGGTGAGCCGGGAGTGTGGCTATCGCAAACAACGGCAGATTTTCTCTCTGCCTTCCTTGGCTTTACGGTGCTGTTAACTTTCCTACACCGCGTATTTCCGCACGACAACGCCACACTGGACATCCCGACCGGAGAACTTGACAACAAGCACTCGTAAACGATGAATATGGAACTGGTCATAGCCACGCGCAATGCACACAAGGCGCAGGAAATTGCTGCCATGATACCCTCATGCCATATTAGGACGCTGGCTGATTTCCCGGAGCTGCCGGAAGTGGAGGAGACTGGACGCAGTTTCGCAGAGAATGCCATGCTCAAGGCTCAACAGATTTCTGCTCGCATTGGGGGAATGGTACTGGCAGATGATTCCGGATTGTGTGTGGAGGCTCTTTCCGGGATGCCCGGTATCCTTTCTGCCCGCTACGCCGGGGACCATGGAAACGATGATGCGAACAACCGCAAGTTGCTTGCCGAGCTGACGGCATTGCCGAGTTTGGCGCCGTTCCGTGCGCATTTTGCCTGTGCCATGTGCCTGGCACGGGATGGAAAGGCGCTCGCCAACTTTACAGGTTGCCTGCCGGGATGCATTACTCTTTCGCCCCGGGGTTGCAAAGGATTCGGTTATGATCCCCTTTTTGTACCGGACGGTTTCTCCTGCACGCTCGCTGAACTTTCTGCTGAGCAGAAAAACGCCATCTCTCACCGAGCCAAAGCACTGAAGCAGGTGGTAGCTTATTTTGACGCAGAAAGCAATGCCTCGCCTGCGCCGCTCCACTGATCTTTCCTGTCCGCGGAGGGTGCTCGCCCATGGCAACCGCATTAGAAATGCGGTTGCCTATTTACAATGTGTGATGTACGAAGTGCGATTTGGGGAGTTCGGCTGCTATGCCGCGAATTTTTCTACTGAAATAATTGTGAAAAAATGCCACGAGGACGAAAAAAAGACTTGCCAAGCGGACAGAAAATGGTAAACTTGAGCTCCCCTTTGGGCGCATTAGCATTGCGAAAAACGAGGGGATTATCGGGCAAGCCGCCGGAAAAACGGCCAGTTTCTCTCGGAAGAGTGGAAGTCGGAGTATTGACGGCATAGCCTGGAAAACAATCAACTAGCAGGAAACATGCCGACCATCAATCAGCTCGTCCGCAAGGGACGCACCGTACCGGAAGAGAAGTCGAAGTCACGCGCTCTTCACAGCTGTCCGCAGCGTCGCGGGGTTTGTCTTCAAGTGATGACCCGTACGCCGAAAAAACCGAACTCCGCCTTGCGTAAAGTGGCCAAGGTGAGATTGACTAACGGGGAGGAAGTCATTGCCTACATCGGAGGCGAGGGGCACAATTTGCAAGAGCACTCCATTGTGTTGGTGCGTGGTGGTCGTGTGAGGGATTTGCCGGGTGTGCGCTACCACATCGTCCGCGGGGCATTGGATTGCTTGGGCGTGGACAAACGCCGTCGCGGCCGCTCGAAGTACGGTGCAAAGCGACCCAAGGAAGGTGCAGCAGCTACTGCTAAGAAAAAGTAAGCTTTAACCCTAACTAAATTACTGAGCTATGGCACGTCGCAAACGCGTCTATAAGAAGATGGAGCACCACGATTCGCGGTACGATTCCGCGCTGGTGGGGCGATTTATCGGCAAGGTGATGCTTTCCGGCAAGCGTTCGCTGGCAGAGCGCATCGTGTACAAGGCGATTGATATCGCCAACGAGGGTACGGAAATGGTGAGTCCGCTGGAAGTGCTGACCCGTGCCATTGAGAACGCCAAACCTCGTGTGGAGGTGAAGAGCCGCCGCGTGGGTGGCGCTACCTACCAAGTACCGCTGGAAGTGGCTCCGGAGAGGTCCGAGGCTCTGGCAATGCGCTGGATTATCGGCTATGCACGCAACCGCAAGGGAGTGCCCATGGCGAAAGCGCTGGCTAATGAGATCAAGGAAGCTGCCGCCAACCAAGGTGCCGCCGTGCGTAAGCGTGATGACGTGCATAAAATGGCTCAAGCGAACCGTGCCTTTGCTCACTTCCGCTGGTAATACCCGCGGAAGCTTTTTTTGCCCTGAAAACGAACAAAAACTCAACCTTAAGAATAAAAAATGGCAAGTGTAAGTAGTCCCGACCGCAAGGAACCTTTGGAGCGTTACCGCAACTTTGGTATCGCGGCGCACATTGATGGTGGCAAAACCACGCTCTCCGAACGCATTCTCTTCTACACCGGCATGATCCATAAGATCGGTGAGGTGCACGATGGTGCTGCCACGACCGACTGGATGGAGCAGGAGCAGGAGCGCGGTATTACTATTACCTCTGCTGCTGTGACCACAAACTGGAAGCAGCTGCCTGCTGAGGGCTGCTACAAGTTGTTTGAGGGACAAAACTTCCAGCTCAACGTGATTGACACCCCGGGGCACGTGGACTTCACTGCCGAGGTGGAACGCAGTCTGCGCGTGCTGGACGGCGCGATTGTGGTGTTCTGCGGTGTGGCCGGTGTGCAGCCCCAGACGCAGACGGTGTGGCGCCAGGCCAGCAAATACAATGTGCCTCGCATCTGCTTTGTGAATAAGATGGATCGCACAGGCGCCAACTTTGAGAATGTGCTCAACGATATTCGCACCAAGTTGGGTGCCAATGCGGCGCCGGTACTTATGCCCATTGGGGCTGAGGACAGCTTGCGCGGGCAGATCGATGTGGTGAACCAAAAGGCTATTATCTACGCGGATTCTGACCGCTTGGGTTCTACTTACACCGTGGAGGAAATACCGGATGATCTGAAGGAGGTGGCTGCCGCTGCGCTGGATGATCTCAAGGAGCGCGTGGCTAACGTGGACGAAGAGCTCGGCGAGCTCTTCCTGATGGAGGAGCCCATAGATGCCCCCACATTGAAGGCCGCTATCCGTCGCGCAACCATTGCGAATGAGTTTGTGCCGGTGGCCGGTGGTTCTGCTTTCAAGAACAAGGGCGTGCAGGCTCTCTTGGATGCTGTGGTGGATTATTTGCCCAGCCCGCTGGAGGCCAAGGCTGCCACGGTGACTTCCACGATCTCCTCCGGCGTGGATGAGAATGGCTACGAGATTTTTGAGAAAAAGGAAATCGTCCCCTCCGATGACGACAAACCTGTGGCGCTTGCTTTCAAGCTGTGGGCGGACAAGTTTGTGGGTTCCTTGGTGTTCATCCGTGTGTACACCGGCGTGATTCGCAAGGGCGACACAGTTTACAACCCCCGCACCCGCAAACGCGAGCGCGTGGGTCGTCTGCTCCAGATTCAGGCCAACGTACATACGGATGTAGATGAGGTGTTCTCCGGCGATATCGCTGCCATCGTGGGACTGAAGAATGCGACCACAGGCGATACTCTCGCGAGTGATGACTACGACTACACGCTCGAACCTCCAACGTTCCCAGACACCGTGATTTCCATGGCTGTGGAGCCTCTCACGAAGGCTGATCAGGAGAAGATGAGTAATGCCCTTCAGCGCCTCTCTGCGGAGGATCCTACTTTCCGCGTCAAGACGGATGAGGAAACCGGTCAGACCATTATTGCCGGCATGGGTGAGTTGCACTTGGACATTATCGTGGATCGTTTGAAGCGCGAGTTCAAGGTGGAAGCTAACACCGGCAAGCCCCAGATCGCGTACCGCGAGACGATCACCAAGTCTGCCGACCATGTGCAGGGCAAGTTGGTCAAGCAGAGCGGTGGTCGCGGTCAGTACGGTGATGTGATCATCGACATGCGCCCGGGCGAGCGCGGAAGCGGTCTCAAGGTTGCCAACAAGGTCGTGGGTGGCGCCATTCCGAAGGAATACATGAATGCTGTGTACGCCGGGTTGAATGAAGCCATGAACTCCGGTATTGTGGCCGGCTACCCCGTGGAAGATGTGGAGGTGGACGTGGTGGATGGTTCTTACCACGAAGTGGACTCCAATGAAAACGCCTTCAAGATGGCTGCCATCTTTGCCATGAAGAACGCCTTTGCCAAGTGCGCCCCTGTGTTGCTGGAGCCCATTATGAGCGTAGAGGTGGTTACCCCGGCCGAAAATCAGGGCGATATCATGGGTGACCTCAACCGTCGCCGTGCCCAGGTGAACAGCATGGAGCATAAAGGCAGCGAGTGCGTGCTCACTGCTGCTGTGCCGTTGGCAGAAATGTTCGGCTATTCCACCGACATCCGTACCCTGTCCAAAGGTCTGGCTTCCTATTCCATGGAGCCATCGCACTTTGAGCAGGTGCCGCCCAACCTTGTCGCTCAGATCGTCAAGGCTCGTGGGGGCAATGCTAAATAAATCTTCTTTAATCCATATTATTAACAACTAACATAACCGCACGTTCATGCAAAGTCCTAAAATCCGCATTCGACTTCGCGCCTTTGATAGCCGTGCAATCGACCGATCCGCTAGCGAGATCGTAGAGACTGCCAAGCGCACTGGGGCGAAAGTAGCCGGGCCGATTCCTTTGCCGACTCGCATCGAGAAGTTCTCTGTGAACCGCTCGGTTCGTGTCAATAAGAAATCAGCTGACCAGTTCGAGATCCGCACGCACAAGCGTCTGCTCGACATCGTAGACCCCACCTCGCGCACGGTGGAAGAGCTCAAGAAGCTCAACCTGCCGGCAGGCGTGGATATCGCAATTAAGATTTGACCCTAACCCTGATTCATTGACATGTCATTAGGACTTATCGGAAAGAAAGTGGGCATGACCCGCGTCTTCAATAAAGAAACGGGCGCCATGACGCCTGTGACCGTGATTGACGTGACCGGAAATGTCTTCGCCCAGATTAAGACGCCCGAGAAGGACGGCTACGCCGCCGTGCAGGTAGCTTACGGCTCCAAGAAAGAGAGTCGCCTGAGCCGTCCCGTCGCCGGTCATTGCAAGAAGCTGGGCATAGAGCCGGCGGAGGCGCTGCGCGAGTTCCGCGTGGATCCCGCCGATCTGCCGCAAGAGGGGGCTGCCCATCCCGGTTGCGAGCTTTTCGCAGAGGGGGCGTGGGTGGATGTCATTGGCACGAGCAAGGGCAAGGGGTTCCAGGGCGTGATGCGCAGACACAACTTCCACGGCTCACCCATGACCCACGGCAGCATGATGCACCGTCGCACCGGCGGTGTGGGCGCTTGCGCCACTCCTTCCCGCGTCTGGAAAGGGCAGAAGATGCCCGGCCGCATGGGAAATGAGCGCAAGACCGTGCAGAACCTGAAGGTGGTGCAGGTGCGCAAAGATGACCAGGTTATTTTGGTATCCGGGCCGGTTCCCGGTGCTAAGGGCAGCGTGGTCATCATCCGCCCCGCCAAGAAGAAATCGGCCAAATAAGCAAGACGAACCCGGGAGAACTTATCTATGTCCGCAAAAGAATTGACATTGGAAGCCGCTCATGAGGCAAACATTGTGACCGTGGGTCCCGAGAAGGGCGACCAGGCGGTGCACGACCTCATCGTGGCCTATAGAGCAAACCGTCGCCAGGGCAGCGCCTGCACCAAGACGCGTGCCGAGGTGAGTGGCAACAACCGCAAAATCTACCGCCAGAAGGGCACCGGCAACGCGCGCCACGGCGACAAGCGCAGCCCCCTTTTCGTGGGCGGCGGCGTTGTGTTCGGGCCGAAGCCGCGCGATTACTCCAAGAAAGTGAACCAGAGCGTGCGCAAGCTTGCGCTGCGTCGCGTGCTGGGAGACATCTTGAGTGGGGGCAAGGTGCTCAGCGTGCCGAGTTTCAACATTGAGGACGGCAAGACGAAGAGCTTTGTGGCGGCGGTGAAAGATATCGCCGGTGACGCACGCAAAGTGCTCATCGTGGCTGATCAGTTTGACGAACTTACGAAGCGCGCGGGTCGCAATGTGGCGGACGTGCTGCTGATGAGCGCGGCGGAGATGAACATCGAGCACCTGCTCCATGCGGGCAAGGTGGTGTTTGTTGATTCTGCTCTGGAAACCATAGCCAACCGCACCAAGTAACATGAACGATATACACGAAGTAATCAAGCGTCCGCGCATCTCGGAAAAGGCGACCTTGCTGCACGAGAAGAGCGGCGAGGTAACGCTCGAGGTGGCTGTGAAAGCGACCAAGATCGAGATTCGGCAAGCTGTGGAGAAGCTGCTGGGCAAGAAGGTGGTCGCCGTGCGCACTGCCAACTACGATGGCAAAGAGCGCCGCAAGCGCACCAAGAATTACGGTGTGAGCCCCGCTTGGAAAAAAGCTTATGTGAAGCTTGCTCCGGGTGAATCGCTCGAGCTGGTCTGATGTCGGTATGAACCTTTAACAAAGTAAGCTACCATGTCACTTAAGTCATTCAAGCCTACCACCCCCTCCAACCGCTACAAGGTGCTCCCCTCTTTTGATGAGATCACGAAGAGGGCCCCTGAGAAGAAACTGCTCGAGCCACTGCGCAAGAGCGGAGGCCGCAACAACAATGGTCGTATCACGACGCGCCACATCGGCGGTGGTCACAAGCGTCATTATCGCTTGGTCGATTTCCACCGCAGCCGTCACGAGGCTGCCAAAGTGATCGCCGTGGAGTATGATCCGAACCGCACATGCCGCATTGCCCTGTTGCAGTACCAGGACGGCACGAAGAGCTACATCTTGGCTCCTGTGGGTCTTGGACCGGGCATGACCGTACAGAGCGGCGAAGGTGTTGCCCCGAAGGTGGGCAACGCAATGCCCCTCAAGAATGTGCCGCTGGGTACAGCCATCCACAACATCGAGATCCGTCCCGGATCCGGTGGAAAGGTGGCTCGCTCGGCCGGGCAGCAGGCCGTGCTTTCCAACCGCGATGGTGAATATGCGCTCGTGAAGATGCCCTCCGGTGAGGTGCGTCGCTTCCGCGTGGATTGTTACTGCACCATCGGACAGGTGGGTAACGCGCAGCACATGAATGAATCTTCCGGAAAAGCCGGTCGTACCCGCTGGATGGGTATCCGCCCAACCGTACGCGGTATGTGCATGAACCCGGTGGATCACCCCAATGGTGGTGGTGAAGGAAAGTCCAAGTCCGGTGGTGGACGTCAGCACCTCAAGTCTCCTTGGGGGCATGTGAAGGGTCAGAAGACCCGACGCATCCGCAAGCCCAGCGATACTTTCATTGTGCAGCGTCGTAAGAGCAAGTAATAGCAAAATTTAACCAATTAGAATACAATGGGACGTTCCCTCAAAAAAGGACCTTTCGTGAGCCAATCATTGCTGGACAAAGTGGATGCCCAGCTGCAGAGTGGCGACCGCAAGCCGATTAAGACTTGGAGTCGTGCATCCATGGTGGTGCCCGATTTCGTGGGTCTCACCTTTCTGGTGCACGCCGGTAAAAACTTCGCCACCGTGTATGTGACGGAGAATATGGTGGGTCACAAGTTGGGTGAATTTGCCCCCACGCGCATTTTCAAGGCGCACGGAGGCATCGGTAAGAAATAACTTGTAGGATTAACAATTAACCCCATGGTCATTTTCCCCCAATACGCATGCAGAGCGTTGCTACTCCTCTTTGGAGTGGCGGGCTTGGTGTGCGCTGCGGAGGCCGATCGTGGAACACAACACAGGATCTCTCAACTTGAGAAGCAAGTGGCTACCCTGCGCGAGAGTTATGCTCTCGCGCGGGCTGATGCTGACCAGGCGAGAAAGCAGGTGAGCGAAATTCGTGCTCGCTTGGAAGCCCTGGGCGGTGCCGCTCTTGGGGAGAGTGAGGAGCGTATCATCGATACTGCGGCACAACTGGAGAGCACTCGCGCAGAGCTTGAGGCTCTGCGAAAGGCTGCCATGAATCTTGCCTCCGCCATTAATGCTTACATGAGCGTTGCTTTGGTGGAGGACGCTGCAGCTCGCCAGACCTTGGAGGCGGCCCTGCGTGAGCAGGAAGTCGCTCTGGGTATGCGAATGGCTCCGCAAGATGAACTTTCCGGTACGCCGGAAGAGGCTCAGGTGCTCAGCATTGATTCTGAGTCCGGACTTATCGTCATCAACGCGGGGCGCGAGGCGCGCGTACGCGTGGGCATGCCCATGGAGATATCCCGGGGCGATCAGGCCATCGCGCGCGCCATTGTCACCGATGTGCGCAAGAAGGTCTCCGGCCTCCTCGTGCAGCAGCATCTCAACCCCAACCTCTCCGTCAACGTGGGGGATCGTGTGTCTGTCACAACTAATCAGTAAAACCACAACAATGGAAGTTAAAGCAATATGCAAAAATGCCCGCATCTCAGCTAAAAAGATGCGTGACGTAGCTGCGGCAGTGCAGGGTATGCCTGTCTCCAAGGCGATAGATGTGCTGAGCTACTCGCCCAAGAAGGGTGCCTACCTGATCAATAAAACGATCAAGTCCGCTGTAGCGAACGCAGAGAACAACAATGGTCTTGCGGCTGACGAACTTGTACTCAAGAGTGTGCAAGTGGACGAAGGAATGACTTTTCGCCGCACGATGCCGCGTGCTCGTGGCTACGCAAATGTGATTCGCAAGCGCACAGCCCACATCACTGTGGTCGTGTCCGATGACGACGAAAAATAATCACCCAGCATTCCAACCTTTTTACACAATATGGGAAAGAAAGTAAATCCTATCGGTTTTCGTCTTGCTGTAACGAAAGATTGGCGCTCCAAATGGTACGCCGTTGGCAAGAATTATGCGGCCAAGCTGCATGAAGATCTCAGAATCCGCAAGTACATCAAGGACTACACCGTGAAAGTCAATAGCGACTTGAAGGGCACTTCTCCAGCTATTTCGCGTATCACGATCGAGCGCGCGTGGAACAGCGTGCGTGTCACCATTTCTACCGCTCGACCCGGTCTTGTCATTGGTCCTAAGGGGAAATACATCGAGGAGATGACGGCTGAGCTCACCAAGCTCTGCGGCGGCGCTCAGGTGAAGCTGGATATTTTGGAAATTCGTCAGCCGGAGTTGGATGCTCAACTGGTGGCGGAGAACATTGCCACTCAGCTGGAACGTCGCGTTTCTTTCCGTCGCGCCATGAAGCGTGCTGTGCAGGTAGCTATGGACTTTGGTGCTGATGGAATTCGCGTGCGCTGCGCGGGGCGTTTGGGCGGTGCAGACATTGCTCGCGCTGAGCAATATCGTGAGGGCAAGGTGGCCTTGCAGACACTGCGTGCTCCTATCGACTACGGTTTTGCTGAGGCTCGCACACTCTACGGCCTCATCGGTGTGAAATGCTGGATCAACAAGCGTCCGGATGCTGGAGGTACGGCTGCGAACAATCGGTCCGGCTCCCGAGCTCCCCGCCCTCGCCGCGAGCGTTCTGAGAATAACCGACGCGACGCCTGATGCTTCCTCGAACCCCTAATGATAGAAAGGAAATCATAATATGCCTTTAATGCCAAAACGAGTGAAGGGTAATCTGCGCAAAATGCACCGCGGTAATCGCGGAGGCAATGCAACGAGCGGAGATTACGTGGCCTTCGGTGACTTCGGTCTGCAAGTGCTTACGCGTGGTTGGGTCACCAATAACCAGATTGAGGCCTGCCGTGTGGCCATCAACCGTTATCTGCGTCGTCGCGGGCGTGTGTACATCCGTATCTTCCCGCAGAAATCCTTTACCAAGCGCCCGCCTGACACCCGTATGGGTAAGGGTAAGGGTGCAGTAGAGGGTTGGGTGGCCGTTTGCCGCCCCGGCAATATCATGTTTGAGGTCGGTGGTGTTACCGAGTCCGCAGCGAAGGAGGCTCTGCGCCTCGCTTCCAACAAACTGGGTATCCGCACGCGCTTCGTCTATCGCCAGGGCGTGGGACCCCAGGCATAAACCTTATCAACTCTTAACCTGATTATTACTGATATGCCTGTCAAGAAAGCTAAAGACTTCCGCGGAATGAACGCCAAGGAGTTGGCCGCCCATATCCGCAGCCTCCGCAAGGAACTTTTCGACCTGCGCCTCAAGCACGGTGCCGGCTCTCTGGAGAATAACCAGAAGCTGCGCCTGCTGCGCAAGGAACTTGCCTGTGCCCTCACGGTGCAGGGAGAAGGCGTTTCTGCTCCCGCAGGCAGCGCCCAAGAAAATTAATCACCCCTAACGCAGAATTTATCCTGATATGAGTGAAGAAACTACTACAACCAAACCCCAGGGACTGCGCAAGACCCGCGTGGGCGTTGTTGTGTCCACCAAAATGACCAAGACCATCGTGGTGGAATATGTTGCACGCGTCCCTCATCCGGTGTTCAAGAAGATCGTCAAGCGCAGCAAGAAGTACTACGCGCATGACGAGCAGGAGAGCGCCAAGGTTGGCGATACCGTCCGCATCCGTGAGACACGACCGCTCTCTGCGCTTAAGCGCTGGGAACTCGTGGAGGTCATCAAACACTAAAGTAAGAAAGGAGTTCAATTATGCTTCAAATGGAATCTCTCGTGCAGGTGGCCGATAACACCGGAGCCCGCACTGCCAAGATGATCGGAGTCATTGGCAAAGCGACCGATCAAGCTCACATCGGTGACATCATCACTTGCCATATCCGTGAATCCATCCCCACCGCTGCGGTGAAAAAGGGAACGGTTGTGAAGGCGGTCGTGGTGCGTACATCTGCGCCTATCCGCCGCGATGATGGATCTGTGTTGCGTTTTGATTCAAACGCTGTTGTGTGTATCGACAAGGACAACAACCCTCGCGGCACTCGTATTTTCGGACCAGTCGCTCGTGAGCTCCGTGAAAAGGGCTTCATGAAGATCGTGTCCCTCGCCCCCGAGGTGCTCTGAGTCTTATACGAGTCCTTCAACTTTTTGCCCCGGCGTCTCCTCGCAGTGAACGCCGGGGCATTTCTTTCAGCACATCCTTCCCACGAAAAACACTACCCACTGACGATTCTGGAAAATGCGGTTCTCTTCGCGCCCTCGGCGCACGAGCTCCCCAAATCGTAGATCCTTATTGTATGTATTTCCCGGTGATGGAGACCTGGCAAGCGGCGATGTCAGCAGGGGTGCCACAGGCGATGATTTTACCTCCCAGTTCACCGCCGCCGGGTCCCATGTCGATGATGTAGTCGGCGTTTCGGATGATATCTAGGTCATGTTCAATGATGATGACAGTTGCCCCGTGGGCAACAAGAGTACGGAACACGTGCAGCAAGCTTTCTACATCCAGTGGGTGGAGGCCAATGGTCGGCTCATCGAACACAAAGACAGTCTCCTCCTGACCGCGTCCCATTTCGCCGGCAAGTTTGAGTCGTTGCGCCTCACCGCCTGATAGTCCCGGTGTTTCCTCCCCTAGGGTCAGGTACCCCAATCCGAGGTCATGCAGCACTTGCAGTCTGCGTGCCACAAGAGGTAGATCTGAGCAAGCTGACAGAGCTTCATCAATGCTCATATCCATCAGTTCTGGTAGGGTATTGGCTCGGCCTCCCTTTTTAGGCACGCGTCGAATACAGTTGGCCTCTTTCGCATAACGGGAACCGCCGCAGCTTGGGCAGGGGATCTGCACATCAGGTAAGAATTGGACATCCAAATTGATGATGCCAGTGCCATCGCAGGTGGAGCAGCGAAGACGCCCGGTGTTGTAAGAGAAATCACCAGATTTGTAAGCGTGTTCCTTGGCGTCAGGTGTACGGGCGAAGACCTTGCGAAGCTCATCGTGTACATCCGCATAGGTGGCGACTGTGGAGCGCACGTTGATACCGATGGGTGAGGCATCAATTAGCTTCACTTGGGTAATGCCTTCCGCGCTGATGCTGCGCACGTGCTCAGGCATTTTTTGCCCCTTTAATTTGGATTCCAATGCGGGCACTAGGCTCTCAAGAATCATGGTTGTCTTGCCGGATCCTGACACACCGGTGATGACACTTAGACGACCTTTTGGAAAATCCACCTGTAAAGGTTTGACGGTGTGGATCGCATCGGTGGATAGGCTGATACGCCCGAGATCAAACATCTTTTTGAGGGGTAGGGGAGCGCTGATGCAGATCCGCCGCTTGCCGGTGAGAAAGGGTGCGATGCGTGAGTGTGGATCGCGCATGACCTGCTTGAGCGGTCCTTGCGCGATGATGCGGCCGCCGCCAGCTCCAGCTTCTGGCCCAAGCTCAATGAGCCAGTCAGCTTCTCGCAGTATTTGTGTATCATGATCCACGAGGACAACAGTGTTGCCATCTGCCATTAAATCACGCATTACGGCGGTTAGTCCCTCGATATTGGAAGGATGCAGGCCGATGGAGGGTTCATCGAGCACATAAAGCACACCCGTGGTGCGGTTGCGTACGGCACGCGCCAGCTGCATGCGTTGACGTTCACCGGTGGAGAGTGTGGACGCCGCGCGATCCATTGACAAATACGAGAGCCCTAAATCTATGAGTCGTTTTGACGCGCAGTGGAAAGAGGCACAGATACTTTCTGCCATCGGACTCATCTCGCGCGGCAGAGAGGCCGGTACACCGCGCACCCATTCCTCAAGCTCGGCCAGTGGAAGTGTGCATACCTGCGCCAGAGAAAGACCTCGCAGACGCGGGGCTCGTGCACGATCACTCAAGCGAGTTCCTCCACACTCCGGGCATATATCACGGCGCAGGAATTTTTCTACGCGTTTCATTCCCTTTTCGTCCTTCACTTTAGAGAGCGCGTTTTCCACGGTGTATGTGGCATTGAAGTATGTGAAATCCATATCGCCCGCAGCACCGCTGGTCATGTTTTGGTAGATGATATTTTTCTTCACTGCGGGACCGTGAAAAACGATATCACGCTCCTTTTTGGTAAGCTTGCAGAAGGGCACATTCGTCCTCACTCCCATTTCGCGCGCAATATCCTTCATCAGCGACCACATAAGCGTTTGCCATGGCGCCACCGCACCCTCATCGATGGAGAGTGACTCATCGGGCACCAGCGTACTCTCATCTACGGTCAGCACGATTCCCGTGCCATCGCAGCGCTTGCACGCGCCTTGGCTGTTGAATGCCAACTCCTCTGCTCCGGGTGCCATAAAATGCTCTCCACATTCAGGGCACACCAATTCCTGATCTGCCGCCACATGCAGGGAGGGGGGAACATAGTGTCCTTTCGGGCAACGATGACTCGCCAAGCGCGAGAACATGAGTCGAATCACGTTGAGCAGCTCCGTGCCTGTGCCGAAAGTACTGCGTATGCCCGGCACTCCCGGCCTCTGCCGCAGTGCGAGCGCCGCTGGCACGTACAGCACATCATCTACCTGCGCTTTTTCCGCCTGCGTCATGCGGCGTCGAGTGTATGTGGAAAGCGATTCCAGGTAGCGCCGTGAGCCCTCTGCATACAGAATTCCCAATGCTAGGGATGATTTACCGGATCCAGAAACCCCAGCAATGCTTACCACTTTGTGCAGCGGTACATCCACGTCGATATTCTTCAGATTATGCACCCGTCCGCCGCGCACTTGTATCCACTCCGGCTGTTTTACCATTTGCTCCTCGCTCATACTTCTATTAAAGCACGTTTCTGTGATTTATCCAGCGCAAAGATTCAACTGAAACGTGGGGTACATCACATCCGTTCCAAAAAAAAGCGCCCCCAATGGCAGTTCATAGCACATCATACAGCATAAGGCTTTGATTATTTACGATTTACGATTTACAACACGCACGACGGCTGTAAGTGCGTATGGACAGCGCGGATGCGCTGCCCGGAGGGCGAACCGGCAGGG
>CANRJD010000048.1 GCA_947630815.1 uncultured Akkermansia sp. | reverse complement strand
AATCCCCCCTGCCAACCCCCGTAATTATGCGTATGACGTCATCGCATCGACGACGTTATGGGATGCCAATGATCGTACATCGTCCATCGTACATAGGCGCCGCCAAGCGCCATGTGCTGTTTGTTTTTCCTTGCGCGCGTGGGCGCGGGGTGGTATGATGGAAGCCACATGAAAGTTATCACTATTTACGGCAGTAAGAGCGACCTGCCCTTCATGGAGCCCGCCCGACAGTATTTCACGGAGCATGGTATAGAAAATGAGGAAGTTATATACTCTGCCCATCGAGATTTAAGTGCCTTGTTGGATTATTTGCGCAAGCTGGACGCCGACGGCACGCAAGCAGTGCTGCTCTGCGTGGCGGGGCTCTCTGCAGCTCTCCCAGGTGTCGTGGTCATGAATACGAAGTTACCTGTCATCGGGGTGCCGGTACCGTGCGGACCACTTAACGGGATGGATGCTCTGTTGGCCATCAGCCAACTACCCGGTGGGGTGCCTGCCACCACGGTAGGCTTGCACAAAAAGACCCCGCTGAATGCTGCAATGGCTGCCCACCGCATCCTCCAATTTGCCCAAATGTAGTTCTGCCATGCCTCAGCTAACCTCCACCGACATCGCATCTGCTCTCGAGCGCTGGGCAGACCATATCGCCGCTTGCAGCGGGAGCAAACCGCCGAGTCTGGTGGGGCTCATCAGTCATGGTGACGTACTCGCGCGCCGTCTTACCTCCGCGTTACAAAAACGTGGCGTGCAAGCCCAATACGGCGCCATTGACATCACACTCTACCGTGATGATTTGGACCTGCGCAAAGAGCGCCCGGCATTGCGCAGCTCCTATCTCCCTTTTTCAACAGATGATATGCACTTGATCTTGGTGGATGATGTCCTTCAGAGCGGACGCACAGCAAGAGCAGCTCTGGAAACCATTTTTGAATACGGCAGACCGGCGCGCGTTGAGTTGCACTGCTTGGTGGACCGCGGGCGGCGCGAACTGCCGATACATGCGGATTATGCCGCCTTTACCTTGGAAAGTGCCGAGAAAGTGCACGTGCACCTGCAGGAAACCGACGGCGAGGATGCCGTGCTCTACTGATCCCCATTTACCCCCTGTCATGAAACCCAGAAAAGACCTCATCACAATTGAATCGCTCAGCGACGAGGATATCCATACCATCTTGGATAGCGCCACAGCGATGAAAGAGATTTTTACTAAAAGCGTGAAAAAAGTGCCTGCGCTGAAGGGAAAATCCGTGCTCACCCTTTTCTACGAACCCAGCACCCGCACCCGCTCTTCCTTTGAAGTAGCCGCCCACCGCCTCTCGGCCGATGTCACTACCTTCACCCTTGCCACCTCTTCTGTGGTAAAGGGCGAAAGCGTACACGACACCATCGACACACTCATGAGCATGAAGATGGACTACATCATTGTGCGACATAAAAACAGCGGTATTCCTGCTGTCATCGCTCGCCATTGCAATGCCTCCGTCATCAACGCCGGCGATGGCGCTCATGCCCACCCCAGCCAGGCCTTTTTGGACGCCTTTACCATCCGCGAAAAATACGGCGAAATCGCCGGGCGACGTGTTGTGATTGTCGGTGACATACGACACAGTCGCGTGGCACGCTCTACCAGTCTCATCCTAAGGAGGCTCGGCGCACAGGTTGCCTTCATGGGACCCGGCTCATTGGTGCCGCCCAAGGAACACACCGGCGTTGCACGGTTGCATACATGGGACGAAGTCTTCACATGGAAACCGGATGTGATCTACCTACTGCGCGTTCAAAACGAACGCATTGACAGTCCCTTCTTTCCGGCAGCGGATTATCACCAGGCTTTCGGCGTAACGGAAGAACGGCTACGTCGCATTGAGGCCCAAGGCATGAGCATCATGCACCCCGGTCCTGTGAACCGCGGGGTTGAACTTTGCGATGCCGCCATGGACTACGAAAACTGTCTTGTCTGCAACCAAGTCGAAAATGGAATCGCAGCTCGCATGAGCATCCTTTACCATCTTACTCCAGGCACTTTGTCCCATGACTAATACTTACATTACCAATGCCACTTGGGCTATCACCGGTCAGCACTTTGACCTTTGCCTCTGCCCGGCTGCCGAGAACACCTCCACCGCCTTTCTCGACGGAATACCCCTTCCGGACGTCAAGCATGTTGAACCGGTCGGAAAAATGGAGATACCGGAGCACGCCCGTGTAATTGATGCCTCCGGCAAGTTGCTTATGCCCGCTCTTTATGACCTGCACTCACACATCGAAATACCCGGACGCAGCAAACGCGAGTGCATCATGCGCGCAGGGGAGGCCGCTATCCACGGTGGTGTGTGGGGTATGTTAGTGTTGCCATCTCCGGCTTTTTGCTTTGACAACGGCGCCACACTGGATAGCTTCCGCGAGGCTGCCACAGTGCGGTCCGTGGCCGATATGACGCCGGCAGGCTGCATATCGCTGGGCATGCAAGGACTGGAGCAGGCCCCCTACAACACGCTGGCCACTATGCGCGGCGTACACATTCTAAGTGATGGAGAGAATTTCCCTTCCAACACCCTCATGCTTTACCGCGCCATGCAGTATGCGGAGGATTTGGGCCTCATCTTTGCCGTGCGCGCCGATGTGCCGGCACTCACTGAACACACTCACGCCCATCCAAGTACCACCGCCTACAACTTGGGATTACACCCCTGTCCACCCTGCGCTGAAGAAATTGGCACGGAAACACTTATCCGTCTGGCAGAAGCTACCGGTGCACGCTTGCATCTGCAACTGGTAAGCACAGCAGAATCTGTACGCATCATCCGACGCGCCAAGGAACGTGGAGTACATGTCACGGCCGAAGTTGCCTTACACCACCTCCTCTTCACTCATGAGCAGATCGGTGACTACAACACCGTTTTCAAAACGATCCCGCCGCTGCGCGATCAAGCCGATTGCGATGCGCTGCTGGAAGGGGTGAAAGACGGCACAATCGACTGCATGGTGAGTGCGCATACACCATGCAGCCCTTTCTCTAAGAAGCAGGACTTCATCAGCGCACCAGCGGGCATGGTCATGCTGGATACCATGCTGCCCGCGCTCTACACCAAACTGGTGGAGCCAGGTCTTCTCAGCTGGACAGAACTGGTACGGGCATGTTGCTTGAAACCTGCAGAGATTGCCAACCCTCGGGAACAAGACGAAGGCGCACGGCACGCGGCTCCCCTCCTGCTTTTTGATCCGCGAGTCAGCAATATAGTAACCGAAGAAACGCTCGCATGCGGCACCCTGAATAACCCCTTCCTCGGACAGGAACTGCACGGCACAGTCACCCTGCCCCTCCGCTAACTCACTCCATGGTCATCTGCATCGTCAGCGACGGTAAGAAAGGGCACCTATCGCAAACACGCGGTTTGGCCAATGCTCTGATCCGCCATGCCTGCGAGTTGCACCCCGGTAGCAAACACAGCGTTCACGAGGTGGATGTGGCACACCTGAGTTTACTCGAAAAAATGCGTTACACTGCCAAGGGAGAGGAACTGCCAAAACCCAGTCTGGTACTCTGCGCTGGGCACGGCACTCACCTGGCTGCTCTATGCCTGGCCCACAGTAAACGCTGCCCCTGCATCGTATGCATGAAACCCAGTCTGCCCGTCTCTTGGTTCGACCTTTGCATCACGCCACGCCACGACTATATCAACGAAAACCATGCACCCGCTAATGTACTGCTCACCCACGGTGCTGTGAACAACATCGTTGCATCTCCAAATACTGAAAAGCGAGATACATTAGTGCTCATTGGCGGCCCCAGCAAGGATTTCGGATGGGACGAGGATCATCTTATCACCCAGCTCTCCACGCTAGTGCGCTACAACAATGGGCAGATCACCCTCACTACCTCACGTCGAACGCCGGACGATTTTGTGGGTATGCTGCATACCTCCTGCCCTAGCATCCGCGTAGTTCCGGTGGATACCACTGGTCAGGATTGGGTGGCTGAGCATTTAGCCACGGCCAAAGATGTGTGGGTCACGCAGGATAGTGTGTCGATGGTGTATGAAGCGCTTACCAGCGGTGCACCGGTGGGTATTTTGGAGATGCCTGTACACCCTAGACTCATTGGCAAAGCCCCTGGTCGCGTGACTCGTGGACTGGCTCAGCTTGTGGATGAAGAGCGTGTGACTACCTTTACCCGGTGGCTCACCACGCATCAACTGAAGCTTTCATCTCCGCTACGCGAGGCAGATCGAGCTGCATCGTTCATTCTCAAACGTTTTCCGAAAATTATCTCATGAAGATTATGCACCTGCTACCGTCGCTCTCCTCCGGCGGGGTAGAGCAAGTTGTACTAGAACTCTGCCGCGGCATGGTGCAATGTGGGGAGGAGTGTACGGTGGTGTCGGCCGGTGGGCGCATGGTGGAGCAGATACGGACTGCCGGCGCCGGACACATTCGCCGCTCGATTGAAAAAAAGAATCCGCACTTGTTGATTGAGGTGTGGCGCATGGCCAAACTACTGAAAAGAGAAGCGCCGCAAATCGTACACGTGCACTCGCGTGTGCCCGCCTGGGTGCTCCATTTTGCATACAGACTACTACCCGCCCGGCAACGCCCGGCATTGGTCTCAAGTTTTCACGGATTTCACTCGGTAAATGCATACTCGCGCATCATGACACGTGGAGACGCGGTGGTGGCAGTCTCGCAATGCATACGCGAGCACATCCTGCAAAACTATCCGAGCACACCACGCGAACGTGTCCATGTAATTCCTAACAGCGTGGACACTTCCCTCTTTTTTCCCACCTTTCATCCGAACGAGGAGTGGCTGCAGCAGTGGCGCGCCGAGCACCCGGAGCTGACGGGACGCTACGTGCTCTGCCTGCCAGGTCGTATTTCACGCATCAAGGGACAGAGTCATGTAGTGCCACTGCTCAGCCATCTACTCTCTGCCGGGGTGCCTGCGCATGTCCTTATTATTGGTGAAACCAAACGGGGTAAGGAAAAATTGGCGGCGGAATTGGATGAACAGGTACGTGCCGCCGGAATTCAAAACCACGTATCCCGACTCAATCATCGCAATGACCTGCGCGAGATTATGTCCGTGAGTGATGCTGTACTCAACCTTTCCTTGCAACCGGAAAGCTTTGGTAAGGTAACTCTGGAAGCGCTTGCTCTTGGTCGTCCTGTGGTGGGTTATAACCACGGCGGTGTGAGCGAGCAACTTCGCCAATTTTTACCCGAGGGTCTTATTCCTGTCGGTAACCCACAAGCTGCAGCGGAACGCCTGGCAAATTGGTACCGCAACCCGCCGAAGTTGCTCGAACCCGTCGCGAGCCCCTACCTGCGCGAAGATATGATACATTCTCACCTCAGTCTCTACCGTTCCCTGTTATGAAAGTACTGCATTTTGTACCTCAGTTGAGCGCCGACAGCCCGAACGCATTGGCGGTAGATTTGGCTTTTGCGCTGCAAGCTTTCGGAGAAACGAGCGTCGTGGCAGCTCCGAACCGGGAATTGCTCACCCCTATCATCAGCGAGAAATTTAAGTTTGTGCGTTTCAATAAGGGACATCTTCCCGGACTATGGGGAAAGGTGATGCGCCTGCGTTCCATTATTCGCTCACGGCGCGTGGATATTGTGCAAGCGTACGGGTACGAAGCTATAGCTATTGCCACACGCGCTTGCTCCAGTCTGCCAAACGAGCAACGACCCAAACTAGTTGGCTCCTTGAGTACCTACCCTCAACAGATGGATTTCATCGATCACACACACCTGCTGAGCTGTGATGCCATCAGCATCATTCACACTGACCTGCGCAACTTTCTTAAGAACATCCAGCCCTCTCTCATTAAATCTTGGATTATACCGCATGGTGTGAACGAGCTGCAATACTACCCCGGCTACGTGCCCAGCACTGATGAATTCAGCCAACTACGCACAGTTCATCCGCAACTCGAAGGCCGTTTTGTCATTTGCTTACCCGCTCCCATTGGCGAACCATGGTGCACCCGAGACATCATCCCCATCCTGAGCATCCTGCAGAGCCAGGATATTCCCGCACATGCCTTACTGGTGGGCACCACCCGTTTTGCTGAGCCAGGTTACCTTAAATCTCTGCGCCGAGAAATACGTGCCGCCGGACTGGAGCAGCACATCACCCGCGTGGATCCACCAAAGGATTTACGCGGGCTGCTCTGCGCGGCAGATGCGGTGCTATGTCTCACGGCGAAGCCCATCACCTATAGCGCTTCAGCACTGCAGGCGCTGGCGCTTGGGCGTCCTACGGTGGGATATGGACACGGCGCCGTGCAGGATTATTTGGAAGCCATGCAGCCGATGGGAATACTTCCTGTTGGCGATCCTGACAGCGCGGCAGATATGCTCTCACAATGGTACACCGTGCCGCCTGACCCTCCGGAGGAAATCCCTTACCCGTACAAATTGAGCGATACGGCTAAAAAATACCACGAACTTCACACCAACCTCACTCAGACACCATGAAAATACATTTTTGTGGTGCTGCCGGCACCACGACCGGATCTCAGCACCTTTTGGAAATTAACGGCAAAAAAATTCTGTTAGACTGTGGTCTCTACCAAGGACACCGAGCTGATGAGCTACGCATCAACCGCGACTTCCCGCTTTTCAACCCAGAAGAAATCGACCATGTCATTCTTTCCCATGCGCACATCGACCACTCGGGCAACATTCCCAATCTCGTGAAGCGTGGTTTTAAGGGCAATGTTTACTGTACACATGCCACGCGTTCGCTCTGCGCCATCATGCTGGTGGACGCCGCTCGTATTCAGGAACACGACTGTGCTTTCCTCACCAAAATGCACAAGCGTGCGGGCGGCACTGACACCGTAGCCGAGGTCATCTACACCGAGGAAGACGCGCGCAAGTGTCTGGATTCCTTTGTGGCTACCAGCTACGAACGCCGTATGGTCATCGACGATGGTATCGCACTCACTTTTTACGATGCGGGGCATATTCTCGGCTCTGCCCAGGTAGTACTGGATATCGATGACCATGAAGACGGCAAGCACAAACGTCTGCTCTTCTCCGGCGATGTAGGCAGGGGAAACAATGAGCTGCTGCGCGACCCGGCGGCGGTGGAAAATGTTGACATCATGATTATGGAAAGCACGTATGGCGGACGGCGGCACGAGGCGCCCAGTCGCGATGATGAGAGCTTCTACCGTGAAATTCGCGAAGCGTTGGCACGCGAAGGGAAAATATACATTCCAGCCTTTGCAGTGGAACGCACGCAACAGCTCCTTTTCCTACTCAATCGCGCCTTTGAAGAAGGAATGCTGGGTAAGACACAGGTGTACGTGGACAGTCCGATGGCCATCAGCGCCACGGAGCTCTTCCGAGCACATTCCGAGTGTTTGAACCAGGATGTCTATGCTTCCCTCTTCGCCAGCAAAGACCCATTCTCATTCGCCAATCTGCACATGTGCCGCACGGTGTCCGAATCTCAATCTCTCAACGATATTAAAAAGTCGCTGATCATCATCTCCGCCTCTGGCATGTGCGAGGCCGGACGTATTCTGCATCACCTCAAGCTCGGCATCGGCAACCCGAAAAACACCGTCCTTTTCGTTGGTTTCTGCGCCGCCAATACCTTGGGTCGTCGCATTATGGACGGTGCAAAGGATGTGCCTATCTTGGGCGGTCATTACCCAGTGCGGGCACAAATTCGCAGCCTGGATTCTTTCTCGGGTCATGCCGACCACGGTGAGTTGCTGCAATATTTCCGAAATACAAAGGGCAAAAAGTCGAGCGTGTTCCTCGTGCATGGCGAACCCGAATGTGCCCAGGCCCTGCAGAGTGCTTTGGAAAGCGAGGGAGCAGCCGGTGTGCATATTGCATTAAAAGATGAAGTTGTGTGTTGCTGAGATCATGGAAAAGCGCCTTGTCTTTCTCATCCTCTTTGTGCTGTGCAGTTGCGCTGCTTTCGCGCAACTGCCCGCCAACTGCTCACAGGCCGTTATCGGCATAGCGGACGGATGGGACTCCTCCGTGGTCTCCCTTTCCTTGGTAGAGAAGCAAGCAAATGGACAATGGGTACGCGTACTCGGTCCTGTGCAGGGACGCCTCGGTCGTGCCGGGCTGGTATGGGGGCTAGGTTTGCACACCAACCCTCGCGGATCCACTACCAAACGCGAAGGCGATGGGCGATCCCCCGCCGGCATCTTCCGCATCGGTGGCCTGTGGACCACCCATAAGTCCCCGGTGAAGCATCATCGCGGCATCCCTGAGGTGAAAGTCGATCCACGCGACCTCTGGGTATCTGACCCATCCCAGCCACACCTGTACAATCGCCACGTCCGCTTGAGCCACCCCGCCTCCACTCCGTGGGAACTCAAGGAGCAAATGCGCCAAACAGACTACGCGCACAGTATCAAGTTGCTCATCTGCCACAACACGCAGGAAACCCCGGGACGCCCTGTTGTGGGTGCTGGTTCGTCCATTTTCTTCCACATTTGGCGGCGCGACGGCGCTGCGCCTACAGCGGGCTGCACTTCTATGGCTGAGTCAAATCTGCGTTCCATCATCGCGCGGCTCGACCCTGCGCGCAACCCGGTGTACATTCTGCTACCACGTACGGAATACACGCGATTACGCAGTCCTTGGCGTCTTCCCTAACCTTCCTCTGTTATCTATGCCCACATATTACGTCTGGAATATCACTATCATCATTGCAGCCGTGCTTCTCTGCTGGCTGCCAATTGTGCTTAGTGGTTTGAAGCAAATCCTGCAACGCTGCAATGATGCCGAGCCAAAGCTGCCACGTATCCCTCTTTTCCCCGGTTCCTCTTTTCCCAATATCTTTGACGCACTCGGCGCCCTCTTGGTATTCGTGTTCATGGCGTTTTCTTGTCTTCCCACTAACGGCGGAGACGAGACCTCCGACGTCTCTCTGAGCAGCTTGGTGATTTCATGCCTCGGAATGCTGCTCTTGTACCTGCCATTCATCATCCGACTGACCTATGTAACCGGATGTACGAACGCGATGGGATTGCATCGTCCAATTCCTATGCGCAGCAAGTTGCTGCCGGTGATACCCGTTGTTTTCCTGAGCATCGCATTCAATGTATTTTTCGAGGAATCCGGGTGTTTGAAAGCCATCGCTGAGGCGACTGACAGTGACCTTCTCCAAGGCCCGGTGAAAATGGTCATGACGGGTGATTGGACAATGCGCAGCTATGTCATTATCCAGGCTCTCATCATTGCACCCATTGGTGAGGAGTGCCTGTTCCGCGGATTTCTCTTCAACATCATTCGTGACAAATGGGGAACCATCGCCGGAGCCGCTATCTCCTCGTTGGCATTCGCCTCCATCCATTTCTCTCTGCCGCAGCTCATTCCGCTCTTTGTACTCGCTCTGCTTCAGTGCAGGCTCTATATGAAAACACGCACACTCGTAGCCCCCATCCTGGTGCACTTCATCTTCAACGCCATTTCTGTGATGGCGGCTATTCTCCTTTCGTAGGCCCCCCTGCATGAACCCTGTACCCACACCCATCTGCATGCTCGGAGAGCAGGCGCTGCTGCACCGCTTGCTTGCCCTCCTGCCGAATACCGAGCAGTCTAACCTCATCCTCGGACCGGGCGACGACTGCGCAATAACCTGCAGAGATACTCAGTGGGACACCCTCCTTAAAACGGACGTCGTGGTGGAGGGAATCCATTTCACGGCCGACACCGCACCCCGACTCATGAGTCGCAAAGCGCTGGCGCGTGCTCTTTCGGACATCGCAGCCATGGGTGGCATCCCGGAGCATGCGCTCATTACCCTGTTGATACACCCGCAACGCAATGTGGAGTTTGTAGAAGAACTTTACACTGGTCTGGCCGATCTGGCGGTCTCTTATGGCGTATCCATCGCCGGTGGTGAAACCTCTTCGCTTCCGCAACCGGGCCTGATCATCAACGTAGCCCTTATCGGACGTGTGGAACGCGGACACGCTATCTTACGCAGTGGTGGAAAACCGGGCGATATTCTCTGCGTCTCCGGTCCCCTTGGTGGTTCTTTTGAGAGCAACCGCCATCTCACATTCTCTCCGCGCATCGAATTAGGTAGAGCGCTCCAAACTGCGCAACCGCGCCCGCACGCCATGATGGATCTTTCCGATGGTCTTGCGGTAGACCTGCCGCGTCTGGCCGATGCGAGCCATTGCGGCTACGAAATTGATGAAGCGAAACTGCCGCTCCATGCAGGTTGCACAGCTGAAGAAGCACTAAACGATGGCGAAGATTACGAGCTCCTCTGCGCCCTTGCTCCCGAAACGGCTTCTGAAACATGTGCGCAGTTCGGACTCTTTCCCATCGGCAAACTGACGGAGAAGACTCAAACTGTCCTCTCCGGCGGTTGGCAACATTTCACATCTTCCCCGCACGCATGAATGCATCTCAAATCCGCAGTGTACTGGAGCAATACGGCGTCACGCCTTCCAAGGCTCTCGGCCAAAATTTTTTAGTGGATGAGAATATCGCCAAGCGTATCGTGGAATTGCTGGAGGTTGAACCGAACGACTGTGTGGTGGAGGTGGGTCCCGGCGCTGGGGCTCTCACGGAACACGTAGCGCCATTGTGCCGCAAACTTATCCTCGTGGAGTACGATGCCCGCTTGGCAGAGTATCAGAAGACGCGCTGGGCAAACGTCCCGCACGTAGAGGTGCATCATGCGGATGCCGTCAAGTGGGATCCGCGCTGCCTATTCGCCGAACAACCGATCAAATTTTTGGGTAATTTGCCCTATTCTGCCGGCGGCGCTATTCTCGCTAATTTTTTGCACGGAGAAAGCCCTTTCTGCCGCGCGGTCATTATGTTGCAAAAAGAGCTAGTGGAACGCATACTTGCCCAGCCGGGGGATGAGGCGTACGGCCTACTCTCGCTGCGCATGCAAATGAATTGGGAGGGACAACTCATGCGCATCGTGCCACCCTCAGCATTCCGACCGCAACCGAAAATCGACTCCGCTGTGATGCTGCTTACTCCGCGGGATGCACGAAGTTTACCAGTGTAC
This sequence comes from uncultured Akkermansia sp., assembly GCA_947630815.1. GTDB lineage: Bacteria > Verrucomicrobiota > Verrucomicrobiia > Verrucomicrobiales > Akkermansiaceae > Akkermansia. The sequence continues at coordinate 5,750 of CANRJD010000048.1, read as the reverse complement.
GACCACCGACTCATGGACGAACTGATGCGGCGCTGTTTTGCCTGCCGGCGCAAGCAAATGCACAAGCAACTGCCCACGGAGCCATCGTGGTCGGTCGTGTCTGCGCAACTGGGGATTTCTCCCACCGCGCGTGCGGAGGAGTTGAGTCTGCTGCAGTGGATTCACCTCACCCGCGCCTACGATACCAACCCCTTGGCAACGCTGCCCCAAAAGGATTCCGAGCTTTTCGATGTGGTGAATGAGGAGGATCACATCCTGCGGCAAGCAACCCGAAGGGAAGTGCATGAGCAGGGCCTCATCCACCGCGCTGTGCACATTTTCGTGTTCAACAAACGTGGAGACCTGCTACTGCAAAAGCGATCCCTGCTCAAAGACCGTCACCCGGGCGTGTGGGATTCTTCTGCCGCTGGACATTTGGATGCCGGAGAGGACTACGAACACGCCGCCCACCGCGAACTGGCTGAAGAGCTTGGCATATCCGACACTGTCCCTCTGCATCCTGTCGCTAAGCTTACCCCCTCCCCCGCTACAGGCATGGAACACGTCATGCTCTACATCGCTCGGTATGATGGCAAGATTCGCTTCCCAGCTGCGGAAATATCCGCCGTCATTCCCTTCCCGATAAACATGGTAAAAGCATGGCTGGCGCGACGTCCACAGGATTTTGCGGATTCCTTCGCCGTGTGCTTGGCTAGGGCTGCGGAAATCGGCGCACTACCGTCGTAACAATTTATTGCACATCAGGTTGCTCAGCGGGAGATTCGGCAGACCTGGCAGGAACCTCTCGCTCCGCACTTTCCTTCTCCAATTCCGCCGTCAACCGATCGTACTCGCGACGCATAATCTCGGACTGCGGCGATTCCGGGTAGGCATCTGCCGCTTTCAACAGGTATGGCAGAGCTTCTTTCGGTTTGTTTTCCCGGAAATAGCTCACGACAATACTCTGGTAAATGAACTGGCGAACCATCGGCGCCCAAACGTCTTTCTTCAGGAGTTCGAGCACACTCTCCCGCCACATCTTCAGCGATTCTTGAGGTTTCAGCTTGCTCACATCACCCAATTGTTCAGCGAGTTGCTTGTTGAAAAGCGTCATCTGCTCCTGAAATTGCTGTGCATCGGCAATACGCTTTTGAAAGCCCGTCTTGTCCTCCGGGTCGTTCTTGATAATCGTATCAATGAGACCGGGATAAGCATCGCGTCGCTCCTCCGGAAGAAGTTCGCGAGCTGACATAAGCTTCTGCACACGCTCATCCCCTTGCAAAGTCTCTGCCTCCGCCATTGTCTCGGCAAACTTATTTTGTTGCTCCACCCCACTGCGCAATGTGGATATCACCTGCTTCAGATCAGTACTCGAGAAGGAGACGAAGGCGTAACCAGCACTATCGAACAGCGCCAACGTAGGATAACCATGCACGCCACTTTTGACAATTATCTCCTGCAACCGATTTGCTTCATCCTGTTTCACCCCTTTGCCTCTTGGATTCGGAATGACTGCCTCCACAAGGCGCAAATGATTTTCTTTGACAAAATCGATGAATTCAGGAGCTCTAAGCACTCCTCGGTGCAACTCATCACTAGGTGCATTCCAACCGGGACCATCCACCAACACGAGCACCAAGCTACCTTCCGCTGCCGCTTTCTTCATCTCTCCCGCATAATCTTCACTCCATTTGGGAGAAGACGGCCTGCACCCCGCCTGTGTCATTGCCAGCACACCCACCAGCAGCACCATCCATCTGAAAGAAGCATGCTTCATGCACCTATCCTAGTCAGTCTTTCACTCGATGTCAACGAAGTTTTCAAGCGCACATATCAACGGCGGCGCTGACGAGCTTGCTGCTCGGCCATGGCTGCCTTCTGGGCATCCATCATGCGCTCCATGAAACTCTTGCGCTTTGGTCCTTTCTGTTTGGGCGCTTTGCGAAGCTCTGGCTGGGGCAAGCGACGAATAATCCACGTTTGGATGATGGAAATGATGTTTGTCGTGGTCCAGTAGAGAGCTAACGCGCTCGGGTAATAATAGCAGAAAGCGAAGAAGAAGAGCGGCATAAGTCGCATGATACGCTGCTGCATGGGGTCACCGCCCACCTGCGGGGTCATGCGCATTTGCAGCAGCATCGTAATGACCATCACAACCGGCAGCACATTGATCGGCAGGCCATACCCAAAAATTGGCAGTGTGCATACAGTGTCCATCTGCGAAAGATCATGTACCCACCCAATGAAGGGGGCGCCGCGGAACTCTGCAGCGGTCTGCAACACATAGAAAAAGGAGAAGAAGATCGGAATTTGCAGGAACATAGGCAGGCATCCGCCCAAGGGGGATACGCCATAATCGCGGTACAGATTCATCATCTCCATGCTCGCCCTCTGCTGGTCATTGGCATATTTTTCCCTGATTTCCTTCACTTTGGGCTGCAAGAGACTCATGCTCTTCATACTCATGTAGCTCTTGCGGTAAAGCGGCCAAATGAGCAGACGCACCACAAACGTCATCGCCACGATAGCCCATCCCCAGTTGCCGAACCAGCCATAAAACACATTGATGAGCCAGTTCATTGGGTAGCTGATAACGTGGAAGATCCCGTAGTCCATTATGTGGTCAATCTTTGGGATTTCCTTAGTCATGTCGCTGAGCATGAGATTCAGCTTCGGCCCGGCAAAAATGGTGTAGGAAAGAGTTTGCACTCCACCAGCAGCCCCCGGAACAGCAGCAGCCAGTGTAAACTCCGGCACCCCGACAGCACTCTCCACGCCCTCGGCGGTCTTGTGCTCCTTCCCCGGCAAAGTGATGTTGGTCAGAGGCGCGGCATAGTAAGTATTTACTCCCTGCCCGTCGCTAGGCTGCACCAGAGTGGCGTAATACTGATTCATCACGCCCACCCAAGATACAGAGTCTTCTCCGCTTTCCACCACCCGTTCTTTTGCACTTCCAAACCACGGACGGAAGCTGCCGACACTCTCCTTCCGGAAGGACTTGTTCTCATTGCGGATGTAGTAGGTGAACTGCGTCCACTCTGTAGGCGAAATTGGCCCGGCCCCCCCCGCATACACGCCCCAATTCTTGGCTCGGCGTGTCTTGTCCCCCATATTCTGCACCTGCACGGTGAGCCGCAGGCAGTACGCATTACCCGCCACCGTTTCCTTATCCACCTGTTGGGATACAAGAGCGTAAGTTTTCACGATGCGTAGATCGTTGAGTCGCCCCTCCAGCGTTACCTGCTTGTCATTCGTCTCAGCTGGCACCACACGATAATCCGTGCTATCAAACACCGGATCTTTGTCCGCACTCAAACCGAACATGAGTGTGCCGATGCCTTGCCTCGCCTGCGAATTGAGTTTTACGGCGTCCAAGAGATCATCTTTAGTGCTGTTGATGGCCATGCCCGCCATCTCCACACAACGGAGGGAACCGCCAATGTTCTGAAACTCAAACTTGGCTACTTCCTGCCCTTGGGCATTGCGAGAAACGAGGGTAGCCACCACCTGCGGCTCAGGGGTTGCGGGAGCAACCTCAGCAGCTGCGGACTCCGTTCCCTGTGTTACCTCCTCTGCGACGGCTGCGGAAGTAGGTACCGCAGTCGCCTCTGCTGAACTTGTCTGCTGCTCTATTGGTTGTGCAGCAGGCGGGGGGTCTGGGGTGGAGTAATACCAGTTGATCCCAAGAAGGATCGCACAAATTGTCACAACAAACCAACCTGTTTTATCCATAATATTTTAGTGTGTTTTTTGAATTTTCGGAGGCACCGGATCATACCCACAACCGCCCCATGGGTTGCATCGCAGGATACGCCATATTCCCAGCGCCGCACCCTTGAACGCTCCATGCACCTCTACCGCTTCAATAAAGTACGCCGAGCAGCTCGGCCTGAATCGACAACCCGACATCGGCCCGCACAACACGTGCAGCGGCCTACTGAGGTAACGCTGATAAAATCGCACCGGCAATATGAGGGCCTTCTTTATCATGTCTCTTCTATGGCTCTTTGTCCGTGGTACGCTATCAACTTCTTCATTTCCCTGCGCAGAGCGTCATAATCAGCTCCAACCGCACCTTGGCGCACCACGACTACCACATAGCTCCCTCCCCCCAGAGCATCCCCTTGCTCGCGCAACAGAGAGCGCACCTGCCGACGAAGCCTGTTGCGCACCACGGCACGCCCTATTCGTCTGGTCGTGACAATACCGAAGCACGACGAGCGGTCATTTCCCTCCTGCCGGAACGGCGCGGTGCTCATCACAAAGTAGCGCCCCGTGCGCGAATGACCCTGCGCACGCACGTAGGCGAACTCTCCGGCTCGCTTGATAGTATGCTGGCGCTTCAGTTGCATCTCCGGCGGGGGTATCTGCTTTCCCCGGCTTTCGCGGGCCACCCCGTGGCTCACCGGGACATCACACGCCGTGCTGGACGGTGTGACGCTTATAATGCACCTCTGCCCCCTTCGGTAACAGACGCTTGCGCCCTTTGGCTCGACGACGAGCCAGCAAGGCACGCCCATTCTTGGACGCCATACGTGCGCGGAATCCAAACTGGCGCTTACGGCAGCGCTTGGAAGGCTGATAGGTTCTTTTGCTCATAGTCTTATTATTTACGGGTATTAAAAAATCCTTGCGCCTAGCGGGCGAGCGCATATGATACGCTATTATTGGAACATGTCAAGTACAATTTTTTACCTCATACGCCAACGCGTTACCTCATAATTCAGGACGCCGAAAAGAAAGAATGGTACAATGGGTTAGGATCGGTTACCTCAAAAATACAGGACGCCGAAAAAAACGATCATAAAACCAGCCGTGAAAAAAGAAACCATACGAGAACTCACAGAGAAGTACCGCGACAAGTATGCGAGGCTCAGCTACAAGAAAGCGCATGGAGCATTACTCACACAATACTGCGAAATAACCGGGTATACACGCAAGTACGCCCAGAAGTTACTTTCCGGGAAAAGAGATGGAAGTGGAGAAGGAAGGAGAAAAAATAAGGGCAGACCACGCAAATACACAGAGGAAGACAAAAGGATCATACGCACAGTATGGGATAAAACAGGGTATTGGAGCGGGAGACGATTGAAAAGCGCATTAAGGTTGTGGTTGCAGTCGTGGAACAACGATAAAAGACGCGAACAACTAGGGGAGGAGCAAAAGCAGCGCATAAGCGGCATAAGCGCGGCGCAAATAGATAGATTTATCAGAGAGTATCGCCAAAGCAAACCGCGAGAGAAAAACTGGCGCATAGGGCATAGCGTAGATGCAGTGAAGGGGCTTATTGAGCAACGCAGCGAGAGATGGGACGTGCATGAGCCGGGATGGTTGGAGGCAGATTGTGTGGCGTTATGCGGGGGAGATATGAGCGGATCATTTGTATGGCTGTTAACGATAACGGACGTATGGAGCGGATGGACCGAGGTGAGAGCGATGTGGAATCGATCAGCACGCAAGGTGATAGATCATTACGGTCCGGCAGAAGAGAGCTGCCCGTTCAAATGGCTGGGAATAGACACAGATAATGGAGGAGAGTTTATGAGTTGGGAAACGATCCAGTGGTCGCTGATGCGAGAAGCGATAGGAAGCAGATTGCATCTGACGCGATCTCGAGCCGGAGTAAAGAACGACCAGGCCTACGTCGAGGAGAAGAATCTGACGCATTGTCGAGACTTTTTCGGGTATGATAGATACGGTTACCAGCAGATCATGGGAGTGATGCAAGAATTGTGCGTATGTTGGTCACTTTATAACAACTTGTATAGACC
>CANRJD010000047.1 GCA_947630815.1 uncultured Akkermansia sp. | reverse complement strand
TTGGTTGTTACCGCATAATTTGCCGACTTTGTAGAATTGCTCTGTGGGGTCATTCCACAAAATTATACGAAGAGCGGCAATTTCGAGTTTCGAGAGGAAAATGGAGGGGAAAAGAACGAGGCATTATGCAGACAAAATTTTCGATTTGCAAGGTGACGAGGTTCGGGAAGACGTATTGGCGGATACGAATCCCTGCGGCGTTGACGACTGACGAGTTCGCAGCTTGACATCTGCCTCTGCTGAGAGTAGCCTCTGCGCATGGCGCGGTGGCTCAAACTTTGCTTCCTGATCTTGTGCTGCGGTTTTTCTCCTGCCAGCGGAGTGGAGGTGATTTTGACCGGAGGGGTTGCGCTGAAATCGTGGGAATACTTGCGAGGTCCGGCCAAACACGATAATTGGTGGGCCAATTTTATACGAGCTTCCACGGTACGTATGCAGATGCGGCGTGCTCAAAACCCAAAACAAGAGTTTGTATGGATCGTGTACCGTCCCGCCTACGTTTCGCGTAGCCACGAGGAGGGCGTGGATTATGTGAGTCGTATCCGCGAAACAGCTCGCAAATATGCTGCTCATCTCGTACTGGTGGATTCTGCCGACGAAGCCTGCCGTGCCATCAATCGCGCGGGGCGCAACAAAGGACTCATTACTTCCTTCATCTATTTTGGTCACTCCAATGCTCACGCCTTTATGTTGGACTACAGCAACAGCATCATCGGCTCCTCTAAGCAGTGGATCCACGAAAAAGATATCGCCCTCCGCATCTCGCGCACAGCCTTTGCTCCCGGTGCCGAGTGCGTGAGTTATGGTTGCTACACGGGATTGAGCATGAGTAAGTACTGGCATGCTGCTCTCGGTGTCCCTCTTCTTGGCAATACCGCTTCCACGCGTTACCAACCTGTTGGCGAGGGGCGTCTTCCTGTCGGCACAGGCTCATGGAGACAGTAAATTTATTTACAATTGTCATAACAAAAAGCTTGACAAGAGAACTTAGATGATATAGAAGAGAGACTTCCCTTCTACATCACGGATAACAAGAATCCTTACGAGCCATGTCGTATCTACGCTTTCTCTTCCTACTTCTCGGTGTCATCGCCACAGGTTTTACGTCCTCGTGGGCCATCGAGCTCAGCCAGCTTCACATGCCTATGACCCGCGACGAGGCCGATACCACACTGAGCAAGGATTACGAGTCCTCAGTGTTGGATGACGGCAGTATTCGCCGCACGTGGAAACAGAACGGCATGACGATATTTGTGGATTTCAACTCGGAAACGCAGGAGGCTGTGCTCATAGCTGTGACATACGATAAGCCCGTGCTCCGCAAAAAGGGCATAGCCGACGCCCACACTATTGCTGCCGGAAAATTTGACAAAGAGGCGAAATGGAACCCGCCGAAAGATGAGCAAGCTCGCCAGATGGTGCAAGACACTTTTGGACTGAAAAATGCTCTGCGAAAAAAACTGAAAGACAAGTCTATGCTTTTTGTGGAAACGGATGAGAGTCGCAAGCATATTGTTCGAGTGTCGCTCTTTTCGCGCATGCCCGCCACCAACCGCTGGATTCTTAAGACAGTTTCCAAAGATGCTAAATCTACGGCCATGGGGGAAAACTGGACTCCCGAGCACTTGGCTGCCTTGTACAGGGATGAGGCACGCCGCCGCGCTATCCCTCTCAACTCTGGCGACCAGGCTGCTGCTCCTTCTACTGAGTCTGCCGCTGCCACGTCATCCAATCGCACCGTTACCGTGAGCGTACGCCGTCCCTCTGCACAAAAGCAAACGCCTGTTCGTCCGGAATCCACTGCCATGGGCAGGTCCGCCGGATCATCGTCTGCTCCGGGATCCGCTGGACGCGGGGATGAAAAGTTGCGCATCAAACTTGACAAAGGTCAGCGTGCTGCCGAGACCTCGGTTTTCCTGATGGCTCCCCCCGATTGGCTCAAAAAAGTGGGTATTGAGGAGCCCGCATGGTGGCACTACATCGTACTGGGTATTGCGGCACTGCTGCTCGTGATTGCCGTGCTGCGTTCTATTTCGCGTAGCATGTCGGCATCGGCAAGCCGTAAACAGTTCAGGAAAGTCGTTTACCAGAACCCGCCTCGTGGTAATGTGAGACTCCGCAAATGATTTCCTTTCCCGCCACATCTCAATAGTGGTGCAGTTAGGGTGCCGCTCCGGAGTGATCACGTGAAAGAATGTGTTTTCTATTTGCGAAACTCCCGACGGCTGTGAGTCGTTCGGACAGGATGCGTGAGCATTTTGCCTTCGGGGCAGGGGGGCAGTGAGTCGATTTATGATTCACCGCCTTTTACTCTTTTTGACTTTGCTCAAGTGCGTATGCTGCGGTGCGTTTGAGGGACAAACGCATTTGAGACAAGACAATCAGCAGAGAAAATACTCTTATTGGCTGATATCAACGTCTATACGTATCAAAAATCGTGACAGGCAGCGGTTATTATGATGATGGCTCTAAAGGGATCTCTGCATACGTTAATGATCCGAAAAAAATCTGCGCAACACGCACATTATTAATAAATAGCACATCGTACATCATACATCGTACATAGGCAAACGCATTGCCTAATGCGTTTGCCTTGGGCTTGACGTGGTGGGGATCGGCGTGTATGATGCGAGTGATGGCAAGCGGGAGAGCTGAATGGGAGAAAAAGGATGAAGCGGAGGTGTTGAGACGCTTCGGCAAAGAATCATTGCGACCGGGACAGGACGAACTTATTCAGAGAGCAGTGGAGGGGAAGTCGGTGTTGGGATTGCTGCCCACGGGTTACGGCAAAAGTCTGTGTTATCAAGCGGCAGCGTTGTTACGTGGGGGCACCTCGGTGGTGGTGTCTCCGTTGTTGGCGCTCATGCGAGAACAAGTCGAATACATGTGCAGCATAGGAGCGCGTGCGGCGCGGTATGATTCTACGCTGGCGCCAGAGGAACGTGAGACCCTTTTAGCAGAGCTTGCTGCAGGAAATCTACAGCTTTTGTATGTAGCGCCGGAATCACTGGAAAGTCCGGTTCTCAACGAAGCGTTGTCGCGCGCGCCATTGCAGATTTTCGTGGTGGATGAGGCGCATTGTATTTCGCAGTGGGGGCATAGTTTCCGGCCAGATTATCTACGATTGCCCGTTTGGGCAGCGGAGAAGCATTTCGTCTGCACGATGGCATTCACCGCTACTGCAACTCCGCGCGTGAGAGAGGAGCTGTGTCGTGCCTTTGGAATTTCCGACCGCTGCGTAGTGGAAATTTCTCCCTATCGAGCCAATATTTTACGGCGTGTTATCTGCTCTGATTCGCCGGAGGAGGTGTTGAGCCAATACCTCAGTGTTCCGTATAATCGCCCTTGCATCGTGTACACCCGCACGCGGAAGAAAGCGGAGGAATTGGCGGCGGCGATGACAAAGCAATGGGGTATACCGGCAGCATGTTATCACGCCGGATTGCCCACCGAGCTGCGCGAGAAGCTTCAAGATGCTTTTCTGGACAACAAACCTGACGTTCTCGTGGCAACTATCGCTTTCGGCATGGGAATTGATAAACCGGACGTGCGAAGTGTGGTGCATGTGAACATGCCAGCCTCTCCGGAGGCGTACCTGCAGGAGAGCGGGCGTGCCGGGCGCGATGGATTGCCCGCTACCTCGCTGGTGTTGCTCAGTGGCGCAGACCGTGTGAGCGCTCATAATCGCGTCCATGCGGCGATGCCGGATGCGGAGGGGATCCTGCGTTGTGTGCGTTGGTTGTTGCCGACAGCACCCCGAGTGGTGTCGCTCTGGGAACTGGGTGTCACGTGCGATGTAGCGGAAGATGTGCCACAGCGGGTTCTTGAGCTGCTTGTGGCACGAAAGGCCGTGCACGTGGAATCGCAGGGATACAAGTATTACAAAGTACGTCCCCTCTACGCTCTGACCGATATTTTGCATGGCCGAGATGTGCAGGAAAGCACGCGCTTGCGCTGGTTGGACGGACACCGAGATGGTGAGGTGGAAGACGCTGCGACTGCATGGAATTGCTCCTTTGCCGAAGCCGTGGAACAGCTTACCGAATGTGAGCGTGCAGGTGAGTGGAAGCTTACTTTTCGTCAGCGAGCCCTCTGCATTGTTCCCGGGGAGAAAGATGTGAATTCCGATGCCGTGGCTGACGAGTTGAATGCTCTGTACGCTGCCCGCAGAGATGCCGATTTGGAGCGCCTCGCCGCGCTGGAAGAGATGCTCTCCGCCCCCACTTGTCTGAACAGCGCGCTGGAGGCGTATTTCACCGGGCGACCTCTGCGCGCTCCTTGTGGGCATTGCTCAGCCTGCCGTGGAGAGGTCCCGGCACTCCCGCCTGTGCCTGCGGCGCAGGAACTGCCCGTGGATGCCGACTTGCCGGCCTTTGATCGCGATGCTCAGCGTCGTCGATTTCTGGCTGGGATTTCTTCTCCAGCCTCACTCGCCCGTCGGCTGTATGCCCATCCCCTTTATGGCTCCCTCGCCAACACACCGTGGGAAGTAATTTGAAGCACGGCACGTCCGGAGGAGAACGCTTTTGCCGCTCGCGAACTTCCCATCTCCATGGACATTGAGAATCTGTGAAAACATGCGCAACGCGCACATTATTAATAAATCGTACATCGTATATCATACATCGTAAATGGCAAACGCATTTTCTAATGCGTTTGCCTTGGGTGTATTGCCACGGCAAACGCATTTGAGAGAAGGTCATCAACGGAGAAAATGCTCTTATTGACTGATATCCCTGTTTATACGTATCAAAATCATCACAACAACCGGTCATCATAATGATGGATCTAGAGGAATCTCTGAATACGTTAATGATCCGAAAAGAATCTGCGCAACGCGCACATTATTAACAAATCGTACATCGTACATCGTAAATCGTACATAGGCAAACGCATTTTCTAATGCGTTTGCCTTGGGTGTATTGCGCTTTTCATGGACGCCGAGGTGTGCTAAAATGCGAATGTGATGGAGAAAGAAGAGCTGAGCATAGGGGTGGATATGGGAGGGACCTCGCTGAAAGCAGCGGTGGTATGTGGGGCTGAGATTGTGCAGAGAAGCGAGCCTGTGAATACACGTGAATGCAATACGCCTCAGGAACTCACGGAGCGGCTGGGAGAGAGACTGCGCTTGCTGCGAGAGCATTTCCCGGCAGTGCGCGCGGTGGGAATGGGGTTGCCTGGCTTCGTAGATCATGAGAGGGGAACGGTTGATTCGCTCACAAATGTGCCGGGGTGGTACAATGTGCCAATACGGCAGGTATTGGAAGAGATATGCGGTTTACCGGCCTCGGTGGAGAATGATGCAAACTGCATGGCGTATGCAGAGTGGCGATTGGGAGCAGCGCAAGGAATGCGCGATGTGGTTTGTCTGACGCTCGGCACGGGAGTGGGTGCCGGCGTTGTGGCAAATGGACAGCTGCTGCGTGGGCATCTGGGCGCCGCCGGAGAGATCGGACAGGTATCCATCGACTACCGCGGACGCATCGGTCATTACGGCAATCGTGGAGCCGTGGAAGATTACATCGGCAATAATGAACTGATGCGAGAAGCAAGGATGTTGTATGCAACGATACCGGAAGGGACATCAGCCGAGATGGAAACACCGGTTCATTTGGAGAATGCGGCGAGGGCGGGTTGCGAGGTTGCACGGACGTTGTGGGATGATGCAGCGCGCAAATTGGCCACCTGTCTGCTCAACTGTCATTATATCCTCAACCCGCAAGCTTTCGTTATTGGTGGAGGCATTTCGAAGGCGGGAGAACTGCTTTTCTCGCCCTTACGGCGGTACCTGCAGACGCAGATCTATCCGCCTCACTTTGCCAAATTACAGATATTGCCCGCGAAGCTGGGCAGTGATGCCGGAATCATTGGCGCTGCGCGTTTGGCGCTAGATGATTTGTCGCAAAACTGACGTTTACCACATGCACGCTGAAGATCCAATTACTCCTGCTAGGGCAGAGCAGCGTCTATGTGAGAGACTGCAGCTGCACGGTGAACCTGCGGAGTCCCTGTTGCGCGCTATGCGGGCCGGAAATGCAGGACGGCAAGCCGTGGTGCTTTCTCCGCGTGCACCGCAAGGGTATGAACCACCTTTTGCCTGCGAGGTCGGAACGGCATTCCCCTGGCTGCCGACTCGTGTTCGGATACCAGCCACTGGGGAAATCCCGACGCGGCACGCAGATTACGCGGCGGGGCTGTATTACGTGTTGGATCTCTCTTCGTGCTGGGAGGGAGCAGCCCTTTCTGCCTTACCGCAGGAACCGCAGCGTAGTCTGGATATGTGCGCGGCGCCGGGCGGAAAAAGCATGTTGCTTGCTGCTCAGGTGGCGCTGCATGATCACACGGCGAACGAGGTGAATGCTGCCCGTCGCGGTATTTTGCGGCAAAATGCTGAACTTTGCGGGCTGCCCAACACACGAATTACAGGCTTACGACCGGATCAGTGGGGTAAATCCGGCGAGCTTTTTGACCTCATTTTGGTGGATGCCCCATGCAGCGGGCAATCCCTGCTGTGCAAGGGTATGAAGAATCCCGGCTGCCTTGGCGCCTCTATGGTGCAGGGAAATGCTAAGCGGCAGCGTGGCATCTTGCTTGCTGCAGTGCGTTGCGTGGCTCCCGGCGGGCATTTACTCTACACGACTTGCACCTACGATATGGAGGAAAACGAACGTGTGATGACGTATATCATGCGACGCGTTAAAAGCTTCACAGCGTGCGAAATCCCGTCGTTGGCGCCATACCGCACATGGCTGGCAGATTTCCCAGCGTATCGCCTGTTGCCGCACCACGGGGCAGGCGCCGGAGGATTCTGCTGTTTACTGCGACGCGAAAACTAACTACACACATAAGAAAATGAGAATACAAGTGATACTCGTTGCCATACTAACGGGGCTGAGTCTTTGTGCCTCTCCCCTACCGGAAAAAGCAGACTTGCTGGCTTCCAATACCGTGGTAGCCCAGTACGAGGGAATTCAGCATCATCCGTGTCGGCATAGGACTACTCTTTGCCCGGATCGCTGCGACCATGCCGCTACGCTGGCTCATTTCCGCGTGCTGCGCAATGAACATTACAAAAAAACTGGGGAATACGGTGATGAAAAAATCGACGAAGGTGACACGGCTGTTGTGGAAGTACGCAAAGATACGCCGGGTCAGGATGCGGTGGTAGCCGACTTTATTTCCCAACTTAAGCCGGGAGATATAGTTCGTTTCACCGTGAACCATTATTATGTGCAGGAACATCAGGCTTTCTTTCCCGTGCGTCCTGTCGTCAGAATTGAGGCCATTGATGTGCCGCAGAACCCCGTGCAGGAGAGGAAGCAGTAAGACATAGCAACCGCATTGGAAATGCGTTTGCCATTTACGCTGCTTGGAGGGTTTTCTCTACTTTTCCACTCCATCCTGAACGCGGTTGTCCTAGAGAGAAGATGGAATAGAGATAAAAAAGGCCACTCCGGAGAGAACCGGAGTGGCCGGAAAAGTGACGTGTTGTCTGCAGATTAGCCGAGGACTTCAGCGCGCTCCTCGAGGAGTTCCTTGCAGGACGCATCAATCTTCTCGCGTGAGAAAGCATCGATGGGCAGACCCTCCACGATGCTGTGGGAACCATCCGCATTGGTACGGGTAGGTTGGGAGCAGATGATGCCCTCCGGCAGTCCATACTTGGTACCATCAGAGTAGCTTGCCACAGAGAACCAATCGCCCTCGGCAGTGGGAGTGACAAGGTTCTTCACCGTCATGAGAGCAGCATTGGCAGCAGAGGCAGCGGAGGAGGCACCACGAGCCTGAATGATGGCTGCGCCGCGCTGTTGCACAGTCTTGATGAACTCTCCTTTCAGCCATTCAGTGTCAGAGATCACCTCGGTCACGGGCTTGCCATTGATTTTGGCATTTGTGAAATCTGGGTACTGGGTGGAAGAGTGGTTACCCCATATGGTCATATTGGTGACAGAGGAAACAGGTACGCCCGCTTTGGCTGCTAACTGACTCTTGGCGCGGAATTCGTCGAGCATCGTCATGGCGAAGAAATTCTGCTTCGGCAAACCTGTAGCGTTGTGCAGGGCAATGAGGCAATTCGTGTTGCAGGGGTTGCCCACCACGAACACCTTGCAATCCGGCGCAGCGTTCTCTGCGATGGCCTTGCCTTGTCCGACGAAAACCTTGCCGTTGATGCTGAGCAGATCCTTGCGTTCCATGCCTGCCTTGCGGGGTACGGAACCCACGAGCATGCACCAGTTGGCATCCTTGAAGGCGACCGCAGGGTCATCCGTCGCCACAATCTCCTTCAGCAGAGGGAACGCGCAGTCATCGAGCTCCATCACAACCCCGTGCAGCTTGTCCATGCACGGCGTGATTTCGAGCAACTTGAGCACAACAGGTTGATCAACGCCCAGCATTTCTCCCGCAGCGATGCGGAAAAGGAGGGAGTAGGCGATATTGCCGGCGGCGCCGGTCACGGTCACAGTTACGGGAGTCTTCATACGCGCGGCATTATGCTCTTTCCGAGGGATTAGGTCAATGCTAAACTGGTGCGGGTGCATTTTTTTTGGAATGGGGCGCATTTTACGGTTGACGTTTCGGTCAAGTACCATTATACTGCCTGCACACGACTGGAGCGGTGGCTGAGAGGCTGAAAGCAACCGTTTGCTAAATGGTCGTACGGGCATAAACCCGTACCGGGGGTTCGAATCCCCCCCGCTCCGTTGATTGGGAAAGGGCGGTAGTTGAGCGGCGCGGAGGGCAGACGCATAATGGACTTGCAATTTGGAGAACATGGGGTACAATGGGCGCTCCTTTAACATTACCCCGATATGGAGATCACGCTTGAAAAGAAAAATGATTGTGAGGCGACGCTGGGCGCGGTAGCTACAGCGGAAGAGGTGCAGGTGATGCGCAAAAAGTTCCTGGCGAGTTACGGGCAGATTGCACGCGTGGACGGATTTCGTCCGGGCAAGGTGCCGGCAAGCGTGCTGCTCAAGCGCTTCGGCAAGGAGATTGAGGAGTTGCTGAAGGAGCAGATTGCTGAGGATGCACGGCAGAAGATGTTCGAGGAGAACAAGGAACTCCGTGTTCTCAGCCTTTCTGACATGGAGGTGAAAGAGGTAGAGGGTGGCGCTTACGAAGCGCACAGCAATTTGACGCTCCTGCCAGCCTTTGAGTTGCCGAAATACGAGGGGATAGAGGTGACGGTGGAGAGTACGGAGGTGAGCGATGAGGAAGTGCAGGAGGCGCTTCAGAAATACGCAGAGAGCAATGCGACGCACGAACCGGTCGAGCGCCCTGCTACGGTGGAGGATATGGTGGTGTTGGATTTCAAGACCAGCGTGGAGGGCAAGCCTACGGCGGAATATTGTGGCAAGCAGGTAGGCTTTATGGAGGGGTGTGAAGATTTTCGACTCTCACTCACCGATACCTTTTTGCCGGGATTGAGTGCCGGGTTGGTGGGCGCAGCTCCGGGCGAGCATCGTGACATCAATGATAAACTGTCGGACACTTTCCCCATCGCTGAGTTGAAGGGCAAGGAGATGCAATTTGCCTGCGATGTGAAACAGGTACTCGAGAAGCGAGTGCCTGAGATTACGATAGAATTGATCAAGGATTTGGTACCGGGTGAAAGCATGGACGAAATGCGTGAGGAGGTACGCAAAAACATGAAGGCTTCCAAGGAGCAGATCAATGAAGGCTCCAAGGCTGACCAAATTACCGATTACTTGGCTGACAAGTTAGATTTCTCTCTGCCGGAAAGTTTGGTGGAAAGTCAGACTGAGGAGATGCTGTGGCGTAAGAGATACGCTGCGATGCGTGCCGGCAATTTTAACCAGGAGGATTCAGACAGTCTGCGCAATGAAGCGCGCGAGGATGCTATCCGATCGCTGCACGTGTACTTTGCTCTGCAACAGATTGCGGACAAGGAGAAAATCACTGTAAGTGACGGTGAGCTCGCAAACGAAATCTTCCGTATGGCCAAGCGCGACGGTGAGAGCAACCTCAAGACCTACATCCGCAAGTTGAAAAGGGAGAACCGCATCATGGGTATCCGCTCCACTCTTGTTACCTCCAAAGTGATGGATCAACTGGTGAAGAAAGCGAAAGTGGTTCCCGCCGCAGAACAGCAAGGCGAATGAGTACTCACAGGGGTTGTGAATAGACCCTGATTGTGATCGGATCATGAGGGGCGATCGTATTAAAGAATGCGGTCGCCCTTGGTGGTTCATGATTTTGAGATCAACCAAAATTCCGGGGAGAACGAGATGCAAACGCATTTGAGAGAAGTCAATTAATGGAGGAAATGCTCTTGTAGCCTGATTTCGTCGTTTATACGTATCAAAAATCGTGACAGCAAGCGGTCATCATGATGATGGCTCTAAAGACGCCCCTTCATACGCTGATGATTCGAAAAAAATCTGCGCAATGTGCACGTTATCAATAAATAGCAGATCGCATCTCGTACGTCGTAAATGGAAAACGTATTTTCTAATGCGTTTGCCTTGACGTACTTTCATCTTGAGTTGGTGAAGATAAAGGGTATAGTGGCTAGGGTAGAGTACGCATGGAAGCAGGCAACGTGAAGAAGAGTATCTTCGTTCTCCTGACCGCTCTGGCGATCGGTAGCTGTGTGGCGTACCGACCGCAAGCGGTAAACCTGCGACGGGACACTGAGCAATGGTTGGCGATTTCGAAGGAAGTATTGCCGACGGGGTGTGTGCTCAAACAGCAGCGTATGCGGCTCATCGGATTGTTCTTCAACCCGCAACTGATGGAAGCAAGGCTTGGCTGGTTAAACAAGCGGAAGGCGGCACGCTATGCGGGATTGTGGGAAGATCCGAGTCTCGAGTTGGGTGGCGAGAGGGATATCACCGAGCGCTTGTACAACTTCTCCCTCTCTCCAACGCTTAGTCTGCCTGTGACAGGCGTGCCGCGGCTTGCCAAACGGGTGGCAGAGCTGTATAGCATCAAAGATTTGCAGGAACTCAGCGCCATGGAGCAGGACTACCTCGTGCGCCTTGACACCTTGGCGAATCTCATCCGAACCGCGCATGCCAAACTGGCTATCATGCGGCAGAGAGAGAAAATGGTGGCAACGGAATTGGAGAGCCTCAAGCGCTTGCAGGAGATGGGAGAGATTTCCCCCGCTGATCTCTATGAGGCGGAGCAGCGCTCTATCTCTGTTGTCAAAGAACGGCAGGAGGAGGAAACGAATCATCAGCAACGACATTTGGAACTCATTTCTATGCTGGGGCTGCACCCGGCCGTTGGCGAAATCGAAATTGGAGGCGAACTGCCCGCCACTCCGCCCGAACCCATGCCGACGCCGAGTGAAGATGAACTGCTGCGGCATCCACGCATCTGCGCCGCTCTTGTGGCGCACAAAGCGACTGAAGAGGAACTGCGCATGGAAATCCGAAAGCAATACCCTAGTCTCGAGATTTCTCCGGGGTACGCGAGGGAAGACGGAGACAAAAAGCTCATTTTATCGGTTGGTTTTACCCTGCCTCTCTGGAACAGAAACCGCGAAGCGATTGCTCGTGCGGCTGGCGGACGTCAATTGGCCGCAGTAAGCACCGTTCGGCAGTGGCACGAATTGCTGCAGGAAGCGCATGCTCTTACAGCTCGGCAAAAGCTGCTCACCGAGCATTGCCGCGCCGTGTATGCACGTTTGTTGAGCTTGCAGCAGAGTGCGGAGAACCAGGAAAAATTATACACACTTGGGGAAGTTGCCCTGACCGTGCTGGCCGCTACGCGACATGAGACTTACATGAGCAAGCTCGCTTATTTGGATTGTCTTGCCCAGCTGCTGGAAGTACGTACCGCCCTGTTTTTCCTCCGCATTGGCTCTCCTTGGGGGCAGTCATGCGTACCTCTTAACCACGAAAGCGGAAATTTGCCCCCCTAAAACATAATTTGCCATGTGGGAACCCGGCATAACGACGCATAAAAATGAGTAACCTTATCCTCACATCTTCTCTGATGAAGGCAGCCCACAGTTGCCTTCCTCTGCTGTGCTCTTACCTTGTACAGGCCACACCGATTCTCCACGGACAGGGGGCAGATCCCGCCCCAAGCGGGCACGACCACGCCGCCGAGGCAAAAGTAGTCGAAGTAGATTCGTACTCCCGCTACATTGTGAACCTGCAGGTGGAGACAATCCCGGAAACGACACTTTCCCTCTCGCGCTCGCTCTACGGCTATCTCAAGGCGCCGGCGCATGCTATGCAGACATATTCCCTTCCGTGCAGCGGGAGAATTCACCTCTTGGTGAAGAGTGCACAAGCTGTGAAGAAGGGAGATGTGCTCTACAAGCTTACCTCACCGATCTACGCGGATCAAGCGGCAGCAGTAGAGAGTGCGGAAGCCGATCTAAAACGCTGCAAAATGGAACTTTCTGCCCTGAGGGAGCGTACTTTGAAACTTTCTGAAGTCGGTGCGAAAAACAGCGAATTGGAAGCACAATTCTCTTTTAAGTTAGCGGAAACAGCCCGGGCGGAACGCGAACTCTCCATCGCACAAACGCGCCTTCGCTCCCTCGCTCCGGATGCCGAACAAACCACGGAGAACGGACTCCCCGTCCTCCTCATCCGGGCGCAAACCGACGGCATTGTCAACGACATTGCTGCCACCCAGAATAGCTGGGGAGAACAGGGGGCGTCGGTCATCACCATGAGTGATCCTGCCGCCATGGAAATTGTCGGTTCCCTCTACGCCGCCGACACCCCGCGCATCGCGGAGGTACACGCTTTTCTGCCCGTAGGGAGGGAGAATGTACAGCTCACGGGCACATGGCGACTCTCCGACCAGGTGAACGCCGGCACTCAAACGAGAAGCCTCTACTTCACCCCGTCCTCCCTGCCGCAGGAAGCACGCGCCGGACAGCTCTGTCGCATCGATCTGTACAACGCGCCTGCAGAGCCGGGCATGGTGAGTATCCCGGAATCAGCTCTCGTGCGTGTGGGAACGGATGATGTCGTTTTCATCGAGTTGAAGGAAGGAAAATACGCCATGGTGAAAGTGCACGCCGGGGAGAGTCACGCCGGGATGGTTTCCGTTGCAGGTCTTAAGCCGGGGCAGAAAATCGTCGTCAAGGGCGGCTATGAACTTAAGTACAGTATCCCCTCGGCAACGGGACTCAAAAAAGTGGGGCACTTCCACGCCGATGGCAAATTCCACGAAGCGGATGAGAACGATGGACACGAAGAGGGTGGGATCAAGGAGGAGCATGAGCACGACCACGAACACGAGCATTGAGCCATGAACTTCCTCGTCTCCTTCTGCCTACGCAATAGGTTCACAGTCCTTCTTCTGGCTCTCGTCCTGGCCGTATGTAGCGCGCTGGTTGTGTGGCGGCTTCCCGTGGATGTATTTCCGGAGTTGAAAGTCCCACGTGTCACGATTCAAACGGAGGCCGGGGGGTTGAGCGCGGAGGAAGTGGAGCAGTACATTTCCATCCCGCTGGAATCTGCCCTGCGTGGCACGACAGGTGTGAAGGAGGTGCGCTCTTCTTCCGGCGCAGGACTTTCCTTCGTGTGGGTGGATTTTGACTGGAACACGGATGTGTACCGCGCGCGACAGATCGTCTCCGAGCGGCTTGCCGTGGTGCGAAGCTCCCTTCCGTCCCAGGCAGAGACAGAAATCGCTCCGATCGTCTCCGTAACCGGGGAAATTATGCTCATCGCCATCACCGGGGAGGCAGATGCACTCGAGATGCGGCGCGTCGCAGAGTACCGCCTGCGCAATCGCTTGCTCGCCATCCCGGGAGTGGGGCAAGTTACGGTGTTGGGTGGACGCCTTCCGGAGTTCCAAGTTCTTTATGATCCTGAGAGAATGCGCCAGTCCGGCACGATGCTCGATGATTTGCGCAATGCTCTGGAATCCGCCGGCAGCACAGCCCCGGCAGGATACTTGGAAGATGTCTCGGGGCAGGAACTTCCGGTGCAGCAGGACTCACGAACCATGACGCCGGATCACCTAGCGCGCACTCCCATCCCGGGACGCGCAGACAGCACACTGCGCGTGGAGGATGTGGCCAAGGTTGTGGTCGAAGGAGCCCCGCGCCGCGGCAATGCCGGTTTCAATGGGCAGCAGGCCGTCATCCTCTCCGTTCAGAAAGCGCCGGGAGCCAACACGCTCAAACTGACCGAAGAATTGGAAGCAACGCTGGAGCAATTTCGCAAGAGCGAGCTGCCGAAGAACATGCAACTGCATGCGGATGCGTACCGACAAGCGGATTTCATTTCACTTTCCATGGAGAACGGGAAGCGTACGCTTCTCATTGCAGCCGGGGTAGTCATGCTGGTCATTCTGCTTACTCTGCTCAATTTTCGCACGGCCATTATCACCCTGCTCACCATGCCCCTGTCCGTGCTGCTCGGCATGGCGTGCTTCCCCGCATTCGATCTAGCGGTCAATATCATGACGCTCGGTGGTCTGGCCGTGGCAGTGGGCGATGTGGTTGACAACGCCATCATTTTCGTGGAAATCGCGTGGCGGAGTCTGAATGCGAATGCTGCCTTGCCCCCCGAGCAGCAGAAATCACGCTTTGAGGTGCTGATGCAGAGCAAGGGGGAGATCATCAATTCCATTACCTATTCCTCCGTCATCATCCTGCTTGTATTCGCTCCCTTGCTGTTCCTGAGCGGGTTGGAAGGGCAATTCTACCGTCCCCTCGGCATTTCGTACATGCTGGCAATGGCGGTTTCTCTTCTGGTGGCGCTCACTCTTGTTCCTGCCCTCTGCACACTTTGGTTTAAGCCCTCGCGACAAAAAGGCGGGGAATCTCAAACTGTACAGCTCATGAAGCGTCTCTACCGCCCAGTCCTTGGGTTTTGCCTGCGCTTTCCCCGCACTGTCGTCGGTTGCCTCATGCTGTTGACCATTGCCGCTCTCTGGCTTGCCTCTACCTTTGGCACAAGTTTCCTGCCCCCCTTCAATGAGGACTGCTACACGGTCTTTGTGAATACCGTGCCGGGCACCTCGCTGGCGGAGACGCAGCGAATTTCGGACCGCGTGATGGTTGAGCTGGGGAAAATTCCCGGTGTCAAAAGCGTGGCACAGCGAACGGGACGCGCAGAGAACGATGAGCATGCCGAGCCTGTGAGCGCTTCTGAGCTGTTGGTGCGCGTGGACCTCTCCCACGACCAGGAGACGCTGCAGAAGGATATCCGCCGCGTGATCCACGGCATTCCGGGCGCCGGCGGCATGATCGGCTTTCCTCTTGCCCATCGCATCAGCTCGGCTCTCTCGGGCTCAAACTCTGAAATAGCCATCAATATCTACGGCACTGAACTGGAGCAAATCCGCAAGGCTGCTGAACGTGCCGCTCAGATCCTCTCTTCCATGCCGGAGGTGGCGGATGCGCGCGCCAATCGCGAGGTGCTCGTGGACTCCGTCCGCATTAATTACAATCGCGAGGCGCTTGCTGCCTATGGCCTCTCCATGGCCGACGCCGCGCAGCAGGTCTCTGCCGCGCTGAACGGGCTTGTCGTCGGCTCTATCACTCGCAATCTCGACCACTGGAATGTCGTGCTGCGCCTTGATCCCGCTTTACGCCGCAGTGTGGATGACATCCGCAATCTGCAACTCGTCGCCCCCGGCGGGCGTGCCCTTCGTCTTGGCGATGCTGCTCAAGTGTACCGCGAGGAGGTCACCAATCTCATTCTACGCGATAATTCACTGCGAAAGGCAATGATCTCCTGCAACCCCGCGCCGAACTCCAACACGGGCGACCTGGCGCGTGCCTGCCGCGAGAAGCTTGAACCCGCCATGCATGAACTCGGCTGTAGTGTGGATTACTCCGGCACCATCAAGAGCCGCGAGCAAGCCCAGATGCGGCTGCTCATCGTCGGCGGTATCGTCTGCGTGCTCATCGTGATGCTTCTGGCCGGTTCATTGGGAGGCATGCGCCGCGCGCTCATCACTCTCATCAACATTCCGCTCTGTCTCGTGGGCGGCATTGCGGCAGTGTTTCTCGCCTCGCCGGATACCCTTTCCTCGCTTCTGCACGGCTCCGCCTACATCCCACCCATCCTCTCCGTGAGTTCTCTCGTCGGCTTTGTGACGGTGATCGGCTTTGCCATCCGCTCCGGGCTTATCCTGCTGAACCGTTACCGCTCGCTGGAAAGGGAGGGCAATGCGCCTGAGACGGCTATCCGCATCGGCTCCCTTGAGCGGGTGGTGCCTATCATGATGACGTCTCTCACCACCATCCTCGGCCTTCTCCCCCTCGTCTTTGCAGGGAACCAACCCGGGGGAGAACTTCTTGCCCCTCTCGCTGTTGTTCAGCTCGGAGGCCTCATCAGCGCCACTATCCTCAACCTCCTCGTCCTTCCCGCCGTCTATAAAATCTCTGCTCCCTATCTTAGGGAAAGTCGTTAATATCGTAACTCCTCACCCAGGGCAAACGCATTTGGGAGAAGACAATCAACAGAGAAAATGCCCTTATTGACTGATATCCCCATTTATACGTGTCAAAAATCATCACAATAATCGGCCATCATGATGATGGGTCTAGAGGAATCTCTGCATACGTTAATGATCCAAAAAATCTGCGCAACGCTCACATTATTAATAAATCGTACATCGTAAATGAATTGCGTGTTGGGATCGCTTTTTCTTGGGACGGATGCGGTTGCTCCGGGATCTTTAGTTGACAAGCAGGGAATTCTCGTGGTGGTACATGCCCTCCATCGCGATGTAGCGAGTGCGTAGCAACTCAGCAGAACGGTGACCCATTTCGAGCTGCAGCTCGGCGTAGTTGCGAAAGGTGGCGAGGTGATGTGTGGCAAAAGTGTGGCGCAGGACATCCGGTTGCCATGCGGTAAAGCCGGCTTCGTGGTGCAGGAGGGTTTGGAGTCGTCTCCAGTTCGGTGGACAGATTCGTTCAGCATCAGGGCGGCGGATGCGCTGCAGGATGCGGGCCAGTGGTGGGAAGATGGTAACGTGGCGCGCGCCGCCGGTCTTGCTGTGGCGCGGTGCGATAAGAATCCTGCCGTTGTCAAGCCGCACGTCGCCCCAGCACAGCCGCTCCACTTCGTTGGGGCGTACGCCGGCATAGAGCATGATAGCCAGCGGAGCGAGACAAGAGCCGCCATTGAATGTCTCGGCGGTGTGCATTAAACGTGTGAGTTCCTCTTTGCTGAGGATGCTGATGCTCTTTTCTCGGATATGAGGCACAGGGATGCTGCGTATCGG
>CANRJD010000046.1 GCA_947630815.1 uncultured Akkermansia sp. | reverse complement strand
TTAGAAATCCCCCCTGCCAACCCCCGTAATTATGCGTATGACGTCATCGCATCGACGACGTTATGGGATGCCAATGAGTTGACTTCGTAAATCGTACATGGCAAACGCATTTTCAAATGCGTTTGCTCTGTTGAGGTTCACTTTTTATTCGTGCGGCCGCGTTTTTTCTTGAACTGAGCTGCCGTCATCGCGCCGTGCTGCAGGAGGAGAGTTATCACTTTTCCGTACCCCGTTCTAGGTGTGTTGGCTCGCAGTGCTGCATCGAGAGCAGTTTCGCCATGTTCATTGATAAAGTTTGGCGGAATACCGGCTTGAAGAAGCACATACACAGCTTTTTCATAACCGTTTGCCGCAGCCCAATTCACGAGGTCCCTGCGCTCCCGTAAACTTCCGGCGTACCTTTTCATAAATATTCGGATGATCTCGGGATTGTTACTGTGAATGGAGTGGTAGAGTACATCGCCTCCATGGCCATCATACAGAGTTGTGTCCGCTCCGCGATCAAGCAATTCCTTCACCATAGCAAGCCTTCCGAAATGCGCTGCCTTCATGAGCGCAGTTAATTTGTGCCACGAACCGCTGACCGCATCCACATCGGCTCCCTTCTCCAGGGCATCCATAAATTTTTCGGTATCATCTTCGTCGATTGCTATCAGCAGGCATGCTTCCGGGGTATTTTCCTGTGTACCCAAGGGTTCCATGTAATAACCACTGATAGCTCCGTGCTTACGGAGCAGATAAACTGTTCTCTCTCCCATCTCTGACGGATCTGCCAAGACGTCCTCGTAAGCTACATCATAGGCTGTATTCTGACTCTCCGTATCTCTCAAATTTACAGGAGCCCCATATTTCAAAAGAAGCTCTGTCCGTTTCGGCTCTGATGAACCAAGTGCGGCAAGATGCAACACAGAATAGTTATACTTATCAACTGCGTTTACATCCGCGCCCTTTTCGAGAAGCCAACGCATGATGGTGAGAGACGAGCTAAGCGTTACAGCCATAAGGGGAGTCATCATTTCATCGTCGCGAGCCTCCAAATCGGCTCCGGCACGCAACAATTCCTCTCCGATTTCGATCCATTTCGCGCTTTGTCTTTCCGACACATCCGCCTCTGCAACGCAAAACAGAGGAGTCTTCATGTATTCATTCCTCGCATCTACGTGGGCGCCTCGCCTCAAGGCTTCTCGTACCCCATTCAAATTCCCCGCGGATACAGCGCGAAATAACTCATCATCTAAGTTGTCCATAAACTTTCTTTTATCACAAAACGTCCGACTTGGCAAGCAAGCATACAGACGTATCAGGAAATGCGTTTGCCTATGTACGATGGACGATTTATTGATAACGTGCGTGCTGACGCGCGTTTTTTTCGAGCTCATGCAATTTTTTAGTTGACTTTTTCTCGTTTGGGTGGTTGAATGACCTCAGCGCCGGGGCTGGAGGACTTAGAAGCCTCCGTGGTATAGCACGGCGCTATTTTATTGCCCACGTCCGAAGGGACAACGCAAATTTTGGGTCAACCCATTTTTTTGTGGAAAGTGCGGCTTGTGGATTGCTAGAACAGATGTGACGGGTGAAAGACAGGAGGTGATGTTCAACTTAAGCAACAAAGCCAAGCGTGACCTGCTCGCCAAGATGAGTTTCATCCGCAAGACGGACGGATGTTTCGTGGTGCAGCGCAACTACACGTACGACCAAGGAAACCATTAGAGAATGGTGTTTTTGGAATGGCGAGTAGAATCCTGAAGGAAAATTCGTACACTGAAATGAGGTGTCACATATTTGGAAGAAAATAATGGGTTGCGGCATGTCCGTCGGATGTTTTTTTGCACTGCCATGCGCTGCAGAAGTTGTGTGCGACAGCGGCAGCACGTGTCTCGTACCGACAAAAGGCAACACCTCCGCCTCTATTTACAGTGTCTGTTGCCCCGTACCCAGCAGCAAGGTGACGCCCATTCAACAAGCTCCGCGTCTTTCATCGTTAGCGGGCAAGACGATAGCCATAGTGGGCGGCAGTTTTCGCGCTTCCGTCACCCATCCGGAACTCAAAAAAATCATTTTGGAGGAAGCGCCGGACGCACGTGTACTGGTGCTTGGAGAGATAGGCTCCGCCGGTGTATGGCCCTCACCCGGTGTGACGCACAAACAGAAGGATGATTTTGTACAACGGCTCAAGGAGGAAAAGGTGGATGCCGTGATTGCAGGAAATGGCGGCTGCGGACTCTGCACGCCGAAGGAGATGGGGTCTTGCATTGCAGCTGAGTACACCGGTATCCCTGCGGTGATGATTGCTGCACCCGGTTTTATTGAACAAGCGAAATTGACAGCGTATACGGCAGGAGTGACGGAGCCACGTGTGGCTACGTACCCGGGCGCATTTTCCTCGCATACGGAGCAACAGCTGCGCGACAATACCCGCAGGGTTCTCTGGCCCCAGATTCGCAAGGCTCTCACAGCCCCCATTGCCCCAGCGAAGGAGCAAGCAGTTTCGCCTGTCGCGAAGAGAAAGGACATCGTTTTTACCGGAGATTTAGCACAGATCAACCAGTATTTTGCGAATCAACACTGGACAGATGGACTGCCAATCGTACCACCCACGCCTGACGCTGTTGCGGAGTTCCTGAGATTCACGGATGAGGCGGCAGATGGTGTGGTGGCGATGATGCCGACGAGTCGACGCGAAGTGCGGGTGAGGGACGTGGCGGTGAATGGGGTGATGGCGGGATGTTTGCCGGAGTACATGCCCGTATTGCTCGCTATCGTCCGCGCCATGACGGATGGCGATTTTCGCCGAACTCTTGCCAGCACCCATGCATGGACACCGTATTGCTGGCTCAACGGTCCCGTCGCACGGCAACTTGGCATTGATCACGAACAGGGCGAGATATCTTCGATCGCTAATGCGCGAATAGGTCGCTTCATCAACCTCGCCATGCTCAACCTCGGCGGTTACTACGTGAAGCAAAACCGAATGGGTACGTTCGGCTACCTCATGCCATGGTGCCTCGCAGAGGATGAATCGACGGTCCTCGGAATCGGCTGGCTGCCGTTCCATATGCAGCGCGGTTTTCAGGTCAATGAGAACACGGTGACCATGGCTTCGGCTTTAAATTGGGGAAATAATATGGCTCCCACCGGGGACGACCCCGTGAAAATCATGGAACTTATGGCTTGGGATGCCACGGAAAAGCAGCAATTTGCCATTGGCAGCGGCACTCCGTGCGTGTACCGAACGTTCCTCATTACTCCTCAGGTGGCAACGAACCTTGCACGGGGTTACAAGACAAAGGAGAGTCTTGAAAGCGCACTCGTTAACACCGCTCTCATGCCCCTCCTCCAGCGTGCTTGGGCCAACTATTACGCCAATCCCGGCAGCACGTTCAACCCTGAAACATATCCTCCTGAACGCCATGTCCGCAAACTGGCTCGAACCGAGCACGCAGCTGAGACCCCAGCTCCCTTCTGGCTGCGGTGGAGTGAGAAGGCCTCGCTCCTCACTGTCCCGACGATGCGGCTCGGCAAAACCGCCCTGCTTGTCACTGGCGATGCCAACCGCAATAAGAGCATGTGCGTGCCGGGTGGCGGCTCCGCTACTGTGCGCATCATTCTCCCGAAAAAATGGAATGAACTCATGGCTCAGAAGGGTTACGCCCCGCTTGCCTCTTTCTACCTCCAGACCACTCTCTCACCGAGAAAGTCGGACTTCACACCCTCTCGCCGTCGCCCTTCCCCTCGCTCTTTCGTAACGCCTCAAAAGAGAAGGCCAACGAAGCTCGACGCAAAAAAATAAACGGATGCCCAACGGCATAGCGTTTTCGTCAGGATTTGCAGACCCGTTGCAAGCCCGTTGCAATCGTACATAGGCGCCCCTCTCCCGCCCCTTTCCGGCCATGCGTTCCATCACATCCCGTCCGCCCCGGCTTCGCCAAATGCGCGCTGTCAAGCATCTGATGTCACTTCTGCCTCACCGTACGGGAGCTTTCCTTTTCTCTTTTTGTTGACACCGATGAGTTGAGATAATTGATTTTTTTGGAAAAGAAAAACAACGGAAACATTGCGATTTTGCGTTTGAAATTCCGCATTGACAAGATATCGTCAAACGGATAGAATGCGCAACGAGCGGTATCTACGGTCTAGAACTGCTTACATTCACACATACAACACGATAAAACCATGAAATACAGATGCAAAGTATGCGGAGCCATCATTGAGAGCGATGGCATCCCTGAGTCATGCCCGGTCTGCCACGTGAAGGGCGCCGATAAGTTTGAACTTATCGAAGAGGGCAAAGAAAAAGTTTATGCAGACGAGCATCGCATCGGTGTGGCCAAAGGTTTGGACGCCGAGGTCGTGCAAGGGCTGCGTGACCACTTCAACGGTGAATGCTGCGAGGTGGGCATGTATTTGGCTATGAGCCGCCAGGCTGAACGCGATGGCTACCCGGAGGTTGCGGACGCATTCAAACGCTACGCATTTGAGGAAGCCGAACATGCTGCCAAATTTGCCGAATTGCTGGGCGAGGTCGTACATCCGGACACCAAGAAGAACTTGGAACTGCGCGCAGAAGCTGAGTTCGGCGCCTGCGCCGGCAAGCTCGCCATTGCCAAGCGTGCCAAGGAACTCGGCTACGATGCCATTCACGACACCGTCCACGAGATGTGCAAAGACGAAGCCCGCCACGGCAAAGGCTTTGACGGTCTCCTGAAACGTTACTTTGGCAAGTAAACAAGAAGGAGAAAACGATTTGTCATCGGGGAGCCGGTAGCACACCGGCTCCTTTTTTGTGGCATACCGGAGCGCATGTCTCACTTCCCCCTTTTTCTGGAGAAGAGGGTATGATAGAGTGACCAACGAAAGCATTATGGAAACACCGAGCAACAGTTACTACATACCGACAGTGATCGAGAAGACCAGCCAAGGGGAGAGGGCGTATGACATCTACTCAAGGCTGCTGCTCGACCGCGTGATTTTTATCGGAACGGAAATCGACGACACCGTGGCAAACTCTGTGATAGCGCAGCTGCTTTTTCTTCAAATGACAGAACCGAAGAAAGATATCCACATCTACATCAATTCGCCGGGTGGATCCGTAACCGCTGGACTGGCGATATACGACACCATGCAGTTTGTTTCGTGCGATATTAACACGTATTGCATTGGTATTGCAGCTTCCATGGCATCTGTGCTGCTGGCGGCGGGTACGAAAGGCAAGCGCTTCTGCTTGCCCAACTCGCACGTGATGATTCACCAAGTGCGAGGCGGTGCGAAAGGAACGGCAGCCGATGTGGAACGCACCATCAACTTTATGCTCAGTTTGGATAAACGGCTCACAGGCATATTAGCCCACCACACCGGCAAAGATGCGAAAACCGTGCGTAAGGACCAGGATCGTGATAATTACATGACCGCCGAGGAATCCCTGGCCTACGGATTGGTGGATCGCATCCTTACCCATAAACCGGAAAGCAAATAAGCCATGGCTCGTAGTACCCCAAAAAATTGCATGTTTTGTGGCGAACCGGAGAGCGATGGTCGCCCCATGTTGCAGCTGCATGATAATTTTCACGTGTGCTTCCCCTGCATGGAGGGGCTCAACCGCATCATGTTCAAAACGGTTCCCAAGGGGGAGATCGCCGCGAAACGCATCTTGCAGCTCATTAGCGAAACCCACCCGGAGTTACTGCCGCAGGAAAGTGAGGACTTTGTGCCGATGGAAGTGCTCACGCGCAGGCAAGATGAGCTCCCCACACCTATGGAGTTACACAAAATGCTGAACTCCTACGTCATCGGTCAGGAGCACGCCAAAAAAACGCTCTGCGTAGCCGTGTACAACCACTACCTGCGTTTGCGGCAAAAAGCGAGTAGCGACGGAACGGAAATAGAGAAGAGCAATATCCTGATGGCGGGCTCAACGGGTTCGGGGAAGACGCTCCTGGCGCGGACTCTCGCAAAGATATTGGACGTGCCATTCTGTATCGTGGATGCCACCACCCTGACAGAAGCGGGCTACGTGGGTGAAGATGTCGAAAATATCGTGCTGCGCCTGCTTCAGGCTGCAGATATGAATGTTGCTAAGGCTGAACGCGGTATTATCTATGTCGATGAGATTGACAAGATCGGGCGAAAGACGCAAAATGTAAGCATTACTCGCGACGTAAGCGGGGAGGGCGTGCAGCAGGCTCTGCTCAAAATCGTGGAGGGCACAGAATGCAACATTCCTCCGAAGGGCGGCCGTAAGCACCCGAATGAGAGCTACATCCGCGTCAACACCGAGAATATTCTCTTCATCTGCGGCGGTGCCTTCGTGGGCTTGGAGGATATCATCCGAAAGCGTCTGGGCGCATCCACGCTGGGATTCGCATCTATCGAAGAAGGCCGAGACACCAAAGAATACACTGAGGAGGAGGTACTCGCCAAAACTTTGCCGGAGGATCTGTTCCTCTTCGGTATGATACCGGAACTGGTTGGTCGTCTGCCCATTTTTGCACCGCTGACCACCCTCACTGAGGACGAACTGGCAGAGCTGCTCACTAAGCCAAAGAATGCACTGGTGAAACAGTATGCGAAGCTCTTGGCCATGAACGGTGTGAAGCTCACCATCAAGGATAATGCCCTGCGTGCGATGGCGAGACTTGCTATCGAGCGCGGTACCGGCGCGCGAGCCTTGCGCAGTATCTTCGAAAACCTCATGCTGGACATCATGTACAAGGTGCCCGGTGACAAGAGTATTGCTGAGGTCATACTCACTGAAGATGCGGTACTTGGCAAGAAAGAGCCTGAACTGCGCCGCAGCAAAAAAGCAAGCTGACCAACCATGCGTGTGCTGGGCATCGAGTCGAGCTGCGATGAGACAGCCGTAGCCCTGGTGGAGGAATCCCCCGCCGGTGCAGCTTGCTTGCTCAGCTCGGTGATTTCCACGCAGATCCCGCTCCACCGGCAATATGGCGGCGTGGTACCGGAACTCGCTTCGCGCAACCATAGCGGCCGGTTGCCACTCCTTCTTCGCGAAGCCTTGGAACGTGCCAACTGTAGCATCCATCAAGTGGACGCTTTTGCCGCAACAGGCGGGCCGGGACTTGTCGCAGCCCTGCTAGTCGGACACACGGCCGCCAAGGCTATGGCTTTGGCAGCAGGTAAGCCTTTCATCTCAATCAACCACTTGGAAGGCCACTTGCTCTCCCCGTTTTTACCGCGGGAGGAAACACGCGCCGCTACCGGCATACCTGCGCCCGAACCTCACTTGGGGCTGGTGGTTTCCGGCGGGCACACTCTACTGCTGCATGTGCGAGGATTGGGGCAGTACGAGCTGCTGGGGCGATCACAAGATGATGCCGCCGGCGAAGCGTTTGACAAAGTGGCCAAGATGCTGGATTTACCCTATCCCGGCGGTCCGGAAATCGACAAACTTGCAGAGCTTGGAGACGCCACGCGCTTCAACCTTCCCCGCCCGATGCTGCATGATCCAAATTTTGATTTTTCCTTCTCCGGACTGAAGACGGCCGTACTCTACCTGCTGCCCAAACTTACCCCCACGGGCAACCCCCACGAGCTGGACAAGCAAACGCTCTGCGACCTGTGCGCAGGCGTGCGCGCCGCTATCACGGAAGTGCTGGTGCGCAAAGCAAAACTTGCCTTGCGCCGTACCGGTCTGCGCCTGCTGGCGGTATCCGGCGGCGTCTCCTGCAATTCTGCACTGCGCCGTGGGCTCTCGGACATGTGTGCCAAGGAGCAAGCAGAACTCATCCTTCCTCCTCCCGATCTCACTACTGACAACGCAGCCATGATCGCCTACGCCGGCTTGCTCCATGCCCGGGCAGGCGATCATAGCGAGCTGACCACACCCGTTGACCCCAACCCCACGCTCGCGGGCTGCACGGTACGAGGATAAGAGCCTCCCCCTAGCCATGAATCTGCACGACAAGCTCAAGGAAATCCTGCCCACCCTGCTCCCACGCCGGGCGGAGGATGCTGTCAAGGGAAACGAGCTCATCAACCGTGTGCGCGGAGCCTTGGGGAAGGAGCACTACTCAGACGGTACACTGCGCACGCAGTTTTCCTTGCTCGCGCTGGAGGAGGACACTTGCCTGGCCCGTGTACCGGGAGGACAGGGCTACTACCTGCGCCGTGCGGGCGAACCACTCCCGGGACTGCAGCAAATCATGCACGACGCGCCGGCGGAAACCCCGTTGCATCGCGCCATTGCCATGGCAATCCGGCTCTACGACACGACGGGGCTGAGTGTGTTTGCCTACCCCATTGCCGAGGAAAGCTGGAGCCACCCGGATCTGGTGGCTGTGCAGTGGCCCGCAGGGTGCTGGGGGGAAGACGGCTGCTACCGCATGAAACCGCGCCATGCACAGGATCGCGCGACGTACAGCGCTGTCTGCGTAAGTCTGTGCCAAGATGAAGAAAGTTTGCGCCGGGATTTTTTCCGCACACTCTCCTGTGGGGAATGGGCGGAAAAATCGGAAATGTTGCTAGTGGGCAACCATCCGGATGCCACATGCGACGCCGCAAGACTTGGTACGTTGTACGGTGTGGGCGTGCGCTGCATTTCTGTTCCGCCGGAAGCGTTGCCGCACGCCGATGAACTACTGCGCATGGATGCTTCCGCGGTGCAGGAACTCATAGCTCAACTGCCGCAAAACACCTTCGCTACTCCGGTCTGTCGAACTCACCCCATGGTCGATGCCGAAAAATTGCCGGATGTGCTGCCGGTGTTGCAGTGGGTGCAGCAATGCGTGCAGCGGGGTCGAGTAGAGGCCTACGAACGCCGTGTAGCCGTCAACTGATTAAAACTCCCCTATGGCACGCAAGCTATTCATAGCCGCACTTCTGCTGACGGGGCTGTATGCCTCGGGCATGGGTCTGTGGCGACTGGGAAGCGCGCTGGTTTTCGTATCCAAGGCGCAAAAAGTGTCGGCAGTTGTGGTGGATGCAACTGAGCGCCCCTTCGAAAGTATTTTCGAAATGGTGGAACACGGCAATATGCCTTGGGAAGGTGGAACTGCTTACCACCCGCACCTGCAATACAAACTCTTCGGACGCACCATCACGGATACCACCCTGCCCGACCTCGACAACCGCGATTTTTCCAATGGTCAGCAGGTAGAGCTGCTGATACACCCGCAAAACACCCACATACGCCACATCAACGAAGCAAAGTTCCTGTGGTTGGGTAATCTGGTGATGCTGGGCTTGGGTCTCCTCATGCTGCTGCTGTTCCGCTGCCTGCAGAGATGCAGGAGAAAAGCAGCGGAACGACCAGTTGAAAAACCCCGTGTACAGGCGCCGGATCGGCAAGTGACCGCCTCGGAAGTGCCGCAATCAACGTGTAAGCGCAGACGGAAAACGGATTCACGAGAAAAGTCTTCCGGAAGCGCCAAACGCACCGCCTCCCCCAAAAAGCGCCGCGCCTCATCCAAATCCTGACCTAGTCCCTCCTATATAGGGGCGTATTTCCGTACCCACCGGCAACCGGGAACAAAAAATGAAAAGGTTATTATTAAGTGCTATTTTCCTATGTTCCTGTCAATCGGCATTGGAGGAAAAAGTTGTGTTGTATCCGGCAGAAAATTGTAGATTGGAATTTACCGCATGCAAAAGCGACATGGCTCAAGCAGAGTTTGCTCCCGGAGTTTGCATATATAAGGACGAACTTTACTTGTATGCATTGCAAAATCCGCCTTGTTCTTATCTAAAGAAGGGGAGTCTCTATCTAGGTTCTCAAGTCATTGACTTAGACGTGAGTAATTTGGCAACGCCATGGGTAGAAAAGAGTGACTTGAGTGAAGCGGATGTCGTTCTTGAGAAAGATATGTTAAGAAACACCCCCTATTATTCCCTGAAAGTCTATTTCCGTAAAGGAGGCGCTAATGATTATATGGTAGAATGGGAAATATATAAGGGTAAGTCTGTGAGAATAGCAATAAAATCGCTCAATGATGTTGGGGAATAGGTTTGCGAATCCACATTTCAAAATTCTAATATGAGAACCGTATTCCCATACTTAGTCATGTTTGTGTTAGATAATTTAATCTTCCCCATCATTTTTATCGGCTCATGGTTTCTGTTCGCCGAACATGCTATTCTCCTATTTATCATCAATTTATTTAAGAAAAGGGCTTATCACATTATAGCAGTAATTTTAGTCGCGGGCCTTCAAGTGTTTCATTGTATCAAGGTGTGTAATGACTCTTCATATATTGGGTTTATTTGTGCTTCC
The DNA here is from genome assembly GCA_947630815.1 of uncultured Akkermansia sp. Taxonomy (GTDB): domain Bacteria; phylum Verrucomicrobiota; class Verrucomicrobiia; order Verrucomicrobiales; family Akkermansiaceae; genus Akkermansia. Next base: position 7,214 of record CANRJD010000046.1, on the reverse strand, counting down.
TTTGTTGTGCTTCCACTATGGGTCGGATATTTGCTATCCCATTTAAAAACAATTTCTTTGCAAATCGTTGTTTCTTGTATTGCTGTTTTCGCTTTTTTGCGATGGATTTTTTTGCTTCCTCAATTGTGACCTTGTGGTATACTTGAAGGAGGAGAGGTGTGCTCCATGTAAGATAAACTCGGACATGATGAATCATCAATAATGCACCGGCTACACCGTGAATAGCAAGAGCAAATATACCAGAAAGCAAACGGAGCCATGGGCACATACCGTGCGATAGGCAGGGCAAATGCCCCCGATCCGGTGCTGATGTCCAATGAAATAGTAAAAAAGTATTAAAATGAACAAATATCTATTTATCATTTGGGGAATACTGGCATTCATTCATGCCGGGTGCCAGACGATGCAGCAGAGGTGTCCTGTGATCAAAAATAAGTATCCTCCGAGTCAATATATCCAAAAGAGGGTGTACCCCAAAGATGCGCAATTAGAAAAATACATTGCCAAGATTAATCGAGAGGGCGATAGGATGCCGAAAGGCGAATATCGAGATTGCATGATGAAATTAGTGCAACGAGTCTTTTATTTAGCAGATCGCAATGATATTAAAGAGTATGGATGTCGATATTTGCCGGACTGGGTGCATGGCAATACATTCTGCATACGTAAAGGGAAAGATGGAGTTAAGTACGTCTATCCCGCATATCTTGTCGAGCATACACGCGAGATACCTCCGAATCACCGGATCAATTTTACGCCGGTGAAATATGACCCTGAATCGGAGTGGTTGTGGATGATGCTTTAGTTGTAGGGATTGCAAGGGCACTCGCAACAGGTGAAAGATAAGGAGATGCTCAAAGTCTAAGCGCGACCTGCTCACCGAGATAAGATCCGTCGTGCGTGTTGCAAATCGTAAATAACCAACGTCTTACGCCTTCATGATGTACCGTTGACTTCCTATTGGGGGTGCTTTTTCTTAGGTTGGATGCGGAACTGACGCAAAGATTTTACAAAAGTCACAAATTCGACTTGCCTTTTCTGCGTGAAAGGTGTATAAGGCTGCATCCGCACTTCCGCGACGGAAGATCACGATTTCACATCACACACTACTGAACTATGTCTAAACACTCCTCACTGAAGGCCTCCGGCTCCGTTGGCGGAAAGCGCTCCGTTCTGAAACGTTTTGAGCGCGTCAAGCTTCTCAAAGAGCGTGGACAATGGAAGCAGGGACAGAGTCCTATCGGCCTTCCCAAGACCAAGTTTGAGGCTTGATTGCAGGGAACCGGCTTCATCACCGGTGACGGCATAAAACCTCAGCCCGACCCCGCACTTGCCCTAGCAGCTGCGGGGGTTCTTTTTTCCCGAATCAGAGAATCATGAAGGAATTTGATCAAGATAATGAGATCGCAGGTATCCGCATCAACAAATACCTGGTGAGCTGTGGCTACGAATCTCGCCGCAAAGCAGACAAACTGGTTGCTGAGGGACTGGTGGAAATTAACGGCCAGTGTGCAGAAGCCGGCGCTCGAGTAAAAACGGGAGACTTTGTGAAGGTGAACGGCAAGCAGGTTAAGCCAAAAGCGGAAGTCACGCTTTTGCTCAACAAGCCGCGAGGCATCGTGTGTAGCCGCGAATCGCAAGGTGCAGAGGGTACAGTGTACGATCTGCTGCCAACGAAGTATAAACATGTGAACTACGTGGGACGCTTGGATGCGGACAGCGAGGGGTTGCTCTTGCTGACCAGCAAGGGAGATTTCAGCGACCGGATCACCCAACCGAAATCTCATGTGGAAAAAGAATACTGGGTGACACTCAACCAACCGTACGACAACGACACTCTTCTGCAGATGCTTAAGGGTTTGCGTCTTCCGGAGGGTCAAGCGAGAGTGAAATACGTAGCACGCCTCTCGCCTCGGCGCGCGTGTGTGGTGCTGGAGCAAGGGCTGAAGCGCCAGATACGGCAAATGTTTGCCTGCCTGGGGCTGCGTGTGCGCAAGCTGGTGCGCGTGCGTATCGGCTCGCTTTGGGGTGGGGATCTGTTGCCCGGGCATTTTACCGTAATGACCCCGGAGCAAATGGAACTCGCCCTCGCGAATCCCAAGCGCCGCAAGGGATTAATCGGTGCCAACCAGGTATTCTCAAGCTCCAATAAGTTGACAGCCGAGCAGCTGGACGAAAAGCTTGATGTGCAGGTCGCCCGCGCCGCCCTGCTCGATGAGGCGGATTACCAATTCAACCCGGATGATTTTGAGTCTGAGGACGAGGCCGCAAATTCTGCCTTTGAGCGAGATGATGAAGACGATTTTCCGGAACTGCGCTCCCGGGTGCAGAAAAAGGCGCGTCCTGTCCCCGGCCGCACACATGAGACTCCGCCGCGCAAGGGGAAGTACGATGCGCCGCATGGCAGAAAACGTCCCTTCGGAAAATACGAGAGGGATGACAGAAGGGATCGGCCGCGACGCTTTGAAAAACGGCGGGATGGTGCGCATGCAGAGCGCCCCTCGTACGGCGACTTCAGACGTGGCAAGGATGGCGATGAACGCCCGTTTCATCGCGATCGCGGCAAACGCCCCTATGGCCACGGTGCCGCACGTGAGGAAAGTCGCGGCAGGAGTCACGCGGGCAACCCGCGAAAGTACGAAAGTAGAGAGTCATTCCCGAGAGATAAGCGACGCCGAGGAGACTTCTCCCGTCCCGCCCAGCGCTTCAGCAATTCCGGCCGCCGCAAGCGCACCTGACTCCCACATTTGTCCCAATAAAATTTCTCCATGTCCATTCAACACCTCTCCTATACGTTTCATGGAAAATATTCCCTCGCCTCCGGCGCGCCATAATCCAGATGTAAATGCGCAGCTTCCCCACCTCCTCCCGCTACCTTCTAACCGCCCCCGCGCATGGTTCCATCACATCTCCCTCGCCCCTGCTCCGCTTCCTGCTCCTTTCTAACTACCTCCGTGCATTGTTTTACCCACCACCTCCGCTCCCGCTCCGCAATTTCCGCGCCTCCGGCGCGCTCACTTCTCAAATCGTAAATCGTAAATCGTAAATGAAACGCGTTTTTTTTGGGACGGCTGTTCCTGAATCCATGTCCCGTTCTTTCGCCTCGCTCGTCCTGCTCGGCCTGCTCCTGATTGCACCGGGAGTCGGAGCAGATGACACACCGAGCCTCAGCAGCGACAATCAAGCGCTTGAGCAACGCCTGCTCCCCCTGAAGAAGCAGGCGGAAAAGGGCGACCTACATGCCGCGCAGCAGGTGTACATGCGTTATGGAGTGGCGGGACATCCCGAGCAGGCACGTGCGTGGGCAGCACGCTACAACGAAATACTTGGCGAACGCGCGGACAAGGGCGATACAGATGCCATGCTGCAACTGGGCGCGCGCTATCTTCGTGGTGGAGATTACACCCCACGCGATCTCCCGAAAGCCACAGAATTGTTCTCCCGTGCCGGAGAAGCCGGCGACCCTACCGGCCTCTACATGCTTGGCGAGCTTTTCTCCGACGCCGGCAACACAGCGCAGGCGCAGCAATCCTACGCTCGCGCGTACGAGATCTACGCCAAGCGTGCCGAGGGTGACAAGGATGTCCAGGCGCTCTACTGGATCGGATTCATGGAGCAAAACGGCATCGGCACGAAAAAAAACGCCGAGCAAGGTATCGCTCACCTGCAGCAAGCGGCTCACCTCGGTTCAGCTTGGGCTCAAGCGCAACTCTTCAAAACGTTTTACAAAGGCATTGGCACCCCGCGCGACCCCGCCAAAGCCATCTCCTATGCCCGTCGCCTGGCCGATGAACACAAAGACGCGCTCATGGCGTACGTGGTGGCATGCGCTTACTTGTACGGACGCGATGTGCCGCAGGACACCACCATCGGCGAAGCATACCTGGATCGTGCAGTAGCGGGCAACATTCCCGACGCCATTTACCTGAAATCCGACCGCCTAGAGCAGGCGGGGAAAAAGGCGGAGGCGCTGCCCCTGCTCCGCCAAGCTGCCAGCATGAAGCAAAAGGAAGCCATGGAACGGCTGGGGGGCCGCATGCTGCGCGGCGAATCGGGCGTAACCCAAGATGTCGAGCGCGGTCTCTTCATGCTCGAGAATGCCTCCACTGCACAGGCGGCTATGCACCTTGCGCTCTACTACGAAGAAGTTGGCGAGCAGGATATTGCTGACTCATGGTACGTGACAGCCTCCGACCGCGGCATGCCGCAAGCTATGGCGCGACGCGGCTTGCTGCACCTCATCCCCGGAAGCTGCGTGACCTGGGATCCTACACGCTGTTACCAATGGTGGCGCGTTGGCGCCGACCGTGGAGACTCCACCTGCAAGCTCTACCTGCGCCTTTTTCTGTACGTCTTCACCCCCCTACTCCTCCTTCTCGTCTTTGGCCTGCCGATATACGTGGGATTACGCGCACGCCGCAACAGGGTTTAGACCCTATTCATTTTACGATGTACGATTTGGATTTGAGCTTCTTGCTGGCTTACCCTCTTCATCCATGGGAAACGCGTGGGAAATGGGTTGAATGAGATAAGAGAAAATTTTATTGGGACACGTGTGGCAACGCGTACATTATTAATAAATCGCAAACCGCAAGCGGCAGACGCATTTTCTAATGCGTCTGCCGTGTTGCCCTCCGGCGTCAGAAACCGAAGCGCACACCCACGGAAACGTTCCAACCGGCGCTGTGAGCGCGAAGGTCGGCATTGGCATCCAGGGTCATGTCCATGTTCCCTCTCACAGGAATAAGCACGTTGCCGCCGAACTGCAGAGCCGTGCTGCCCGTGCGGGAGCCGTACACTCCCGTGGCATAGCCGGGATTAGCTTGCAGAGCTACATCGGCCTTGGCTCTCCTTTCCCCGAAGTCTTGCGCCACTGCGGCACGCAACTCCGTGCGAATCGTGCGGTTAAGAGACTTACTTGCATTCGTCAGTACCAACCAGCGAGCGCCGAGTGCGAGGTTGGCAAGCGTCAGATCCTGCTCACCCACATTCAACCCGGTTCGATCCACACTGCTCTCCGCGTAGCCATTTACCACGCCGTGCATCACGGATGCCGTGGCAAAGGGTTGCAGCACGCGCGTGGAGTCGCGGTTCAACGGCACATCGTAGCTGAGTTCATAGAGCGCACCCAGCGAATAACCATCCGTCCTGCCACGAGTGGTGTAGCTGCCCGTGCCGTAGTTCACCGTGCGGTTCAACTTGGCGTCATTCAACCCGGCGGATGCGACAAAGGTGTGCGCCCAGCGGTTGTAGCGCGTGCGTCCCCACAAGCTCACCGTGTAGCTGTCCCAATCACCCTTGGCTGTGTCTGCGGCGTTGGCGGTGAGGTCTCCGTAGAGCGCAGAGAGAGAGAGTCCGACCACTGTCATCTCGCTGAGGCGCAGATCGGCTCCGGTCGCGCCACCCCAAGCGTTCAGACGATATCCGCTCTCATCTCCTCGCGTGTGCTGCTCGTGGAAATCACCGAGTCCCTCCACCCAGGCATACAGACCACGCACGTTCCGACGCGTGAGCGCCCGCTCTTCCCGAGCGTCGTCCTTCCATCCCCTCACCGGGAGTACGTGGTGGAAACGCATCTTTTGTTCAATGCTCTCGTAGGGGGCAGACACCGCCTGCGCGTGGTTGCGCACGCTTTGCATCCGGCTGCGCATCACATCCCTCTGCGCCGCGCTCAGTGAGGTCACCGTGCTGCCCGCCACGGCAGTCATGATGCGTCTTGCTTCTGCCGGATCGCTCTCCAACGTATCAGCCACCTGGGCCGACATGAGGCTCAGTACACCCCCCTCGGCAAAGAGGTTGATCACCTGCGAAGTTTTCCAGAGCAGATTCGCACCGGCGTGTGAGTTGCGCGAGTTGGCGACTTCGTTGAAAAGGCTAGCCGTGCGGTATTTACCGTTCAGATACACGGTTCCGGTGCTTTCATCCACCCCGAGCCATGCCCCCGTGAAGTACACGTAAAAGAGACCGCGCAACTCCACCACGTCAAGGTTGCGTGAGATTTCAGGGGAGACCTCTGCTGCCGGCTCCACCTCCTTGTTCTCCTCGCTGTAAAGCGCCGCCTCGCCCGCTTTTTCACCCGCGGCAGCGGATGCCTCATCGTCCGACGTGTATGCACCCAGAACAACCTTGCTACCCTGCATCACCTTGACATTCACCAAGTCTCCATGCTTCGGGGAGAAGCCTTCTCCCAGACTCTCCAGCACAAAGTGCGCGTTATCCTCAATGTAGATGGTTCCGTCCGTTTCCAGCATGGTGGCATCATGTTCATCCCACAGCTGATCCGAGTTCATGTTGAACACGAGCTCCGTGGTCGAATCATCGCGGAACACGATATCGCGCTCTACATGAATTCCCGCTCCACCGCGTCCGCTCGCCTCCTCATTGGCCGCCTCAATGCGCAAGGTTCCTCTCTGCCCATTTTCCACGCTCCCGTAGCTCTGCTCTCCCACAGACGGAAGTGTTCCTTCCTCCGAGCGAGCTACTCTCGCCCCCTGCAGCGTCAGCGTACCCCCATCCTGCACGTGCAATTCGGCATCCCTGCCCTGAGCTTCGCCCGTGAGCGTCTGCTGCGCCCCACGCCCCGCCACGGTCAGACTTCCGGCCAGCGTGCCGCCGAAGCTTCCGCCACTCCCCTGCACGGTGACGTCTCTCCCGGAGAGGCTTCCCTGCCCGTTCACTCCCTGCAAACGGAGTTCACCGGACGCGGTCAGACTCCCCTCGCTCCCCAGATCCAGCGCGACACCATCCATCTTCACTCCCTCGCCGAGTTGCACATTCCCGTCCACCGCCAGTCTTCCTTTGCCGGTAATGCTACCCCGGGCATCCCGCATATCGGAGTCGCCAGTAAGGGTGAGCGTCCCGTTCACCTGCAATTCTCCGCTCGTCTGATTTCCTGCCTCGTCCACACCGCCCAGATTCAGTGAGCCCACGTTGCTGCGCTGCCCTTCCAAAACCAGAGTGCCATCGGCCACGGTCAGGTTATCTTCCGTCTGTAACTCGCCACCCACGGTCAATTTTCCGCTGCCACTCTTGAGCAGATCGGCGCTCCCCGTCCCTTCCCTCTCATCCTTGCTCACCGTGATGTCGCCGCCCAATTCTGTGTCAGTGTCCTCATCGTTGTGCAACTCCACCGTGATCGTGCCCGAGCCGCTCTTTTCAATGTTGAGATCAGTCTGCTTGCCCAGACTATCCACATTCCTGAGCACGCTGTTCTC
>CANRJD010000045.1 GCA_947630815.1 uncultured Akkermansia sp. | reverse complement strand
TTCAACGTGGAGCTTCGTCACGCGGCGCTCAAGGGATACACGGAGACGGGAAGCAATGCGGGACTCAAGGTGGACGACATCGAGCAGGATGTCGTGACGTTCGGGGTAGGCGCGCGTATGCAGGGCATCATCGGAGAGAACCTCTACAACCGCACGTCGATCCTCGAGGGACGTCTCCTGGTGAAGGGAGACGTGGGAGACCGGTCGGGGGTGTCGAAGAACGCGCTGATCGGGTCGGCGCGAACGGGAGAGGTGGAGAGTGCGGAGGTGGGTGCGCTGGGGATAGAAGCCGGTGTGGGACTGACGATACCGCTTGGTGCATCGATGGGGAGTGTGTTTCTGGATGCAACGGCGGAGATGCGCGGCGGCTGGACCAGCTTCAATGCGACCGTGGGATACAGGGTTAACTTCTAGAAAGGACAAAAAGAAAAACAAATAAATCATGCAAGCTGGTAAAACAGCGGGGGAATCCCCCATGATTTAGACGTGTTGCCGCTTACCAGGCAATTTTCTCGCTGGGAAGCGAGGAGAACGAAAAGAAACGAAATGAACGAGCGCCGGCGGTGGGGAAACCCACCGCCGGCAAAATTTGGTTGTTGTTAAAAAAATCATGGACGATGTAGGGAATTAACGCGCCATCGACGCGGGTCAATGCCCAAGCATTGGTGGCGTGTGAAATTCAGGGCGGTCGCTACAAGGAAAGCGTCCGAAGTTATGCTAAGCTGTGTCATTGCTTTGCTACCATCATCCATGGTACACGGTTAATTGAGGATGTTAAGATACGCGGGACTTCGTATATGAATTGCCGTCAGGTGCCATCTTCTCTCTACCCTTCTGGTTCTACTTTCAATTTGATCAATTTTTTCAAGATTTTGAAAATAGGAATTGACAAGGAAAATCAAAAAGGCTATTTTCAAAAAGGAACATTTTATGATGAAAAAGAAAATAGACATACCTCGGGATCTCTATTTGAAACGCTTGCTTTCCCGTCGTGAGAACGGGATGGTGAAGATCATCAGCGGGCTGAGGCGGTGTGGAAAATCCTACCTGATGAATACGATTTTTCATCGGAGTCTCGCAGAGGAAGGTGTACCGGAGGAGCGGATCATCAGCATTGCTCTCGATGACCTGCGGAACGATGCTCTTCTCGATCCTCGACGGTTCTACGATTTTGTGTGCGGTCGGGTTAAGGGGAAGAGGATGCACTATTTGCTGGTTGATGAAGTTCAGGAGTTGCCGCAGTTTGAGCGGGTGATGAACAGTCTGCTGCATCTGCCGAATCTGGACGTTTATGTGACCGGGAGCAACTCGCGCTTTTTGACGTCGGACGTGGTGACGGAGTTTCGTGGACGTGGGGATGAGGTGCGTGTGTATCCGCTGAGCTTTGAGGAGTTCTATTCCGCGCGGAAGGGAGATTGGAGGGAGGCGCTGCAGGAGTACTTTCTCTATGGAGGTATGCCGTACATGCTGCACTGCCGGGATGCGGAAGATAAGAGGCAATACCTGAAAAAACTCATGCGTGAGACCTACCTGCGCGACCTCATCGAGCGGAATCAATTACGCCGTTCGGAGGAATTGGAAGAGCTGGTGAACATCGTCGCTTCCGGCATCGGCGGTCTCACGAATCCTCTCAAATTGCAGCACAGCTTCGAGAGCGTCAAGCATCTTTCCCTCACTGCACCGACCATTCGTCACTACATCGAGCTGCTGCGGGAAGCCTATCTCGTGCATCTCGTTCGACGCTTTGACGTGAAAGGCAAGCGTTACATCAACAGTCCCTACAAACTGTACTTTGCCGACCTTGGGTTGCGTAACGCCTTGCTCAATTTCCGACAGTATGAGCCTACCCATGCTATGGAAAATGTGATCCTCAACGAACTCGTCCTCCGTGGGTTCGAGGTGGATGTGGGAGAGGTGCGCGATGCCGGCGGCGCGCGCGAGGTCGATTTCGTGATCAATCGTGGGAGCGACCGCTGCTACCTGCAATCTGCATGGTCCATTCCCGATGCCGCCAAACGCGCCCAGGAGACGCGTCCGCTCCGTTGTATCCGCGATTCGTTTTCCAAGGTCGTTGTGGTGAATGATGACTACGTATCGCCCCACCGCGATGACGATGGCATCATCTTCCTCTCCCTGCGCGATTTTCTCCTTTCTCCCGACTCCTCCCCAATCCCTCTGCCCTTCTAATTCTGCTTTCAATTTTTCCTATTTTTGAGAGATTTTGAAAGTAGGAGGGAGGAATTTATGCTCTTGCCGTGAAAAAAACTTGCTCTCAAGTGGGTTGAGGGTATAGAAAGGGAGAAGCTATGATAAGGAAGACGCTATGAAGATTATCGTATTAGAAGGGAGTCCCAACAAAAAGGGGTCATCCAATATGTTGGCGGAGCAGTTCGTCCGGGGAGCAACGGAGGCGGGACATAGCGTCCAGGTAATCAACGCTGCTCACGCCAATATCCACCCATGCACCGGCTGCATCCATTGCGGGTATGAGGGATCTTGCGTTCAGAAAGATGACGTAGTCGAAATCCGACAGGAAATACTGGATGCGGATATGATGGTGTTTGTGACGCCTCTCTACTATTACGGTATGAGTTCGCAGCTTAAAATGCTGATTGATCGTTTCTGTGCATTTAACAGCAGCATTCAAAGCAAACATATGAAGTCTGCGCTTTTGTCTGTGGCTTGGAATGACGACACGTGGACCTTTGAGGCTCTGGAAGCGCACTATCGCACCCTCGTGCGGTATCTGAACCTGAAAGATCAGGGTACGGTGCTGGGCAAGGGATGCGGTACGCCATCTATGACGCAGCATTCCCAATATCCACAAATGGCGTATGAACTCGGCAAAAAATTATAAAACAAGAAGGATAACGAATTACAAGAACATATAATGAGAGAGAGAGAAAGAGTTGGAGTCAAGAGGGAAAGTTGCTAGGAAGCAAATTAACGCCCCGACAAGAGAAAAAGTGAAATGTATTTTCGAGGAACAAGGAAATGGAAACGGTTATATTGAACAATGGCGTTACAATGCCGTTAATTGGCTATGGGACCTATCAGATCCCGGCGCACATGACGGAGCAATGTGTTGCCGATGCAATTTGCGTTGGGTACCGCTCCATTGACACAGCGCAATGCTACGGAAACGAACGCGAAGTTGGTCTTGCTTGTCGAAAATCCGGTGTTTCGAGGAGTGAATTGTTTATCACGACAAAACTGTGGGCTTGTCATGGGTTTTCGGATACACTCCGTTCCATTGACAGTTCTTTAAGGAGGCTGAATATGGATTATATCGACCTGTTGCTGATCCATGAGCCTACAGGAGATGTTCATGAAATTTACCGAGCCATGGAATGTGCCTATCGAGAAGGGAAGTTGCGTGCCATAGGAATCTCCAATTTTTTGGAGGAACGTTATCTTGATTTAATCAATCACTGCGAGGTCATCCCTGCTGTCAATCAGGTGGAAACTCATGTGTTTCGTCAGCAAAAGAAGCTGCGTGGATTAGAATATCAAAGGGATACTCAACATGAAAGCTGGTCGCCTCTGGCATGCGGGCGGAATGGAGTCTGGAAGAACCAGACCTTGCTTGAAATTGCTGGACAACATGGCAGGAGCGTTTCGCAAATTGCTCTGCGGTTCCTAACACAGCAGGGGATCATCGTCATTCCGAAAAGCACCAACACGCAACACATGAAAGAAAATCTTACAGCTTCAGAATTTGATCTGACGCCGGAAGAAATGCAGGTGATTGAACAGCTCGAGGTTGGGCGGAGCCTGTTTGGATGGTGGTAAATAAAAAAGGTGGTGAAACATATGGGAAAAAGGATTTTGGTTCTCAATGGCGCAGCCAGAAAGAATGGCAACACAGCAAAGCTGGTGCATAGCTTTACCGAGGGTGCCCGAAGTGTCGGTCATTTGGTACAGGAATTTTATCTTGATGGTATGAACATCCATAGCTGCAAAGGGTGTCTGCGAGCTGGGCGGGATTCACATAGCCCATGCGCTCAAAAAGACGATATGGAGCAGATTTATTCTGCTTTTGCAGACTGCGATGTCGTTGTGTTTGCTTCTCCGATTTATTTTTGGACAATTACCGGAACTCTGAAAACAGCGGCAGACCGTTTGTATGCCGAATTGGAATGTCTGGGTTACAGTAAATTCCAGCGGGAAAGCGTATTGCTGATGACGGCGGGCGGAGCTGATTATTCTCAGGCTGTCACGTGGTATCGCACATATGAACGCAACTTGGGTTGGAAAAATCGGGGCGAGGTTTTAGGCAGCAGAAAATTAGAGGCAGCCCATCGGCTGGGCGCTTCTCTGTAGTAAAAGCTTACAAAATATAAAACAAAAGGAATAGACAATGAAAAAGACGATTTATGCAGTTGGTGCAGGCAAAGGCTTGGGTAATGCAGTTGCCCGCAAATTTGGAGCAAATAATTTTCGTGTGGTACTGATGTGCCGCAATGCGGAACATTTGGCAGATTACCAGAGGGAAATGCAAAGCGAGGGTATGGAAGTTGCAACGCAGGTTGTAGATGCCGCCGACCAGGTCGTACTTGCTTCGATCATGCAACAGACCATACATACATATGGTGTGCCAGATGTACTGTTCTATAATGTGGGGATCACCGTGGCGGACGCGGATGTGACCGGTGGCATCAACACAAAGATGATGAGGCAACGTTATCAGGTAGATGTGCTGGGCGCTTATACCTGTATCCAGCAGGTTCTGGGAGAAGAATTCAGCAAAAAGCAGGGAGCCATCCTGATTACCGGCGGCGGGCTGTCTATGTATCCAAGCTCGGCGTATCTTCCCCTTTCCATGGATAAGGCTGCCCTGCGAGCCATGGTGCTGGCGTTGCATCCGGTGTGCAAAGAGCAGAATGTCTTTATCGGTACTGTTCAGGTCTGCAACACTATCAGTGACTCTGAAAAGTACATGCCGGAAAAAATTGCCGAGCAGTTCTGGAGACTGTACCAGGAGCGCACCGACGCTGAGATCGTGTACTAGGCAGTACACTTCGCCGTGCGAAAGATATTGACCCTCTCTAATGATCATGAAAAAACTACTCACCCTGATTATCGGACTTATGAGCGCATTGACAATGACCCAAGCAGAGACCACACCGAATAACCCGCTTGCCGGAAAGAAGGTGCTGATCGCGTATTACTCGCGTGCCGGACAAAATTACGTGTCCGGAGACATCGTGAACCTGTCCGTCGGGAACACGGCCGCCCTAGCAAAGAAGATCCATGCCATCACCGGCGGTGATTTCTTTGAGATTCGGACGGTGAAGAGTTACCCGACCGATTACCACGAGGCGACCGAGGTGGCTCAGAAGGAGCTTCGGGAGAAGGCGCGTCCGGAACTTGTCGGTGACCTGCCGGATGTTTCCTCCTACGACGTCGTTATCCTCGGCTACCCGAATTGGTGGGGCACGATGCCCATGGCTGTGTACTCCTTCATCGAGAAATCCGGCAACCTGGCGGGCAAAACGATCCTTCCCTTCTGCACGCACGAGGGCAGCGGCATGGGCAACAGCGTGCGTGACCTGAAAAAGCTCTGTCCCGCCGCCACTGTGCTCCCCGGTCTTCCCATCAAGGGCACCCGTATGTACAAGAACGACCCCACTGTGGACACGGAAGTGGCTAGGTGGCTTCAGAGCTGCAAGAAGTGAGTACAGACGCAGACGAAACAGGGCCTTTCAGCAAAGATTTCCGAAGGTTAGAAGTATCTTTTCGGAGTTTGTCCGTTCGTGAGACTTGCGCGGAGGTAGCCTCCTGTGTTAAAGTGGCTCCGGACCTGCGGGAGCAGACTTGAAGCAATATGAAAGATATCCGATTACAAGGCATTGATCATGAGGGCAAGGAGAAGGAATTCTCGTTGAATGACTTTCGAGGGCAGAAGGTGATTCTTTACTTCTACCCCAAGGATAACACCTCCGGCTGCACGCAGGAGGCGTGCGACTTCAGGGATAATCTCAACAGACTGACCCAATATGCAACCGTCATCGGGGTGAGTCCGGACAGCGTGAAGAGTCACTTGAAATTTCAGGAAAAGCAAAACCTCAATTTTATCTTGCTCTCCGACGTTGAGCACAACCTTGCCGACGCCTTTGGTGTATGGGTTGAAAAATCGCTGTATGGACGCAAATACATGGGCATCGAACGTTCAACCTTTGTGTTGGACGAGCATCTGAACATCGTCAAAGAGTGGCGCAAAGTGAAAGTGAAGGGTCACGTTGACGAAGTGATCGACTTCCTCCATTCACAGGCATGAGTTGGACGGTTTTCTCTTTCATGGGGTACCGTCATTAAGCCGTCCGCAGACGGGAGGGGATAGGACAAACTCCTAGGGATTTTGTGCAATTCTGGCAAAAAGTCGTAGGACTTTTGTGCAATTTTGGCAGAAAGTCGTAGGACTTTTGTGCGATTTTTCATTGACAGATGAGAAAATACGCAGTAGAAAAGTGGTATGGACCGCGACATGATGCAAAAGCTGAAGGAATGGAAGACAAGCAAGCGAAGGAAGCCGCTTGTTCTGGAGGGGGCGCGTCAGGTGGGGAAGACGTGGTTGATGCGAGAATTTGGCAGGAGGGAATTTCAACAGACGGCATATCTCAACTTGAGTGAGATGCCGGAGGCTGGGGAGATATTTGAGGGAGGATTTGATCCGGCAACGATCATGAGAGCAATCAGCCACCTCAGCGCGGCGGATGTTGTTCCCAGGGAAACGCTTATTATTTTGGATGAGATTCAGGAGAGCGAGCGTGCTCTGAATGCTCTTAAATTTTTCCGCGAGAGATTGCCGGAGTATCATGTGATGGCTGCCGGAAGTTTGCTTGGTGTGGCGATGAGGCATGAGCACATGAGCTATCCTGTGGGAAACGTGGAGACCGTGCAGCTCCATCCGCTGAGTTTCTATGAATTCATGGGAGCCATGGGGAGGGAGGGCGATGTTCAGGTTCTGCAAGAGGGAGACGAGAGAATGGTGAACTTGCTGCACGACGGTCTTTGCTCTTTGCTGGAAGAATATATGATGGTGGGCGGCATGCCTGAGGTGGTACAGGCTTATGCGGACCAGCGGTCGGGACAGACAGTCCGGGATCTGCAGCTGCAAATTTTGAATGCTTACTCCAAGGATTTTGCGAAGTACACATCGGCGCCGCAAGTGGTGCGAATCTCCGAGGTGTGGCGCAGCATCCCAAGTCAACTCGCCCACCAAAACGGTAAATTCTCATACGGTAAGGTCAAACCCGGTGCACGTGGTCGCGATTACGAGAGCGCTATCACTTGGCTCGAACTCTGTGGACTTGTGCGCCGCGTGTGCCGGGTCAGCAAACCGGAGTATCCTCTGCCGCACTACGCGCAGTCGGATGCTTTCAAGCTCTTTTTGTGCGACACGGGGCTGATGAATGCCATGGTTGACCCGGAGTTGGCCGATTCCTTTCCCGCTCGCTCGAGGTACGCGGAGTTCAAGGGCGCTATCACCGAACAATGTGTTTGCCAAATGTTTACAGCGTCGATGCCGAACACGCCGATTGCCTATTGGATGAACCCGACGGGAAGCGCCGAGGTGGACTTCTTGCTGCAACACGCCGGCTGCATCATCCCCATCGAGGTGAAAGCCGCCACCAACACGCAATCCAAAAGCCTGCGCGTGTACTGCGAAAAATACGCACCACAACTGGCTATCCGCGCCTCTCTTGCACGGTACGGCAAGCGGGAGAAGCTGCTCAGCTTGCCTCTCTACATGGTGGAGAGTCTGCCGCAATGCCTGCAACGATTGGCAGCAAAATGAACCACCGCCCGGTAGGGGATGTCACGCGCCGTTCAACTGTCCCGGAACGGTTTTTGACTGCTTCCTGTTGTCTGTCGTGGCAGGGAAGTGTGTGGCCTGTTATTCTTTGCTATCGCCCTCGCTCTTTTGTCCCGGCATGGCGGTGGCTCCTGCCTCATTAAGCTCGTTGATCGCTGCTTTCAGCTTTTCGCTCTTATAATAGTCGTTGCTTTCAATTTTCTCCTGTATTGTATTCAGTTGCATGGACAACATCATGATCTGCATGAGGTAACCTTTTGCTTCCTCCTCCGATGGCTCTTTCACTTGGTCCGCCGGTGCCGGGGTCATCATGTCCGTTTCCTTCACCTTCACAGCCAGAGCGTGTATCTTTTCCGCCGCCGCGTCAGCGGTTGCTGTGTCCTTCACGCCTTGGAGGGCTCCTATCATTTCTCTGACGTACACCAGTGCCTTCTTTACCAAATCGAATTGCTGAGCTTTGGTGTACTGTTGACCATCGTTGGAGGAGACAGAGACCCTTACTGTTTTTTGGACGGGCTCAGTTGACTCTGTTTCTGCGGCCAGGGTTGTCATGCCGACTGCACATGCGCATAGGGCGCCATAACGGATGAGGTTATTCATAGCACTTCCATTGTACCACACATATTCTCCCCTTGGCAAGTCCGGAATACACCGCAAACGCTTTTTTAATCATGCATAGGTGGCATTTTGCCGCCCACGGCTTGGCGATCTCGCGCGTAGCGCGCTAGCATTCAAATCGTACATCGTACCTCGTACTTCGTACATGCCCAGGGCAAACGCATTTGAGAGAAGGTCATCAACAGAGAAATTGATCTTATTGCCTGATATCATATTTTATACGTATCAAGAATCGTGACAAGCAGCGGTTATTATGATGATGGCTCTAAAGGGATCTCAGCATACATTAATGATCCGAAAAATCTGCGCAACGCGCACATTATTAATAAATCGTACATCGTAAATTGACTCACCGGCACCACCCTGCCGGTTCGCCCTTCGGGCAGCGCATACGCGCTGTCCATACGCACTTACAGTCGTCGTGCGTGTTGTAAATCGTACATAGGCAACCGCATTTTCTAATGCGGTTGCCCTGGTACATGCCAACAAAGCTTGACGGTGAAGGAAATCATGTGGTAGCATGACGGCATGAGCAACAAATGTTGGATGATGTGGGTGATGGCAGCAGTGAGCTGTTTCATGGTGTCGTGTCAGGGCACGGATTTCGACAGAATACCGCGCAGTGGCTTCATCACACATTTTGAGGAGACAGACCACGCTCGCATGCCCTTCGACTCGTACTGGGACATATCGGACAATGAAGATTGGGATGAGCGCGTGCTTGGAAAGAAGAACAAATCCAACCCAATCTATGTGGCGCCAGTTACACTGAAGTATTTTGCGGGGATGCCGACCAACCCGAGGGCACGTGCAGAAATAGAGGGCTTGGCTTCTTATTTTAACGCACGGTTGCGTAAGGTGCTCGGCAAGCTGGATGCCAGCGATAATAACTTCCACCTAGTCCATGAGCCGCAGCCGGATGCCTACACGGTGCAGATCGCCATTCTTTCGGCAAAACCTGCCAGGACGGTGGAGAACTTGGCGGGCGATGCCGCAGGCGTTTTTGTGCGTGGAGGAGGTTTGATCACTGCGGCGGATCGGGAGGCGAAGGGAAGCATTTCCATGGGCGCACGCTATTATGCACCCGGCGGCGAATTGGTGGCTGAAGTTGCCGATTTTCAGTATGGCCAAACTTCGCTGGTAGGTATGGTGATCCTTGACTTCAAAGATTTTTCACGTTTCGGATACCAACGCCGTACCATTGACGAGTGGGTGGATGCGTTCGCCAAGCTGTTCACCACCATTCACGCCACCAAGGTGAAGAAAAAACTTTTTTCTCTCAACCCATTTTGAGACGACTTCCCGTTTTCGAGGGATCCGGTTTGTTGAAGCACACAGGGGCAAGCCATACGTCACGAAACTCCCCACACCTTTTCCCCGCGCAGCGCGCGCTCACTTTCCAAATCGTACATCGTACATCGAAAGTTGACTCACCGGCACCACTCTGCCATCGTTGCTTCAGAGTCGCCTCACGACTGTTGCTTCGGAGTCGCCCCACGACTCCTCACCCCTACGGGGCAAAAGCTACGCTTTTGGCCAAACTGGCTTACAGCCGTCGCCAGTTTTCACCCCTGCGGGGCAGCGCCTTCGCGCTGTCCATACGCACTTACAGCCGTCGTGCGTGTTGTACGTCGTACATAGGCAAACGCATTTGGGGAGAAGTTAATCAGCAGAGGAATGCCCCTATTGACTGATATTATCGTTTATACGAATCAAAAATCATGACAGCAAGATATCATCATGATGATGGCTCTAAGGAATCTCAGCATACATTAATGAGTCGAAAAATCTGCGCAACGCGCACATTATTAATAAATCGTACATCGAAAATCGTCCATCGTACATAGGCAAACGCATTTCCTAATGCGTTTGCCTTGGGTGTGGCTTGACCTACGGGGCACGGTGTGGTAAAATCCGCGCACGTCGCAGGACGAATAGAATTTTACTTGAAAACAACATGAAACCGGCAACATTCAACTGCACCGTATTGCGCGACGGACACCAATCGCTGGCGGCCACTCGTATGTCCACTGATCAAATGCACGACATCGCCCCCATTTTGGACACAATGGGATTTTCAGCGCTGGAAACGTGGGGAGGAGCATCAATTGACGCGGGCTTGCGATTTTTGGGAGAGTTGCCTTTTGAACGGCTCAACGCGCTCAAGAAGCTGGCGCCTGAGACACCTCACATGATGCTCCTGCGCGGACAGAACATGGTGGGCTACACGAACTACGCGGATGATGTGGTGGAGGCTTTCGTGAAGTTGAGCGCCAAGCACGGCATGAACATTTTCCGCATCTTCGACTGCCTGAACGACCCGGAGAATATGCGTACATCGATTCGCGCCGCTAAAGAAGTTGGCGCAACGGCTCACGGCACCATCTGCTACACGACTTCCCCCGTGCATAATCTGGAATACTTCGCCAAGCTCGGGCAAAAGATTGCCGACATGGGTGCGGATGGCATCGTCATCAAGGATATGGCAGGGCTCATCCCGCCATCGGAGACGGCTGCGCTGGTGAGCGAGCTCAAGAAGAAGGTGGGCTTGCCGGTGTGGATCCACACGCATGAGACTGCCGGTCTGGGCGCGGCCTCATACGTGGCTGGCATCAATGCGGGGGCGGATGCGGTGGATTGTTCCATAGCTCCTTTTGCCAACGGCACTGGTCAGCCGGACTGCATGCGCATGCTGGCTCTGCTGAGGGGCTACGATCGCTGCCCGGTGGTAGCAGATGACTTCAAAGACAAGCTGACCACGATTTCCGCCATGCTGCAACCCATCTACGAGAGCCTGAGCCGCTTTACCAGCCACAAGAACGAGATCGTGAATAGCGACACACTGCGCTACCAGGTGCCGGGGGGCATGCTCTCCAACTTCCGCAACCAGTTGAAAGAAATGAACATGACCGACAAGTTTGAGGAAGTGTTCGCAGAGATACCGGTGGTGCGCAAAGCTCTGGGGTGGATACCGCTGGTGACGCCGACCTCGCAAATCGTGGGCGTGCAGGCCATGATGAACGTGAAGTTCGGTCGTTGGAAGAACATCACGCCGCAGTGCGCGGACGTGGCGCTTGGCTACTACGGGCACACACCGGCTCCCGTGGATCCCGACTTGCAGGCCCTCTGCGCCAAGAAGGCGGGGAAGGATCCCATCTCCTGCCGTCCGGCGGATCTCATCAAGCCCGACATGAAAAACCTGCGCGACAAGCTTGCGGAGAAGGGTATGCCTGCCACGGATGAAAACTGCGTGATTTACGCCATGTTCCCCCAGCAGCTGGAGGATTACTATGCCGGCAAGCGTCCCGAGCCACCTACCGCTAAAAAGCCGGAAAACTTCGGCGCGCCTGTGGCTCTCACCAGTATCGGGGTCTCTGCCGCCATCTCCGGGCGCGACATGAAGCTCAACGTTCTCGGCAAGGTGTACGACGTGCACATCGAGGAAAAGTAAACCGACCGAATTCGATGGACGCGAAGCTCATCATCATCGGCACCGGACCGGCGGGCTACACGGCGGCCATATATGCGGCACGTGCAGATTTGGAGCCGCTGGTGTTTGCCGGACCGCAGCTCGGCGGTCAGCTTACCACCACGACGGAGGTGGAGAACTTTCCCGGTTTCCCTGAGGGGATTCTCGGCCCGGATCTCATGTTTGCGATGAGTCAGCAGGCGGAGAAGTTCGGCGCGAAGATCATCTACGAGGAAGTCCTTTCCGTGACGCGCGAGGAGTGCAGCGGTCAGTTCGTTGTCACCTCCTCGGTCGGGGCGTACAAGGCTTCGGCCGTCATCATCGCGACGGGTGCCACGGCGCGCTACCTCGGTCTGCCGGGGGAGAAAGAGCTCATCGGTCACGGTCTCACTGCTTGTGCCACGTGCGATGGTTCCTTCTATCGCGACGTCCCCGTCTGCGTGGTGGGTGGCGGTGACAGTGCATGCGAGGAAGCGCATTTCCTCACTCGTTTCGCAAGCAGGGTGTATCTGCTGCACCGGCGCGACACGTTGCGTGCCAGCAAAGCGATGCAGCAGCGGGTTCTCTCGCACGAGAAAATTACGCCCGTGTGGAACACGACCATCGCTGCGTACAAGCGCGATGCAGATGGCGAGCTCTGCGGCGTGGCGTTGCGCAATACGCAAACCGGCGAGCTGCGTGACTTGGAGGTCAAGTGCGTTTTCATGGCTATCGGACACTCGCCGAACAGCAAGATAATCGGCAACTTGGCGGATGTGGATGATGCCGGCTTCATCATCACGAATAATAACGCCACCGCCACTAAAACACCCGGACTTTTCGCCGCCGGTGATGTCGCTGATCCCATCTACCGCCAGGCCATTTCTGCTGCGGGCATGGGCTGCCGCGCCGCATTGGAGGCGGAGCGCTATCTCCTCACTCTTTAATATTTTCACATATCGTAGATTCCATGAAAATTGCTATTCTCATTCTCCCGGTCGTGCTGGTGATGCTCAGCGCGTGTAACTCCGACCCCTATAAAAATGCATTGCTGACCAAAGGATCGGCTCTCTACGCATCCAAAAACTACGCCCAAGCGCTTCCTCTGTTGCGTAAAGCGGCCGAGGCAGGCAATCCGGATGCCCAGCTTTTGCTCGCCAAATGCTATGACTTCGGTAGAGGTGTCCGCTCTAACATGGCAGAGGCTATCAAGTGGTACACCGCTGCTGCAAAGGGGGGCAATGCCAATGCTCAGGATAACCTGGGCACCTGCTATGCCATCGGCTCCGGCGTGCGGAAAAATCCCACTCAGGCATTCTCTCTATACAACCAGGCTGCTGCACAGAATGATGCCTCGGCGCTCAATAACCTCGGCCTCTGCTACCTGAATGGCGAGGGAACAACCTCCAACCCCACGATGGCGGCAGAGTGTTTCCGCCGCTCCGCAAAGGCCGGCAATGCCGATGGTCAGTACAATTTGGGACGCTGCTACTTCCACGGTCTCGGCGTGACCCAGGATCTCGAGCGCTCCAAGCAATGGGTCAAAAAGGCCGCTCTCCAGGGGCACAAGAACGCCACAGCCTTCATGGAAGACAACGGGTGGATCTGATTTTTAACTTAGGAGTACCGACGGAGCAGACGCATTTGGGAATGTGTCTGCGGTTTGCGATTGAAAATCGTGTTACAATAATAGACCCGTGAAGCGTAAAGAAAAGGCCGTATCAATACCAGTAGAACTATTGGAGCAAGCGTCTCTGGATAAATTGAGGAAGTTTATTCAAAAGGAGGCGAAACGTAATGCGGATTTTGCCTGCGCATTGAACGACTGGTTGTGTGAGGAGGTCGCCACCTTCCCGTCTTTGGAAGAGAAGTTTGCAAATAGGGTAGAAAGGCTGTTCACTCGCATGGAGAAGAAGATGGGATGGAATGGTAAATATAATGAGTATGGTATCAAATGGGCGGCTGTGACAAAAGGGATGGGAGATGTGCTGGATGCCCTGAAGCCGGAGTTGGAGAAAGGTAACGGACGGTTGGTAGCTCGAACCATACTGAAGTTCATCCATACGCTCCAGGAGAAAGCCGATAGCACCATCGATGAAGATGATTATCTGGAACTCTCTGACCTTCATGAAGAATTCGCGGAAATCCTGGAGGATAGCGCCTCGAGCGAATCATGGTCGCTTGAAGAGAAACTCGAGGTACTCAAGGAGCTGCGTCAGGCGTCTCACTACAGCGTTTACAGGGAGTATAGGTTCTACCCCATGAAATCATTATGTGTTGATTTTATGCTCACTGCGCTGCCGCCGGAGCAGGCATACATTGAACTGCAAAAACTGGAGCCGGGCGCGGGAGGGGATCTCCTGAGACACAGGGTGAACTTGCTGCGCAAGCTCGGCCGGGAGGAGGATCTTAAGAAAACGATTCTCTCTAACCTTAGGTGCGATGAGATCGTTTTCCCGGAAATAGAGCGCTTGCGCGATGCCGGGAGGCTCTCCGAAGCCAGAGACCTGGTGAATAAGCAAATGTGGGCCGGGGGGAGGTCCGAACAATCCCTCAAACTCTTGCTTGATATTGTAAAGCGGCAAGACGATACACCTGCGGTCATAGAAACTCTTTATCAACTCGCACTCAAAATCCAGCAAAACCTTTCCTATTATCAAAAACTAAAGAAAGTGGTTCCATCCTCTGACTGGGCAAGCATGTACGAGCGCCTCACCGGGCAACTCGACCAGCGAAGAGATGAGGCCTATCTGGCGTCCATTTACGCTGCAGAAAACGACCTTGATCGCCTTTATCAGCTCATTATTCAAAGCCGTGATAATCGCTTTTCTTTCACCATGGAATATCTGCCGATTCTGCCGGAAAAATACCACCCGGAACTCTTCCAATATGGTATTGCTGTCATGAGGGATCGGGTTTCAAAGATGAATAAGAGCAAGGAATACGCCAAATTTGCGAAGACGTTGAAGAAATTCTCCCGATTACCCGGTAGCACTCCCTACGTCACCGAGCTTCTCACCCACATTCGCACGACCTACAAACGCCGTCCATCCTTGCTAGGGGAACTTCAGGATATTCATTAACGTTTCACTGCGCTTTCGTGTGTAGAAAAACTTTTTTGGTAGAAAAGTCGTAGGGCACGCCGTCGCCCCGCGCCAATGGCGCGCGAACTTTTCAATCGTACATCGTACATCGAAAGTTGACTCAACCGGCACCACCCTGCCATGGTTGCTTCGGAGTCGCCCCACGACTGTTGCTTCGGAGTCGCCCCACGACTCCTCACCCCTCCGGGGCAAAAGCTACGCTTTTGGCCAAACTGGCGTACAGCCGTCGCCAGTTTTCACCCCTCCGGGGCAAAAGCTAATGCTTTTGGCCAAACTGGCTTACAGCCGTCGCCAGTTTTCACCCTTCGGGCAGCGCATCTGCGCTGTCCATACGCACTTACAGCCGTCGTGCGTGTTGTACATCGTACGTCGTACATAGGCAGCCCCCGTCTGCCTCCGTCGTCCATCGTACATGGGCAACCGCATTTCCTAATGCGGTTGCCCCGGGGCCTTTCTGTCATGTGATGCATTTGTTCTTGCAATTCACAGAAGTTATGATAGGACAAGAGAATGACGAGAGAGCATCCGGAAAACAACCTGCTATTGTCCCATTTTGAAGTAAAAAATTTGGGACCAATACCGGAGTTGAAGTCTGGGAAGTTGGACCGGATCAATCTCATCATCGGGGAGAATTCATGCGGAAAGACGTATCTGATGAAGGGGCTTTACGTAGCATGTAAAGCGATGGAGAGCTATAGGAGAGGGAAAGACATCAGGGGGCTGGAGGAAATCGTCAAAAACAAGTTGCATTGGACATTTCAGCCGCCGACGTTAGGGAGCATCGTGCGCAGAGAAGGGAAAAAGAGGTCGCAGCCCATGGATTTTTCGTGTGTCATGGCATGTGAGGATAGTTTAAGGATACGGTTGAGTGCAAAAGGGGATCTTCAGGTTTCATTAACGCCTGATCCGGCTCAACGAGCCTTGTCAAGACGTCTTGTTAATTCAGTATTTATGCCGGCAAAAGAGGTGCTCACGGGGCATTCGGTCATTGTACCGGCGCATGAAGATGAAAGGGTTTTTGGCTTTGATGACACGTACTATGACCTTGCCAAGATATTGATGCGTTCGCCGACGAAAGGAAAAAGTTATGAGAACATGGCGAAAGCGCGCGAGGCGATTAACAGTATTTTTGGGATAAAGCCACAATACGATGAAGAGAGCAAGGAGTGGAGCATCCAAAAGGGCAATGAGACTTATTCCATAAACGAGGTTTCGGAGGGAATTAAAAAGCTGTCCATCTTGGATATTCTGCTAGGGAATCGTTATATAGGCCCGGGGTCCATCATCTTTATTGATGAACCGGAGTCCGCACTCCATCCGGCTGCAATATCTAAGTTCATGGAGGCTATCTCCAAAATGAGTCAGGATGGCATCCAATTTTTCCTTGCCACACATTCTTATTTCGTCGTGAAAAAACTTCGCAACATAGCTCGGGAAACAGGGAAAGACATACCGGTCTTCTCATTCCAGAGTTCCGATGAGACAGACGCCCATCAGCGGTGGATGCGGGGAAATCTCAGGACAGATGAACTGGACAACCCGATTATTCGCGAGTCAGTCAAATTGTACCGCGATGAGATTGATCAATTCCTCCATGAATAAAGGTTGTTTGCAAGATATCCGAGAGGAATCCGGCATGATGTTTGTCCGAGTGGCGGAACATTCTTTGTTGGATGTAGAGCCGTTTCTGAGTGAGCATCCGCATGAAGGATGGCGCGCCATGAAAAAACCGGATTTCATTTTCTGGAGCAAAAAGGATGTGCTTGTGGTTGAAGCGAAGACAACATTGCCGCGCGATAGAAGTTGCGAAAGTCTGTCTTCTGAGCTTGCTGACTTGCAGAAAAAGGCTAAGAAACACCACCACAGGTTGGTTCGCGATGATATCTTCTTTTACTCTTCGTTGATTGCAAAGTTTTCCAACGCGCTTTTGGCTCTCAAGACCTGCAAGCAAAATAGTCTTCTGGACAATCTTCCGGAAAGGTGGAAGCGATCCGTTGATCATCTCGAGGAGTTGAAACGATTGCACTGGGGAGAAACAGGTTGCAAAGTTGTTTTCTATCTCATTATTAAAGATGCTCCTGATGATGCACTCCCCTCCCTCAAACTCGAGTGCTCCAAGCGTATCCTGCATGTCTTGCGAGCATGGCATTCGCGCTGCGAGCTTTTCGTCCTCAACGAAAAAGAAGCTGAACGACAAGGCCTTTGTCGAATCCAATAATGTCCTCAGTGCCAGGGCAAACGCATGGAAAACTACGTTTTCCTATGTACGGCGGAGGCGCCGCCAGGCGGCGCCTATGTACGAGGTACGACGGAGGCAGACGGGGTCTGCCCATGTACGAGGTACGATGTACGATTGCCGAATTCGCGCGCGTTGCGCGGAGGAAGCGGGAGCGGCGGTGGCGCCTGGCGGCGCCTATGTACGAAGGTACGATGTAGCAAAGCCGGGGACACAGCTCCGCAAAATTCGAAACCTTTCTAACCAGCAACCATCCATGATTTCACCCACTCCCTCGCTAAAGCTTCGCATAGCCCGCGCCCCCGGCGCGCTATAATCCAAATCGCAAACCGTAAATAACCAACGGCTTATGCTTCATGATATGTCATTGCCTTCCCATTGGGATCGCTTTTTTTTGGGACGGATGCGATTCCTGACAACAAAGCGGTAAAAACGCGCTTGCAAACGGAGTGCGCGGCTGATAAAATGCTGTGCATGCGGGTGACAAGGAAACAGAATATTCTTCTTTGGGTAATGGCTACGCAGAGCGAAGGGGTCACTAAACTTGGTCTGCAGAAAAGGCTGTTTTTTCTGGCTGAGAAGGA
>CANRJD010000044.1 GCA_947630815.1 uncultured Akkermansia sp. | reverse complement strand
GATTTGCCCAAAAATCGCCAACTCCTGCTATCATCATGCTTCCCGCCCATGAGATACATTTTCTTGGGACGGATGTGTCATTTTTCCCACATCCGTCCCAAGAAAAATGCGATCCCAACACGCGATCATCGGCGCGTAATGTAGCGTAACACGTTCATAATTTAGGATTTATTAATAATGTACACGTTGTGCAGATTTTTCGGATCACTAATGTATGCTGAGATCCCAATAGAGCCATCATCACGATGACCGCCAGAGCAAACGCATTAGAAAATGCGTTTGCCATGTACGATGTACGATTTACGATGGACGATTTATTAATAATGTGCGTGTTGCGCATATTTTTTTCGGATCATTAATGTATGCTGAGATCCCTTTAGAGCCATCATCACGATGACCGTTGGTTGTCACGATTTTTGATATGTATAGACGTTGATATCAGCCAACAAGAGCATTTCCTCCGTTGATGAACTTCTCTCAAATATGTTTGCCCTAGGCCGGGACGCTCAATTTTCTTGCCATGGTGATGGCTTATGATAAGATGGTGCGCATGAAAGCGTGGGGAAAAGCAATATGGGCGCTGACATTGGCTGCAATCAGCCTCAGCATGGGTGCATGGGCGCAAGAGTCGGCAGATGATTTACTCGCCTCCATGCGTAAAATGATGGTGAGTCAAGGGAGCAAAGACGTACTCGGTTCGATTCGCAAAGGCAGCATGAAGGTTCCTTTTAGCTTGAGCGCGCGCGGCAATACCATTGCCTTCCAATACAAGCAGGGAGGTGCGTGGAAACGCTTTGATGTACGCATCGGCGATAGAAAGGCAGATCTCATGCTGGTGAGTGGTGGTAAGGCGGTTGTGATGTCTCCATCCTCCTACGCGCAACCCATCGCCGGCACCGATGTCACCTACGAAGATCTCTCTCTGCGATTCCTTTACTGGAAGGGCGGCGTCATCCTTCCAGACTCGGCGGATTCCCGCGTCAAAGGGCGCGATTGCTACATCGTTCAAGCAGCTAATCCCTCGCCGGGCGTCGGTCAGTTTGCCACTGTACGCATGTGGATTGACAAGGAAAACGGCACGGTGTGGCAGGTGGATGGGTACGGACCCGACGGAAAGCTCAAAAAGCGCTTTTCCATCACCTCCATCCAGCGACTCTCCGATGGCACCTGGTTCTTCAAACAGATGAAGATGGAAGTCCGCAACCCGCAGAACGACAAGCGCACGATTGCTCTGGATTACTTGGAGATGGACGATATTCCCAAGAAATGATACGCTTTTTTGTCCAGCTGATTATCGCGCTCATTCCGGTCTATGTGTTTGCGATAGGAGTCGCTATTGCCACCATGGCGATCAGCGATGAGTCGGGCGCCAAATGGAGCTACGGCGAATGGATCGCATTCATGCTTCTGGGGTTGCTTGCGCTGGCGGTGGCGGAGGGTTTTATCTTCCGGCTGTGGCTGCTGCCCAAGTGGGCGCAGGCGATCAGCGAACGCTTCTATGGCGGCACTTACTTTCCGGCAGATGACCCTGTCGCTTCCCTCGCGCAGTCAATCATTGATCAGCACTGCGGCGAACGCGCGCCGGAACTGGAGAAACTTGTACTCTCCGACTCCTCTCGCACCCGGGGTTGGATGGAGCTCGCTCGCGTTGCGGAGATTGAGCTCAAGGACCTTCAACGGGCAGCCGGGTACATGTTGACCGGAGCAAGCAAGGTGAGGCGCAAGGAGGACGCAGCCATGCTGATGTGGCGTGCCGTCACCTTGCTGCGCAAAGACGAAGCCTCCCGCCCGCGCGCCGAAGAAATTCGCCACGAGATCATCCAGCGCTATCCCAAAACAACCTACGGTCGACTCGCTGCTGAGTCCTCGGATATACGGAATTAGCGCCTAAAAGAAACGCTCGGCCACCGAAGCGACCGAGCGAATGAAACGATTGCGAGTTCTTTTTAGCACCTTACCAGACTGTGGCCGGTCATCTCGGCGGGTTGAGGGATGCCAAGCAGGGCAAGCAACGTGGGAGAAAGATCAGCCAACTTGCCATTCTCCAGCTTCACGCCGTCTTGATCCGGTCCGCAGTAAATGAGATCCACGAGGTTGGTAGTGTGAGCCGTGTTGGGAGTACCGTCCGGGTTAATCATCTGCTCGCAGTTGCCATGATCAGCGCAAATGAGACAGCGGCCGCCCAGTTCAAGAATGCGTTTCACACATTTTTCGAGCGCCTTATCCACAGCCTCACACGCAGCAATGCCTGCTTGTAGAACACCGGTGTGCCCCACCATATCGGGATTGGCGAAGTTCATGATCGCCACATCATAGTTGCCGATAGCCTCCACAAACTTGTCCGCTACCTCTCCCACGCTCATCTGAGGCTTCTCATCGTAGGTGGCAACCTCACGCGGAGATGGCACCAGGATGCGATCTTCGCCCTCAAACTGGGTCTCCACACCGCCGTTGAAGAAGAAGGTGACGTGAGCGTACTTCTCGGTCTCGGCAATGCGCAACTGGCGCAGACCGGCGCGAGAGACGACCTCGCCAAAGATATTGGCAAGCTTCTCCTGCTCAAAGACAACAGGGGATGGATAACAAGCCTCGTACTCAGTCATGGTGATGTAGTGCACCTTGGGCTGAACCTCGCGATCGAAACCATCAAAGTCATCGTAAATAAAAGCACGTGAAATTTCGCGGGCTCGGTCGGCACGGAAATTGATGAAGAAAACGACATCCCCATCGTGCACCCGCAGCTGATTGCCCTCGCAGAATATGGCAGGCTCCAAGAACTCGTCCGTCGTGCCGGCTGCATAACTTTTTTCAGCGTATTGAGCGGGGGTGCAGGAACACTGTTCGCCGCGCCCAAGCACAATGGCATCCCAGCCCTTTTTTACACGCTCCCAGCGCTTGTCTCGATCCATGGCGTAAAATCGCCCCACCACCGTGGCAATGCGCGCCCCCACACTGTCAGCTGCATCCTGCAGACGGGTGAGGAACATTTCTCCGCTCTTGGGGTCAGTATCGCGGCCATCGGTAATGGCGTGAATCATGATATCCTTCACCCCGGACTGAGCTGCCAATTTGATGATACCGATGAGGTGGTCAATATGAGAATGCACGCCACCATCGGAAATAAGTCCCAGCAAGTGTAAGCGGTGATCCTTCGCCTTGGCAAAGGCCTCAGTAATCACAGGATTGGCGGCAAATGAGCCGTCCTGAATGGCATTGGAGATACGGCAAAGGTCTTGGTACACAACGCGCCCGGCGCCCAAGTTCAAATGCCCCACCTCGGAGTTGCCCATCTGTCCGTCCGGCAAACCTACTTCCTGTCCGCTCGCACCGAGCAGAGAGTGAGGGCACGTAGCCAGCAGATGATCCGTAAAAGGGGTGGCAGCGAGCACTGTGGCGTCACCGGTCTTTTGCGCGGCTTCGGGACCCTTCGGGTTGCGTCCCCAGCCGTCACGTATAATGAGAACTACAGGTTGATGTGACATGCGTGCATTGTATCACCTTCCCTCGCTAATGTGAAGTCAAATACCGAGAAACACATGGCAACCGCATTAGAAAATGCGGTTGCCTATGTACAACACGCACGACGGCCGTAAGTGCGTATGGACAGCGCGAAGGCGCTGCCCCGCAGGGGCGAACCGGCAGAGTGGTGCCGGTGAGTCAACTTACGATGTACGATGTACGATTTATTAATAATGTGCGCGTTGCGCAGATTTTTTTCGGATCATTAACGTGTGCAGAGATTCCTCTAGATCCATCATTATGATGACCGGCTGTTGTGATGATTTTGATATGTATAAACGTGGATATCAGTCAATAAGAGCATTTTCTCTGTTGATGAACCTTCTCTCAAATGCGTTTGCCCTGGGCTCCGGGCGTGCAGACTTGCCAATTTCAGGGTTGTATGATAGAGTGGGCGCATGAGAGCAAAGTGCCATTGGGTGATTCACCCGATGAACGGGAGTGTGGACTTCGGCGCGGAGCTGAATGAAGAGCTTCCGCTATTGATACGCAAGCTGATGGCGCAACGCGGCATCAGCGGTCAGGCTATGGCCGAACGCTACCTGCGGCCACGCTTGGCAAACTTGGGAGACCCCTTTGTGATGCAAGGCATGAGGGAGGCCGTCGAGCGACTTTTTCTGGCGGCGGATCGAGGGGAATATGTTTGTATATACGGAGATTACGATGTAGATGGAGTGAGCGCGGTCACCCTGTTGCACGAGGTACTCAGCGCTTACGGCATCGAGCACGCTTTCTTCGTGCCCACGCGCACGCGGGAAGGATATGGATTGAGTCACCAAGGAATTGAAAATGCACTGAATCAGTGTAAACGCCGTCCCTCTCTGCTCATCACGGTGGACTGTGGCACCTCCTCTGTGGATGAGGTGGACGAATTGTCTCGCATGGGGGTGGATGTCATCATCTTGGATCACCACGAAGGCGGCACACACGGACGACCACGCGCCGTGGCCATCGTCAATGCTAAATTGGAAGAAAACAGTGAGTTTACCTACCTCTGCAGTGCGGGTGTTGTGTTCAAACTGGCGCACGCGCTCATGAAAAGTCGCCGCTTGGCGAATTTCGACCTGCGGAAATACCTGGATATGGTGGCTGTAGCAACCATAGCCGATATCGTGCCGCTGGTTAAAGAAAACCGTCTGCTCACCCGCGTCGGGCTCAAGTTTGTGGGGAATGAGAATGGCAACATGGGTCTGCGCACCCTGGCAGAGGTCTCCGGACTCAAGCTGCCCGCCACCACCAGCCACGTCTCCTTCCGCCTCGGACCGCGCCTGAATGCAGCGGGTCGCATGGGCTCCCCACAGGAAGCGCTGGAGCTGCTCACCACTCGTGATGAACAGCGGGCGATTTCTCTCGCCTCCTGCCTGGAGGAGCACAATCGCCGACGCCAGATGGAGGAGGAACACATCCGCAACGAAGCCATGCAAATGCTCGCAGAAAACCCCTCTTTACAAGAGATTCCTGTGATCGTGCTCGGCTCGCGCAGCTGGCATCCCGGCGTGGTGGGTATCGTTGCCTCGGTGCTTATGCGGCGCTACTACAAACCCACTTTCATCATCTCCTTTGATGAGCGAGGAAATGGTAAGGGCTCCGGTCGTTCCGTGCCCGGCATCTCGCTAGTGGATGCTCTACATGCCTGTGCCGACTGCATTGTAGCGGGCGGCGGGCACGATATGGCGGCCGGTTTGGAATTGCGCGAGGAGCAATTGGATGCCTTCCGCGATGCATTCGCGACGTACGTACGCCAACACTCCGAGCCACAATCATTGATTCCCTCTCTGGATATTGACGCCGAGGTCTCCTTTGATGAAATTTCCGTGGAACTCATGGAGAGCTACGCCCTACTGGAGCCCTTCGGCAACGCCAATCCACAGCCCCTCTTTCTGAGTCGCAACGTGATGCCCTCCTGCGCACCGCGGCGTGTGGCGGGCAACCACCTGCGCTTCTCGCTGCACCAAGGCAACTACGAGCAGGAGGCCGTGTTCTTCAATGCGGCGGATGTTTCCCTGCCCGACCCACCGTGGGATATTGTTTTTAACCTGGAACGCAATTTCTGGAAAGGCCGCACGTTCCTCTCCATTATACTGCAGGACATACGCTCCAGCGAACCGTGATGCTGCACCGCCCCCATAACCCGTCCGCTTCCGTGGAGCACGGGGACTGGCGCCTCCCGCTCGATAAACCGGAGGAAGCGGAGCACCTGCCACCGCATCCCATCGGTGTTTGGCGACGCCTCAAACTGCGCGTAGCGTACTGGCAAGCTGCGCCCCTGGCTCAGCAGCAGGTTGAGTCCACCACAGGCGACCCGCCCGTGGTCCCTATCCATGGGTGGTCGCGCGCACTGCGCCTGATTTTTGCATGGGTAGCGCTGCTTCCCCTTTCCATCATCATGGTGTACGCGCTTCTTCTGCACTTGTATCACCATGCCGGAGAGATGGTTGGGCAACGCAGTTTTTGGTTGAGCGTACCTGTATGGTACAGTCTGTTGGGGGTAGGGGCCTTCGTATCGTTGGTCATCTCACGCGTGGCTCTGCCGGTCATGGTGTACGTTTACGTAGTAGGGCACGAACTCACGCACGCCATTGCCGCCAAGCTCTGCTTAGGTAAGGTGCAAACCCTGCGTGTGGACTTAAACGGCGGCTATGTGGAAACCGACACGGATAATCTCTTCATCGCCCTCTCGCCGTATTTTGTGCCGCTATGGATGTGCGTGTGGCTGCTCGTTTTGTGGTGTATCAATCTGGTATATCCTTTCCCGGAATGGGCGGCGTGGTTCTACGCAGGTTTTGGCTTCTGGTGGAGCTTTCACCTGTATTGGACGGTGTGGGTTATCCCCCGCGAACAGCCTGATATGCTCGAAAATGGACTCCTCTTTTCCCTGCTCCTCGTGCTAATCATGAACATCGGCATTCTGCTGGCGGTGCTGTACGCTTTCGGCGTCCTTTCCCCCTCCGGTTACGGGCAGGATTTTGTAACCGCCGCCCGCAACACCTGGCAACACCTTTATGATATTTGCTCTCAGATCGTACGCGCCGTGCAATCGTACTGAGCCGACTCCTTGATCATCCGACAAAAGCGCACACCAATGCGGGAATATATCATCAAGCGCCTGCTGCTGGCTCCTGTCACGATCATCGGAGTAACTCTGCTTGTCTTTTGCCTGACACGGCTTGTACCCGGTGGCCCCGTGGAGCGTATCATGCAGGAACAGGCGATCAGCGCGCTCTCCGGGGAGAAAGCGAATGCAAGCGGCTCCGGCAGCATCAGCGAAGAGGAGCGCGAGCGCCTCGCCGAGCTCTTCAACCTGGACGAGCCCGCGTGGAAGGCTTACCTGCAATGGCTCGGACTCGCCCGCCGTCGTGTAGATATCACGAAAGCTGAGTTTAACGACGACGGCTGCGCCAGCCTCACCACTTCAGCGCAGGATGGGAGTCCGCGTGTACTCACTGTCCAGCGCATCGGCTCCACGCCCCAATTCGCCCGCCCCGCGTGGTTCAGCGAGGAAGGATGGCGCCTCCGTATCGAATCCCCGACTGAGCGCGCCGAGAGACGCCAAAGACTCCATCCGCATAACGCTTCCGCCACGCAAAAAGATAGTGGCAGCTTGCGCGCGCGCGCCGTCCTGTTCCGCTATGCGTGGGATGGTCTGCTGCAGGGGAATCTCGGCAAATCGTACAAGTACAATGAGCCCGTGCTGGGCATGATGCTCAACAGGCTTCCCGTGTCACTCTACTTCGGTATCCTCGGCGCGTTGGGCATGTACCTCATCAGCATACCGCTGGGCATATGGAAAGCGCTGCACCACCGCAGCATCGGAGATGCCGCCAGCAGTATGCTACTCTACGTGGGTTATGCTGTACCGGGCTTTGCATTGGGAGCCATCCTCCTCATCTACTTAGGCGCACGTCTGGAGTATTTCCCGCTCTACGGACTCACCGGACCGGATTTTGAAACACTGAGCACGACAGGCAAATTGACGGATATAGCGCGCCACACCGTTCTGCCGCTCGCTTGCTATGTGGTGGGGTCTCTTGCATTGACTACCATGATGATGAAATCGAGCATGCTCGACCAATTGTCTGCAGACTACATGCGCACGGCTGTGGCCAAGGGTACGGGTTATCGCCGTGCCGTGTGGCACCACGCACTGCGCAATGCCATCCTCCCCATCGTTTCCGGGCTCGGTGGGGTCATCTGCGCCGTGGTGGGCGGTTCCATTCTCATCGAGCGCGTGTTCGATATCCGCGGCTTCGGCATGCTCTGTTACCAAGCGCTCATGGATAAAGATTACGCACTCATCATGGGCACTCTACTGCTCAGCTCCATGGTCATTGTACTGGGAAACTTGGCATCGGATCTGCTTGTAGCACGACTTGATCCCCGCATCAAATTCCGCTGATGAAAGAGAAAATACCAGCCTGCCTGCTCATCTTGGCTGCTGTACTCGGCAGCCTCGGGGAGCTTCACGGCTGGCTCATCCCCACTATTTCCTGGCCTTTCACGGCTGCGCGGGAAATGCATTGGCTCTCCTGTCCGGCAGAATTTTGCCCGGCTCTTGCAGCTGACGGGCGGGTCCAGTGGTTCGGCTGGCTGGCGATGCTGTTGCTGGCGTTCGTGGGAGGCTTCCTCTTGTTCCGACGAGGGAAATTCCATCTGCCGCCGCAAACTCAGCGAGCTTTGACGCGCTTTCGCAGCAACAAATTAGGTGTCTTTTCGCTGGGTATGCTGATGGCGCTGCTCGCTCTGGCTGCAGCGGACCAGACACTTGTCGGTAAACGCGCCTTGATCGCCGTCACTTCCCAAGGGGACTGGTATTTCCCTGCTTTCCGGCGTCATATTCTTCCCGGCAGCGTCTTTGGCCTGAGTGGAAATGCCGGTCTGGCAGAGACTGATTACCGCCAATTACATGCCAACCTGGGCAAGCCGGGTGGCCCGCAATTCGTACTCATGCCACCCATCCCCTATGACTCTGCGGGGGACACCTCCTCCTTCCCCATGGAGCCACTGCCCGCCAAGGCCGGGCGTCTTCTCGCATCGGATGCCGCCACCCCATACGATGGACTGGCCTGTCGGCTCTACCCAAACGGAGACGTACATCTGCGCATTCGCTACCGCAACGGAGTGCCGGATGGGATGACCCAGGGCTGGGCTCCGGACCGCCGCGAGGTGTACAGCGCTACATGGGAACATGGCAAACTTATCCGCGAATCGTACCGTGGCACCAACTCCATCCCCCATTTCTTGCAGCAGAGCAGTACCAAGCATTTTCTCATTCATTACCACCCCGCCCCGCCCCTCTCCGGAAACCATCTGCTTGGAACCGACAGCCGTGGGCAGGACATCGCGGCCGTCCTCTTCGGAGGGCTGCAGGTGAATGTAAAGGCAGCTATTTTCTACCTGCCGATGGTGTACGGCATAGGTCTGTGCGTAGGTATGCTCATGGGATATTGGGGCGGTTTATTCGATATCGTGACCCAACGCATCATCGAAATCCTCTCTCAACTGCCATTCCTGTTCGTCATCATGGCCATCACCGATATGGTGCCACAGAGCGTACGCGGACTCCCGACCACACTGCTGCTCATGGGTCTGCTGGGCTGGATGCCCGTAACCTACCTCATCCGCACCGGAACCATGCGTGAAAAAGCGCGAGACTATGTATCTGCTGCGCGCGCCATGGGAGCAAACACGCTGCATATCGTTCTGCGCCATATTCTCCCCAACCTCACCGGCATTGTCATCACGCTTATCCCTTTCAGTTTCGCCTTTGTGGTACTCTCCCTCACCTCGCTGGATTACTTGGGCTTCGGTCTGCCGGATACCTGTGCCAGCTGGGGACGGCTGCTCAATGACGGTCTGGCTCGGCTGTCCTGCCCCTGGATAGCGTCTTCTGCCGTGGGAGCCCTTGTCGTCATGCTGCTGCTTATCACATTCATCGGCGAATCCGTGCGTGAAGCCACCACACCGCGTCGTCCCGACCACTATGAGTAAAAGCCGTCTCCTCAGCCCCCGATTTCTTTTGCGCTTGGGCAGCCTGCTCTTGCTCGCCGGGGTGGTGGTTTGCTCGCTGTTGAGCTGCAACGATGAAGCTGCGCGGCGGGGTGTGGGATGGATTCCCCCAGCCGGGGAGACGATGCCGCTCGGCTTTGCCGAGGATGCCAATGTGCCCAATTATGTGCGCTGCTGGCGGATGCCGCCGGGCTTCCGCGGTTTCCCGAAGCAGTGGAATGAACGCGTGCAGTCCCATCTGGATGCACAAATCGGCCGCCTTGATGAACAAATTCAACATGTGAAGCAACGGCTGACCCATCCCACGGCTGCCGACGAAGGTGCCGTCCGCGCCCGGCTCCATTTGCTCGAAAGTGAAGCCGAGCAGTTGCGCGAACGCCGCCAGATCGGCGATTATCTCATCTTTCTCACCGAAAAAGATCTGCCCGACAACTTACAATGGGTATGCGGAGAGGCCGAACCGGAACTCGGCGACCCCGCTGCCATCAAGGGGGGCACGCTGCGCCTCGCCCTGCAGCGCTCCTTCCCAAATACACTGCGTGTCTTTGGTCCCAACAGCAACAACTCAACACGTCGCTACATCTACGATGATATTGATCTGCCTCTGGTGCGCCTGCACCCCGGCACGCGCAAGCTCATACCCGGCACGGCAGACCGTTGGGCAATCTCGCCCGGTGGGCGTACCATCTACTTCCATATCGACCCGGCAGCACGTTTCTCGAATGGAGATGCCCTCACAACGCGTGACTTTGTGGCGTCGCTCTTCCTGCGCACCTCCCCACACAGCGCAGAGCCCTTTTACCCGGACTTCTACCTCACCAACTTTGAACGCATCGCCATCTACAGCAACCATGTATTGGCAGTCACCTTGCCGACCCCGCGCCCCTATGCAGCATATTACGCCGGCAGCCTGCCGAACGTCTGCACGCGATTTTATGCGGAATACGGCCCTGACTACCCGGAACGCTATTTGTGGCGCGCTGC
Organism: uncultured Akkermansia sp.; assembly: GCA_947630815.1. Classification (GTDB taxonomy): domain Bacteria; phylum Verrucomicrobiota; class Verrucomicrobiia; order Verrucomicrobiales; family Akkermansiaceae; genus Akkermansia. The sequence continues at coordinate 7,944 of CANRJD010000044.1, read as the reverse complement.
TCCGGTCACCGGCGGCTACACCGTGGATGCGGATCAGACAGTAATGGGCAGTAAGCTGGTACTCTCACGCGTGAAAAATTGGTGGGCCGCCGATCGTCGCTACACCCGCCACACATGCAATGTGGATCACATTTCTTACACCTTCATCACGGAAGCTTCCAAAATCCGCGAACTTTTCCGCATCGGCGAGTTGGACGCCATCTCCGGGCGCGATGCAGATTTCTGGTATGAGGGACTCGAAATTCCGCCTGTGCATGCCGGTATGATCCGCCGCGTTATTTTCCAAAATGAATGGCCTCGCAACTGCTTTGGGTTTCATCTTAATTGCTCAGCCCCGCCCTTTGATAACTTGGATGCCCGCCGCGGCTTTCATTACGCACTGAATGTGCAGGAGGTCATTGATACCCTCTTTCGCGGTGACTACCGACGCGCGAGCTCGTATTTTTCAGGCTTTGGCGAGTTCACCAACCCGCACATCCGCGCCCTGCCCTTCGATCCTGCGCGTGCACGCGCCTGCTTCGCCGCCGCCGGCTACACGGAAGAAGATGATGACGGCATACTGCGCAAAAATGATGGCACGCGGCTGCAAGTCATGGTGAGCTCGCGTGTGGATCCCACATACGCCGCTGCTATGAGCATTTTGAAAGCCGATGCCGCACGCTGTGGCCTGGATTTACAATTTGAGCAGATGGACGACACCATCTTCTACTTGAAAGTGAAGAACAAAAACTACAGCGCGTGCATCTTCTCATGGGGATTCAGTCCGCCGGTGCCTGATGCCGCCCCTTTCTTCCTCTCCCAATACGCATATGATGCGGATGGCAAACCTCTGCCCGGCACCAGCAACATCACTGCAACGGCTTCACCCGAGCTCGATCGTGCCATCTTGGAGGCTCGTTCCGCACCCACTCTGCCCATGGCCATCCGCGCTCAAAACCGCGTACAACAGCTCATCGCGGATTCCTGCGCATGGGTGCCGGGCTGGTCCTCGCGCTTCTGGCGCTTTGCCCAGTGGAGGTGGCTCTGTTGGCCGAACACGGAGGACACGCGATTCTGTCCCCCTCTCTATTACGACCCCTTGGACAGCCATCTGTATTGGATTGATCCCAAGCTCATGCAGGAAACGCAACGCGCCCGTGCAGAGGGGCGCCGTTTCCCGGAAGCCGAGCTGCTCATTCCCCTCCCCGCCAAATCGTGAACACGACAGCCCCATCAACTGCTCCCCTGCTGGAAATACGCCACCTCACGACCTCCTTTGCCAGTGAGCATGGGGTGCTTCCCGTTGTGGACGACGTGAGCCTGAGCGTCCCGCCGGGTGCGTGTGTGGGTATCGTGGGGGAAAGCGGTTGTGGAAAAAGCGCAGTTGCTATGAGCGTTGTGCGCCTGCTTCCCCAACCGAGTAGCCGTATTCCGGCCGGGCAAGTGCTCTTCCACGAGCAGGATCTGCTGTCGATGCCAACTCGCCAGCTCAACACGATCCGCGGTGCTCATATCGGTGTCATTTTTCAGGAGGCTATGCAAGCGCTCAATCCGGTGCAACGCATTGGCGATCAAATCGCCGAACCGCTTATGCGCCATCTCGGTCTGAGCGAAGCGGAAGCTCGTGCCCGCGCCGTTCAATTGCTGGAAGCCGTGCGGGTGCCCGCCCCGACGCAACGCGCACAGGAATATCCACACACGCTCTCCGGCGGCATGCGCCAACGCGCCATGATTGCCATCGCCCTAGCCTGCAAGCCCGAGCTCATCATCGCTGATGAGCCGACGACAGCGCTTGATACAACCGTGCAGCAGCAAGTATTGACCCTGCTGCACGATCTGAGGCAAGAGCTCAACGCGGCCTGCTTGCTCATCTCGCACAATTTGGGGGTCATTGCTCAGAATTGCGATTTCGTGTACGTGATGTACGCCGGTCGCGTCGTGGAATGCGCACCGGTTCGGGAGCTTTTTGCCCATCCGAAGCATGCCTACACACGTGCGCTGCTCGCGGCGACTATTCGCCCGGATATGCCGCGAAAATCTCCCCTGCCCGGCATCCCCGGCAATGTACCCGCCCCCCACGAGTATGCGACCGGGTGTCGCTTCTGCCAACGAATGGGGCGACGCCCTCCTCTCGGTCTCGAACGTCCGCCCTTTGCAGAGGTAACACCGGGGCATTTTGCCGAGCTTTGTCCCGCCTGCTGTAATGAGGCGATTAGTCATTGATTTTGTGCAAAATACGTTGCCCTCTCCACCCGACTCTCCGCCTCTCCCATCAAATAGAATGACTCGTCAAATTCCGTCTTGCTTTTCCCGGTCTTGAAGGATATAATGGGGGCGATTTCACCGCGTATCCTTTCCTCTCCATGTCCTCGAAACTCACCTATAGGCAATCAGGCGTTGATACGATTGAAGCTCAATCATTTGTTCACAACATTAGCGCACATGTCAAGCGCACGCAGAAAAACCGCAGCCTCTTTAATGCTTTCGGACTTTTCGCCGCAGCGTACGATTTAAGCAGCTACAAGCAACCGGTCATCGTGACGGGTGCAGACGGCGTTGGCACCAAGACCGAGCTGCTTTTCGAGCAGGATATGCTGGAAACGGCGGGCAAAGATCTTGTGGCGATGAACGTGAATGATATTCTAACGACAGGCGGCGATCCCCTGCTCTTCTTGGACTACCTGGGCATTTCCAACCTGAAGCGCGAAACGCCGCGCATTACGCGTCTGGTATCCGGCATGAGCGATTATCTGGAGAGCTGCAACTGCATCTTGGCCGGCGGTGAAACAGCCGAAATGCCTGGTGTGGTGCCGGAGAATTTGGTGGAACTGGCCGGCTTTTGCATCGGCTGCGTGGAAAAGGAATGCATGATTGATCCATCGCGCGTGCAGGCGGGCGATGTGCTCATCGGGTACGAAAGCGATGGTTTTCATGCCAACGGTTGGAGCCTTGTTCGTCGCATACTCGCCCAGAACCCGAATCTGCTGAGCCGCGATGAGCTACGTGCCGCGCTCGCCCCTACTCGTCTGTATAACGATGTCGTGGAACAAATGCGCGCGGCAAAGCTCACCCCAAAGGCCTATGCCCACATCACCGGCGGCGGGCTTCCGGAAAATCTGGAACGCTTCCTGGGCGACAAGGGAGCTGATCTGACCGTGCCTTTCTGGCAGAATGACCCCGTGCAAAAGGTGTTGCAATATGTGGATGAAAATGACCGCTTCCACACCTTCAACATGGGCATCGGATGGGTCACCATCGTCTCCCCCGACCAAGTGGATGCAGCCATGAGCGTGGGTCCCCGTTCCCATGTGCTGGGCACCTTGCGACAAGGCGCCGGCATCCGCGTGCGCGTGGCTTCCTGACGATGTCTGTTCTCCCGGCGTTCTACCTATTCTTTTCTCTCTCAATCACCCAGCTACCATGTCCGACCCCCTGCACCATGAATGCGGCGTAGCCGCGATTCGATTGCTCAAGCCGCTCTCGTACTTTGTGGACAAGTACGGGTCGCCGGAGTGGGCTTTCAACAAGCTGTTCCTGCTCATGGAAAAACAGCATAACCGTGGGCAGGATGGAGCGGGCATCGGCTGCGTGAAGCTCGATATGCCCCTGGGGGAGCCGTACGTCTTCCGCGCGCGCAACGCCACTTCCTCCGCCCTCTCCGATATTTTCTCCGCCCAGCAGCGGAATCTGCGTACCTTGCGCGAGAACGGTTCTTGGGACATGCAGGATGCCGATGTCTATAAAAAGCATTTTAATTTCGGCGGAGAAATTCTGATGGGACATCTGCGTTACGGCACCAGTGGTCAGTTTGACGAAGGGAGCTGCCATCCCTTCCTGCGCCGAACCAACTGGACTACCCGCACCCTCATGCTGCTGGGCAATTTCAATATGACGAATGCAGCCGAGCTAAACCGCACGCTTATTGAGCGCGGGCAGCATCCCATCTTCGATACTGATACCCAGGCTGTATTGGAGGAAATCGGCTATTATTTGGACGAAGCCCACACGGACATCTACCGTGAGCTGCGCGATAATACCCCGGGACGTATCATCCCCAGCGTCATTTCCCGCCGTCTTGATCTCTACGACATCATCGGCAAGGCCTCCCAGGATTGGGATGGCGGCTACTGCGTGATGGGTGCCGTGGGCAATGGGGACTTCTTCTGCCTGCGCGACCCGCACGGCATCCGCCCCTGCCACTACGTGCTCACCGACGAATACCTGGCCATAGCCAGCGAGCGTGTGCCCCTGATGAGCGTCATGGGAGTGGAGTGCGAAGATGTGCATGAGCTGGAGCGCGCTAACATGATTGTGGTAAAGAGTGATGGCAAGATTACCATCGCCCCTTACACCACACCGCTGGAGCCTACTCCCTGCTCCTTTGAGGCTATTTATTTTTCGCGCGGCAACGACCCCATCATATACCAGGAGCGCAAACAACTCGGTGCGAACCTGGCCGAAAAAGTTGTGGAATGCCTCGGCGATGAGAACTTCTCTAAAGCCGCCATTACCTACATCCCCAATACGGCCGAGGTCTCCTATTACGGCTTGCTGGAGGGGCTGCGCGCCTACCGCCGCGATCGTGTGACCGCTGCGGTCATCGAAAATTTCCACAACGGCACACTCACCGATGACCTCATCCGCGAACTCATCCAGCGCCGCTGGCCGCGTGCCGAAAAAATTGCCCACAAAGACATCAAGCTACGCACCTTCATTTCGGAGGAGAGCAGCCGCAAGCAGTTGGCTGCCCAAGTTTATGATCTCACGTACGGTGCAGTGGGCAATGACGAAGTACTCATCGCCATCGATGATTCCATCGTGCGCGGCACCACCCTGCGCGTGTCCCTCCTGCGCCTGTTGGCTCGTTCGAAGGCGCGCAAAATCGTCATTCTCTCTTCAGCTCCTCAAATTCGCTACCCCGACTGCTACGGTATCGACATGAGCGAACTGGGCAAGTTCATCGCTTTCCAGGCTGCTGTCTCTCTCCTCAAAAAGCGCGGGGACTACGCCTACATTACCCGCGTGTACGACGAATGCCGGCATCAGCTTACCCTACCGCCCGCACAGCGCTCCAACCCTGTCAAATCCATCTATTCACCTTTCAGCGCCGAGGAGATCACCGACGAAATATCACGGCTCGTCACGCCGGATAATTCGCCCTGCGAGGTGCAAGTCATCTACCAAACTCTCGAGGGGTTACACTCCGCCATAGAAGGACCGTGCGGTGACTGGTACTTCAGCGGCAACTACCCCACCCCCGGCGGTTTTACGACGGCCAACGTTGCCTTCATCAACTGGTATGAAGGTCGCGATGGACGCTCGTATTCGCTACCGGTGTGACCCGTTCTCTGGCGCTTCGGCTCCGGCAAGCGGTTCATACTCTCACCATCACAACTCCCCGTAACCATCCCGCCACGATGCCCGATAACGCCACACCCCAGGATTGGAATGAGCTCCCGGATGAAGAGCTCATCCGCATCACGCTGTCCGGGGAAACTCGTGCGTTTGACGAACTCATTCACCGCCACAGCCGAAAGCTGCATGCCATGTTGCTGCAAATGCTCGGCTCGGAGGCCGATGCGTATGATGTAGCTCAAGAGGCCTTTCTGCGCGCCTTCCGCTCACTGCGCTATTTCAACAAAAAAAGCGCTTTTTACACTTGGCTCTACACAATCGCCGCCAATCAGGCTCGCAACTTCCTGCGCAAACGCAAACGGGAAAATTCCTTTAGCATCGATGATGATGAAAACGGCGCTCCCCTTGAAAAAGACAGCGAGCTTGCCGATCAGGCCTTGGACGCTGACCCCGTGCGCGGCGCCCATATCACGGACATCAAGAAGCGCCTCCGTGAGGCTCTCAACCAACTCTCCCCTACTCACAGAGAAGTCGTGACCCTCTGTGACATCATGGGACTCTCTTACCAGGAGATCTCCAAGCTTCTCCACGTCTCTGAAGGAACCCTACGTTCCCGTATTTTCTACGCCCACAAACAACTCCAAAGCCTTCTCAGCGATTTGGAACGATGACCTGCAAACGCATGGAAACACCAGGGCAAACGCATGGGAACATGCGTTTGCCTATGTACGATGTACGATGTACGATGTACGATGGACGATGTACGATGTACGATGTACGATGGACGATGGACGATGGACGATGGACGATGGACGATGGACGATGGACGATGGACGATGGACGATGTACGAAGTCAACCATAATTTGGCATTGTTCGAATTTTTTTCGAAGCAACATTTCACAACACGCCTCCGCCCCTGGGGGGGCTTTCAGCCTCCCCAGACCCCTCTGACCAGGGAGAGAGCTACGCGCTCTCTCCCTTGGATCCCTCTCTGCGGGGGGATTCCTAGTTAGCGAGGGGCTACGCTCCCCTCCCTATAATCCTCCCGCGGCTGCATGATGCTGCTCTCTCGTTTGCTATGCTCTTCCCTGTGCTATTTATTCAATGATGGGTATCCCTTGCATCTGTTTCCACGCCTTTGCATTTAATATGCGCAGTATCTTATGCGCTGTGGCTATCAGCGCCACTCTGGTCGGCTTGCCGGCTCTGAGCATTCTCTCCAGAAATCTCTTCGCTTCGCAGTCTTTGCAGCGGTAGATCGATACTGTCGCCGCGTAAAACATATTGCGCACTTGTACTCTCCCTCCATGGATATGCCTCTCCGCATCCATCTTTCCACTGCTCCTCTCTACGGGTGATATCCCTACCAATGCCGCTATTTGCGAGCCCCGGCAGTGCCCGAGTTCCGGCATACTCACCACAAGACAACGCGCCAATTCCTTCCCTACTCCAGGCTCTCTGAGGTAGAGTTTGTAGCGTTCGTAGAGCTTTTCATCCGCTTTGATGATTCTCATGCTGCGCTCTATTGTCTGCTCTTTCTGTTGCTCCAGTGTGCTCAGTATTGTTTCGAGTGTTTCGGCGTTCTCCTGTAGCAGTTTCTCTGCTTGCAGACTGTTTTTTACTGTTTTTATCTGCCTCTTTATGAAGTCCACCGTGCTTTCTATCTCTCGCAATATCAGTATTGTTCGCGTGACGTACGTATTGGTGCGCAGTCTGCCTAAGCTGCGTAGATTCCCGGCATACTCCTCTATAATGCGTGCGTCCTGCTTGTCTGTCTTTACTTGTTTGCCTATGCTTCGTGCAAATGCCTTGAGCGCCGGCGGAAACAGACACACCCATGCTGTATCCCTCTCGATGAGTTGCATGGTAAATGGTCGACTCACCGTTCCCGTGGACTCATATGCTACGAGCAGCTTGTCTTGCTTGCTCTTCGCCTTTGCCCAGCTGAGCATTTGCTCTATGCCCTTCTCATTATTTACAAAGCTTCTTACGCTCCCGTTGAGCGATGCTTTGAAGCTTGCCTTGGCTAAGTCAACGCCTACGATTGCGGCGTCGCTGCATACTTGCTCGTTGTCGAGCTTGACTTCTTTATTGTTTTTCATTAGTGTACCTCGTGTATTTGTTTCTCACGCGGTTACGGGCCTGGGAATTTCTTCTTGCCCTTTCAACCATGCGAGTCAATTGCGAAGCCGCCTAAGCGAAGCCGCCTAGGCGGGGCGCATGGCGCTCTGACGTCGTAACGGAGCCTTTTTCAGCCCTTGTACAAAGGACGAGCCTCCCATGTACCGGGAATCGAGGTTCTAGACGGCCCCTATCCCTTCTTCCGCAACTGCGGTTATTCTACCTCAGTCCCGCGTATTTTAACACCCTAATTAACCGTGTACGAGGTACGATGGACGATGGACGATTGCCAAATTTGCGCGCTTTGCGCGGGAAAACGGCCGGCGGCGGTAAGTGCGTATGGACAGCGCGAATGCGCTGCCCGGAGGGTGAAAACTGACGACGGCTGTAAGCCAGTTTGGCCAAAAGCGTAGCTTTTGCCCCGTAGGGGTGAGGAGTCGTGGGGCGACTCCGAAGCAACAGTCGTGGGGCGACTCCGAAGCAACAGT
>CANRJD010000043.1 GCA_947630815.1 uncultured Akkermansia sp. | reverse complement strand
CATATTACAAAAAATTGTTTAGTTTTTCAAACTTTTATTGTATTATTTTTCTCCTTTCTTCAACTTTTTTCCCGCGTTTTTTCACCTCGGTAGTTTTTAGAGGTGCCAGATACGTATAGATGATATCAGTCAACAGGTGCATTTCCTCTGTTGATCAACTTCTCTCAAATGAGTTTGCCCTGATGGGGGTGTCCGCAAGCGAGAGGAAGAAGTGTCCCGATGAGTGTGCCCCGCGGGAAAAAAAGCCCGGCGTAGTGAAAACTACGCCGGACTGATCGTTACTCAAAACGATGGGCAGCATTATTGGGCGCTGCCGTCGGCAGATTGCAACCCCGCTTCTTGGAGCTGCTGGAGCAGCTCCGGAGTTAATTCAATGGGGTGCTCCGGAGTGCCGGCAGGTTTGATGTCGTGCACCTTCACCTTGAAGAAGAAGGGAGCCGCAGCGCCCAAGGGACCGGGCCCTTGTTCACCATAGCCTTGATCAGAGGGGATGAAGAGCTCCCATTCAGAGCCGACAGGCATGAGCTTTATGGCTTCAGCGATACTCGGTATCATGCTGGGGATTGGCATATCCACAGGCTCCTCCGTTTCCTGCACTACAGTGCCATCCGCCAAGCGAAGCTGATAAGTGATGCTCACGGAAGCATTGGAACCGTGTTTCTTTTGGTCATATTTTTCGCCATCAGCCTTTGACAGTTCACGGTATTGCACGCCGGAGGACAGTGTCGTCACGCCCTCCTTCTTGCCATTCTCCTCAGCAACACTCTTGGAAAGCTCCTGATTTTTCTTCACAAGTTCTGCGTTGCGCTCAGTCATGATTTTATTAAACGCCTCCATGACGGCGCGCAAATCCTTCTGGACATATTCGTCCGCCGGCTGCTCCTTGATTCCATCAGCAATTGCCTTTACGAAGACGTCCTTATCTATGTCCGATAGCTCAATGGGACCCAACTGTGAGAGCTGCTGACCGGTGCGGAACCCGAGGAAGTAAGAAACGACTTGGCGTACCTCCTCCGCGCTCGGTGGATCCACCGGTGTCTGTTGATCAGTTGCTTCCTGAGCAGCAGGTTGCTCCGGCGAAGCAGGCTGAGTTGATGTGGCATCATCTTGCTGCGCGCCGACTAAGCCAGCCGCGCAGAGGCTCATTCCCAGGAGGGTCAATGTGCTTTTTTTCATATGTGTGGAGTATGATTATTTTTTGTGGAGTTTAATGTTCACTATCTTCGGAGCAGACGTTTCCCACACGCTCATCGCTTGTGTGAAGAGTGTATCCAAAGCAGTGCTGTCCGACACTTGGTACTCAATGGTATGAGCGTACACACCCTCCGGGAACTTGAGAGAGGGTGTTTTGGACGAGTTTGAAGAAGACTTTCCCTGCATCCCCTGGCTCGAGCGCTGCACGGCTTGAGATGCGACAGACTCGGGGTTTGTCGAGACCGAAGAAATAGAGGCACCGAGATCTTTCTTCTCAGAAGACGATTGCTCCGTGTAGTAAAAACGCAGAGTGTTGTTGCCGACGGTATCGATAGTCACCTCGAGCACGGGCTGCGAGCCATTGAGCAGGAAACGATGCTTGGCAATGGAAACGATAGCAGAAGCCGCTAAAACAACTTTATCATCATCGTTCACTTCGATCACAACAATGCGAGTTTTCGGGGAACTCACGAGATCGGTCGCGGCGCGGGCACTCGGCATGCAGAACTGAGCCGTCGCCGCGATCATCATTATCATGAAGAATTTTCTCATGTCGGTACGTGTCTCAATTTCTACGCTGACAAGTATGAAAAGTCAAGCCGAATATTTGTCGCACAGGTTTCTTTGGGAAAAAGGCGGAACTCATCATCAAAATTGCACTTGCAAAGGAGGGCGTAGTGTGTTACCATGCGGAGCGCTCCGCGTGGGGCGAGCGGAGTTACACATACCCATGAAAACAGAACTTATCGAGAGAGCAAGGAGCATAGTTGATGACAACCAGCTGTTTATCAATATCGTTTCCAAACGAGTGCAGCAGATCAACCATGGAGCCGATCCTTATGTGCCCACCACGCCGGAGATGGGAGCGGGCGATATTGCACTGATGGAGATTATCGAAGGAAAGCTGCAGTGGCACGAAGAAAGTGCAGATGAAGTACCGTCGGATCCTTTTGAGGCGCTGAGCCGAGAGGAACCAAAGGCTTGAGCTGCTTGGCGGGGAACGCGTGACTCGGGCTCTCTTTTCAACACACAGTAGGATTATGCCTGAGTCAAAAAAAACACGTTTAGACACGAAGGTGATCGCTGCCAATAAGAAGGCAGGACGCGATTACGAGATAAGCGAGCGCTACGAATGTGGCGTTGAGCTGCGCGGCACGGAGGTTAAGTCCATCCGCGCGGGGAAGGTGAATGTGGCGGACGCCTTTGCCCGTGTCGAGAAAGGACAGCTCTTCCTGTACGGTTGCGATATTCAGCCATGGGAGACCGCCGGTAGTTGGTTCCAGCATGAGACTCGCCGACCGCGTCGCCTCTTGGCTCATAAACGTGAAATTTTGAAAATGGAGTTGCGCACTACGCAGCGTGGTTTTGCATTGCCGTTGCTCCGCCTGTACTGGAAAAATGGAAAAGTGAAGGCTGAACTGGGGCTGGGGCGAGGCAAGACCCACCGTGATCGACGTTATGATTTGAAGGCGCGTGCCGAGTTGCTGGAGGCCCGGCGAGAGGTAGTGCGTTTCAACAAGTCGGGCATGGCTCGCTGAGATCGGTGCAGACTTGTTGAAAGGTTTTCGTGGAAGAAGGGTCCAAAAATTGCTTGCTCCGGGTGCATGTTTGTGCTAGCATGAGGGCATGAAGACTGCTACCAGCCCCCAACACATGCGCGGCTTCACGCTATTGGAGCTCATCGTTGTCATTGCGATACTCGGCACGCTCATGGGCATATCTTACCCGGCCATCATTGGAGTGCAGGAAAATGCGCGTATTGCCTCCTCCTCCAAGGTTTGCGCGGATGTGGTGGCCGGTGTTTCCAACTTCAAGCAGGATCACAACGGCATTATGCCCTATTACAGCACAAAGGCTAAGCCGGACAAAAACGATCAAATCTACCTGACAACTCTTCCCGGTAAGGACGCAGGGTTATTGAGTATTCTCACGGGTTATGAAGATACAAATATGAAACTCAATATCAATAATGAGCCTTACATGAAGCCCACGCGTGCCGAAAGCCCTCGAGATGGTCTCTTTGGCGAGAGTGGGAGCAAGCTTGGTCTGTACGATCCTTGGGGAAAGCCTTACTATGTTGTGATGTGTGAGATGACGGAGGGCTGCATCGATCCTTTCACGAAACGCCGCATTGGTCGTGAGAACTGTTTGGTTTATGGACTTGGTCCGGATTCTGATGGCATAGCTGACGCTCACTCGGACAAGAAACGAATGTCTGCTAGTGCCTCTTCCGGCAAAAAGAGTGGCAAGAAGAAGATGAGCAAGGCGGAGGCAAAGAGAGTTCGCCAAGAAGCTCAAGATGCATTGAATGATGCGATTATGGACAACATATACTCATGGAAGAAAGCCGCGAAAAAATGATGCAACCGGTCATCACGGATGATGTCCGCATTACAGAAACCCGTCCGCTCATACCGCCGGCAATATTAATCCAAGACTTCCCGATGGGGAGCGATGCGTCGCGCGTCGTGTACGATGCGCGTGAGGATTTCGGGCGCATTTTGCAAGGGAAGGATGACCGGTTGGCGGTCATTGTAGGGCCGTGTTCGATACATGATACGGCCGCTGCTCTTGACTACGCGGAGCACCTTGCGGCGGAGATGCCCAGATACGCGGGGGAGTTGCAGCTCATCATGCGTGTCTATTTTGAAAAGCCTCGCACCACTGTCGGCTGGAAAGGACTCATCAACGACCCTTTCATGGATGGTACCTACAATGTAAATAGCGGGTTGCGCATGGCGCGTGGGCTACTGTTGCGCTTGGCTGAAATGCGGGTGCCCGCAGCGACGGAGTTTTTGGATGTCATCACCCCGCAATACATCAGCGATTTGATTGCGTGGGGAGCCATAGGAGCTCGCACTACAGAAAGCCAGGTGCACCGCGAGCTGGCTAGTGGTTTGTCAATGCCTATAGGCTTCAAGAATGGCACCACCGGCAGTGTCCAGATAGCGGTGGATGGTATGGTGTCCGCTGCGCACCCGCACTGTTTTCTTTCTGTGACTAAGCAGGGGCTCTCTGCTATTGTCTCTACCATGGGTAACCCGTTTTGTCACCTAATTTTGCGTGGATCTACACAGGGACCGAACTACAGCAGAGAGCATGTGGCTAAGGCCTGGGCTGCTCAACAGAAGGCAGGCATTTCCAATCGCATTATGATTGATTGCTCGCACGGTAACAGCCATAAAAAGTGGCAGGAGCAACTGTCGGTCGCTCAGGATGTGGCTGCCCAACTTGCCGCCGGTGAGCGACATATAGGCGCTGTGATGGTGGAGAGTAATTTGCAGTCCGGCAACCAAGTTTGTGATGGCAAGTCTCCCCTGAAATATGGTGTAAGTATTACGGACGCATGCGTCGGTTGGGATGGCACGGTCGAAATTCTTGACACGTTAGCCAAGGGAGTGCTGGAACGCCGTAAGCACGCGTGAAACTTCAACGTGTGAGCTCATGCAGCAGCCGTGTGACCGGCAGACCAATCACGTTATCCACGTCGCCTTCCACTGATGTGACAATGAGCTCGCTTTTCTCTTGCATGGCGTAGGCGCCCGCTTTGTCCAGAACAGGCACTTCCTCGAGATAGCGGTCAATATCCACGCTGCTCATAGGACGGAAAGTGACACGGCTAGTCACCGTAAAATTGCGGCGGAAACCACCGGGGAAAATTAGGGCCACACCGGTGCACACGCAGTGGGTGCGACCTTGCAACTCGGTGAGCATGCGGTGAGCATCAGCCAAGTCTGTTGGTTTGCCTAGCGGCTTACCATCCAAAAAAACCAGAGTATCCGCCCCAATGACGATATGCTCCGGGTAGTCGATTGCCACGGCTTCAGCCTTAGCAGAGGCATTTCTCGCGCAAATCTGCTCTGCGGGCAGGGCCGCATCATTTTGCTCTTCAGCGGGACGGGTGATTGTGCAAAAGTTTATTCCTTCGCGCAGCAATAAATCCCGTCGACGTGGGGATTTGGAAGCAAGTATCAGCATTCTTCGTTTTCCGGGCTCATTTGACCGAGCACGCGACGGCGCACGTCATCGTTTAATTCGTGGATGCGCTGTATTGTGGTGCCTTTCATCTTTTCTGCGAGCTTTCGGCAGATATCGCGATCTTCGCGTGTGGCGAATTCCAGTCCCACGAGTGCACGCCCCACAGATTCACCGGAGTAGTGGTAGTTAAAGTAGCACAAGTTAGCGTACTCGCCCATGGCTCGCATGAACTCCAAGAATGCACCCGGGCGCTCCGGAAATTCAATGCCGAAAAATACCGGATGACTCAAGTGCACACGGTCATAGGAAATCATGCGGAAAAGCACATCCTCATCGTTCGTTACATCCTGCGCCTGCATACCGTGCTCGCTCAGACGCCTCTGTATATCCTCAAACTGTTCCTTGGTACCCAATACTCCAAACACCGGGTATTGCAAGTCTGAGTTGATGCGGCCGAATTGCACATCCATGAGCTGAACGCCCTCCGGTATATTTTCCAAATATCGCAGGATTTGTCCGCGCCTAGTCTCCATGGGAATGCGCAGGTAGCGCAGCTTAAGATTACTCTCACGTACACCGGCGCGCCCGGCTACCACACCGAGTTGGGAAAAGTCCATGTTTGCGCCAGAGATGATGACGAGGCATTTCTCACCGGGGCGGATACGGCCTTGATCCCAGTCCTGCATGAAGGCAGCAAGTCCCATGGCGCCGGAGGGCTCAGGAGCAACTCGGAGGCTGTTCCACACAGCTCGAATAGCCTGGCAAACTTCCTCGTTCGTCACAGTTACGAAACCATCCAGCAGCTCACGGCACAGCAGGTAGGTGTTTTCGCCGGCGATGCGTACAGCCGTGCCATCGCAGAACACATCCACGTAGCTGAGTTCGCGGCGCTCGCTACTTTCCACCGCCAACTTCATGGAAGCTTGGTCGACACCTTCCACCCCGATGCAGCGGCATTTCGGCCAGAATTTTTTGAACCAGCAGGCGCATGCCGAGGCCAGCCCTCCACCGCCAATTTGCAGGTACACACGGTCAAATGGTCCCATGCCGCTCATCACCACTTCATCCGCCAGAGTGCCTTGACCGCCCATGGTCGTCAAGTCGTCGTACGGGTGGACAAAAGTGAGTCCTTTTTCCTCGGCAAACTTGTGGGCAGCAGCTGAGGCCGCATCGTAAGAATCACCGGTCAGGACAATTTGTGCGTGTTCGCCACCGTGCATGCGCACAGCGTTTTGCTTCACGATGGGGGTGGAACGGGGCATGAAAATATGCGCCCTGCAACCTAGCTTGGACGCCGCCAGTGCTACGCCCTGTCCATGATTTCCCGCGCTGGCTGCCACTACACCGTTGGCACGCTGTTCCGGGGTAAGTTTGGCCATGCAGTTGTACGCGCCGCGCCATTTGTAAGCCTTGATGGGTCCCAAATCCTCTCGTTTAGCAAACACAGCGGCCTCAATGCCGGGCAGGTTAAGTTTCTGCAGAGGCGTTGGCTCGCCTACGGCATACACACGCTCCCTAGCTTCAAGTATCTCATCGAAAAGCTTTTCTCGAATGTCCTTCATACCTTTTTTTGTCGTGCTTATTGTATGCATCTCCACCCCATTTTTCAAGTATGAATTAACAGGCGATACTTTGTAGAGCGAGTTTGAGTGCGCGGCGCACGACTTCCCTACGAAATTCTACACGTGTGAGATTAGGAAGCATTAGGGTGACAGACTGCGCATTTCTTGACGTTTCTACGGCCAGACATACTGTACCCACAGGCGGTTCATTCTCCGCGGCAGTTGGCCCGGCATTACCCGAGACTGCAATGGCTATGTCTGATGCTGCAAGCTTCCTCGCCCCAGCTGCCATGGCTAGAACGACCGGCTCGCTCACCACAGTGTGTTGTTCGATGATTTCTAAAGGCACACTGAGCAGTCGTTGCTTCGCCTCATTGCAGTAGGTCACCCAACCATATCGGAAGACCTGCGAGGCTCCGGGAACGTCGGTTATGGCTGCGGCGATAAGCCCTCCAGTGCAGCTTTCTGCCGTAGCGATGGAGAGAGCGCGCTCCGTAAGGTCGTGTACGAGTTTTTCTGCTTCCAATAGGGGCATAAGAATGGGGGCTTTATTCCGGAAGCAGCACGCATACTGTGGCGAAGGCGGCGATACCTTCACCTCGTCCGATACTTCCCAGCTTTTCATTAGTTGTGGCCTTGATACCGATGCGCGTCGGCACAACACCGAGTACGAGTGAAAGAGCGTCCCTCATTGCTGGGACGTGGGGCAGGATGCGCGGAGCTTCAGCAATGACTGTGCAGTCTGCGTTTCCAATTTTCCCCTCCCTTGCACGCAGCAGCTCCACTGCCTTCTCCACGATTCTCAGCGAGCAGATTCCCGCGCACGCCGGGTCGGTGGGCGGAAACCAGTGACCGATGTCCGGTTCGCCGATGGCACCGAGTATGGCGTCGGCCAGAGCATGGCAGAGCACGTCGGCGTCACTGTGACCGTCCAGTCCGCGGGTATCGTGTACACATACGCCGCCAAGCACGAGTGGGCGCGGGGCGGTGGAGAAGCGGTGAATATCGTAACCGAATCCGACAAGAGGTATCATGGGTGTGAGGATAGATGAGGTTTTAGTGGGCATCCAGCCAGTTAGAGGCACGACCTGTTTCAACGAGAAGCGGCACCCCCCCAGGCAGAGGAAGAGCTGTCTGCATGGCATTTGTGATGGCAGGGATGAGTTTTTCTGCTTCATCATCGCAGAGGTCGAAGAGCAGTTCGTCGTGTATCTGCATGATCATGCGGGAACGGTAGGAACGTAACAGCTCCGCCACGCGAATCATGGCCAACTTGATCATATCCGCTGCGGTACCCTGAATGGGGGTGTTGATGGCATTGCGTTCTGCCGCAGCACGCAGATTGAAGTTGCTCGCGGCAAGATCCGGCAGATACCGCCGGCGTCCACATAAGGTCTCGGCATAGCCGTTCTTTCGGGCTTGTTCCGTGAGTTCGTCCATGCAGTTTTTTACGCGCGGAAATTGGGAAAAATAGCTTTCGATAAGTTCCGCAGCTTCCTTGCGCGAGCAGTTGAGGCGTTGAGAGAGCCCAAAAGCGGAGATGCCGTAAATAATGCCAAAGTTCACGGTCTTGGCCTTCCTGCGCATTTCGGCGGACACTTCCTCATGCGGCACACCGTAGATGCGCGCAGCGGTCTCAGCGTGAATGTCTCGCCCGTGAATAAAGGCTGAGACGAGCGAGGGGTCAGCCGAGAGAGCAGCCATGATGCGGAGTTCCACCTGCGAGTAGTCAGCGGAGAGGATGCTCCAGCCCTCGCCGCGTGCCACAAAGGCGCGGCGTATGAATCGACCTGCTCCGGTGCGTACGGGTATATTTTGCAGATTAGGGCTCTGCGACGCGAGACGGCCCGTGGAGGTGACCATTTGCAGCAGGTTAGAGTGAATGCGTCCATCTACCGGAGAAATGAAGCGCGGCAGGGCGTCGATGTAGGTGCCTTTTAATTTGGACAGTTCGCGGAATTCTAAAATGTCGCTTATAATGGGAGATAGGGGTTCCAGCCGACGCAGCGTTTCCTCATCCGTCACGTACTGCCCCGTACGCGTCTTTTTCGGTTTGGCGAGCAGCTTCATGTCGTTAAAGAGCAGGTCACCTACTTGCTGGGGAGAGTTCAAATTGATGGGGTGTCCCACGATGGCATCCACACGTAAGCAGATGTCATTAATGCGGGCAGACATCTCATCTGCGCTTTGTTGCAGCAGGGTTGGCTCCATGCGCATGCCCTCCAGCTCGATATCCGCCAAAACCGGAACGAGAGGAAATTCCACGCGTTCCATGAGCTGAGTGAGGCCGTTTCGTTCCAGTTCGGGTGCTAAAATGTCTGCTAAACACAGGGTCACGTCTGCATCTTCCGCTGCATATTCGGCGAGTTTTGAAAGAGGTGCGGCGGCAGCATCGCATTCTTTGCCGGCTATGTCCTCCAGACGGATGGTGCGGTAAGCAAGTAGCGAGGCTGCCATGTCATCCATGTTGTGCCTCAGCTGTGGGTGGAGCGCACTGTGCGCTAACATGACATCGAAAAATGGTCCCACCACTTGCACGCCGGCGCGCCGGAGCATGCTGAGATCAAATTTGAGATTCAGTCCTATCTTGAGCGCTCCGCCTGCGAAGGCAGGCGCGAAGTCCAGCACATCCTGCGGCGTGTTGATAGGTGCATAGTAGCTTTCGTGAGGTGTCAGGCAGAAGGAGATGCCAATTAATCGATCCTTTAGCGGATCCAACCCGGTTGTTTCCGTGTCAAAGGCCCATCGTGGCGCGATGGCGAGCCGTTTTGCGAGGTCAAGTCGTTCCTGAGCGGTGGTGAGAGTGTGGTAGCTGTGTGGCGTGGTCGAGATATCGCTGAGCTGGGGTGCGGAGAAGAGGTCTCCTTGTAGCAAATCCTCCCCATCTGCAGCCGCTGGAGCCGATGCTGTGGGCATTTCCGAGCCAGAGAGGCCGAGGCGTTTGGCAAGGCCGCGAAATTCAAGTTTTTCGAAAAGAGATCGCAGTGCAGGGCGGTTGATCTTCTGCCTTTCGCACTCCTCAAGTGTAAGCGGTAGGGGAGCATCCCGTCGTATTGTTGCCAGGTCGTACGATAAGCGAGCCGAGTCGGCATTTTGCTCGATTTTTTCACGTAGCTTGCCCTTGATCTCCGCCGTGTGAGCAAGCAAGTTTTCCACACTGCCAAACTGTGCAACAAGCTTGCGCGCCGTCACAGCTCCCACACCGGGGACGCCCGGGATATTGTCGGAAGCGTCGCCCATGAGCGCCAAGATGTCGATAATTTGCTGGGGGGCGGAAATTCCCCATGTTTCGCAAAAAGCCGCGCTGTCAAGGGTCTCAAAATCGTTCCCCTTTTTCCCGGGTTTGAGCAGGGAGCAGTGTGCAGAAATAAGCTGCCCCAAGTCTTTGTCGGCTGATACCATGAAGGCTTGCATTTCCCCGTCCATTTCGTCCACCTGTCGCGTATATGTGCCGATCAGGTCATCTGCCTCATACCCCGCCACGCGCGCCACAGGAATGCGCATGGCTTCCAACAGCTCCAGCAACAGCGGGATGGAGTCGCGCAACTCCTGCGGCATCGCCTGCCGGTTGGCCTTGTATTCCGCATATTTTTCGTGTCGGAACGTTGGCCCACTTGGATCCAGACACACCACGATGTGACTCGGGTTCCCCTTGTCCAGCAGTGCCAGCAACGTGTTTGCAAAACCAAACACTGCGGATGTGTTCAGCCCGCTTGCTGTGCGTATCGGTGCATTGAACAATGCATAGAAGGCGCGGTAGAGCAGAGCCATGCCGTCCAAGATGTAGAGAGTCTTCATCCCCCGTATCATAGCACCCGTCCCCCGAATAATCAAGGCTGCTCATCAGGGCACCAAGGCAACCGCATTAGAAAATGCGGTTGCCTATGTACAACACGCACGACGGCCCCGATGAGGGCGCACGCGTTAGCGGGCGGTAAGTGCGTATGGACAGCGCGAAGGCGCTGCCCGAAGGGCGAACCGCCGATGGGGCGGCGGTGAGTCAACTTTCGATGTACGATGTACGATTTATTAATAATGTGCGCGTTGCGCAGATTCTTTTCGGATCATTAACGTATGCAGAGATTCCTCTAGATCCATCATTATGATGACCGGTTGTTGTGATGATTTTGATACGTATAAACAGGGATATCAGTCAATAAGAGCTTTTTCTCTGTTGATGTCCTTCTCTCAAATGCGTTTGCCTATGTACGATTTATGATCTGAAGAATTCCCGCGCTTGCGCGCGAATTGTGCTAGGCAAGATCGAGAAAGATGTCATAAAGCCATGCGCGGGCGTGGTTACAAAGCGGCGATGGAGGCGAAACGCCGCCTGTTTACAATTTTTAATTTATTGATTGTGAGTATTGCGTAGTTATTGGTGTCGAGAGTGTCGGTCAGGACGCAGGAACGCGGAATGCCCGGATAGCGTTGAGAACGCAAAGCACAAGCACGCCTACATCCGCAAAGATGGCGAACCACATGTTGGCCAGACCGAGGGCTCCGAGAGCAAGACAGGAGAACTTTGTAGATAGGGCAAAGACGATGTTTTGGCGTACAATGCGCATGCATTTGCGAGCGATGTGTATGGCGAGCGGTATGCGCGCCGGGTCATCATCCATGATGACCACGTCGGCGGCCTCAATGGCAGCATCGCTGCCGAGACCTCCCATGGCAATGCCCACGTCGGCGCGGGCAAGTACCGGGGCATCATTCACCCCATCACCTACAAAAAAGAGGTGGCCGACGTTGGAGCGCATGAGCTGTTCGACTTCCGCTACTTTGTGGGCGGGAAGCAGCTCACAATGCACTTCATCCAGGGCCAACTCGCGAGCCACGGCTTCGGCCGTGCGTTGGTTGTCTCCGGTGAGCATCACGGTCTTACGGATTCCCATGGCTTTGAGCTCGGCCAAGGCGCGGGCCGAGGTTGCCTTGAGCGAGTCGGAGATGAGGATGTGACCGGCGTAGCGGTGGTCGATGGCGATGTGGACGATGGTGCCCACGCAGTGGCAGGGCAGGGCCTCAGCTCCCTCCTGCACCATAAGTTTTTCATTGCCCACAGCTACGCGCAGACCTTTCACTCTGGCGATCACCCCCAGTCCCTGGAGTTCTTGCATGTCACCGATGTCGGTGGAGGGCAAAGGGTGAGCGCAGGTCTGGCGCAGACTGGCGCTGATGGGGTGCGAAGAGGAGCTTTCCGCTGCGGCTGCGAGTTGGAGAAGCTCCTGCAGGGAGTACGGGCTGTGGTGCGCTGCCACAACCTCAAACACACCGCGGGTGAGGGTTCCGGTCTTGTCAAAAACAGCTACCCGCGCTCGGGCAAGAGTTTCCATGAAATGCGAGCCTTTGATGAGGATCCCGGCACGTCCCGCCCCGCCGATGCCGGCGAAGAATGAGAGTGGAATGCTGAGTACAAGCGCGCAGGGACAACTAATGACCAGGAAAATAAGGGCACGATACAGCCAGGTCGTCCATGCGGCAGGGTGCCCCAGGGTAAGTAACACGACCGGCGGAAGAAGAGCGAGCAGAAGCGCAGCCCCACACACAATGGGGGTGTAAATCCGTGCGAACTTTGTGATAAATTGTTCGGATTTGGATTTGCGGCTCGTGGCTTCTTGCATGAGTTGCAGAATTTTGGTAACGGTGGACTCCCCGAACTCACGTGTGGTGCAGATACGCAGTGGAGAACGCAGATTGATACAGCCGCTCATGACTTCCTCTCCCGGGTGGACGGCACGCGGTACGCTTTCGCCGGTAAGTGCGGATGTATCCAGTGTACTGTCGCTCTGCTCGACAATGCCGTCTAGAGGCACCTTCTCACCAGGTTGCACCACAATGATGCTGCCGATGGATACCTCATCCGGGGAGACGGTGTCCAGCTGCCCGTCTCGCTCCACGTGCGCGTAATCCGGTCGGATATCCATGAGCGCGGTGATGCTGCGTCGGCTTTTGGAAACCGCACAGCTCTGAAAAAGTTCCCCCGTTTGGTAAAAGAGGATGACGGCAATGGCTTCGTTGAAGTCGCCGCTGCCATCGCACACGCCCAGCGCAAAGGCGCCGAGGCTTGCCACTGCCATCAGAAAGTTCTCATCCAGCAGTTGCCCCGCCAGTATTCCCTTTGCCGATTTGATCAGGATGTCGTACGCCACGATCAGGTAGATTGCCAAGCTTGCGCTCAACTTCCACGCTCCCTCAAGTGGCGCAAATTGCAGTGCGATGAATAGCACGCCCGCCGCCGCGATGCGTCCCATCATTTTCTTTTGCTTCTTCGTCATGCCCTTCTCCTTCACCTTTTCAACATACAATCTCACAATCGGGTTCCACCTTTTTACAAGCCTTCACCACGGCCGTCATCACGGCTTGGGTATCCGCGCCCTCCTCAAATTCCACAGTCAGTTGCTGCAGGATAAAGTTGATGACGGCCCCCTTCACTCCGCTGACTTCCTTTGTGACTTGCTCCATTTTCGCCGCGCAGTTCGCACAGTCCACTTCAATTTCATAGTTCTTTTTCATTGTCGAATTTTCTTGTTGGATAATAATTGCACGAATAAGCAATCATTTAACATAAATTACGCCTCAATTCGTCGTGCGTCAAGAGGAAAATGCGAGGGAAGACAAAAAAATAAAAGAAAAAATGACGAAATTCTTTATTGAGCGCGCGCGCGTACGCGCGTAAAATGAGCCACGTATGAGTGAAAAACCAACGACCGAAGAGCCTGCGCAGCAGGTGAACACGGGAGCACAGAAGGAATACAGCGCGGCACAGATTGACAAGCTGGAGGGCTTGGAAGCCGTGAGAAAGCGGCCAGGCATGTATATAGGAGACCCGGATGAGAGAGGCTTGCACCACTGCGTGTTTGAGGTGCTGGACAACTCGATTGACGAACATTTAGCGGGATATTGCACGCACATAGAGATTGTGATCCACGTGGACGGGTCAATTTCCGTGATCGACAACGGCCGTGGCATTCCGGTGGACATCCATCCGAAGTTCGGCATACCCGCGGTGGAGTTGGTGCTCACGAATTTGCATGCCGGAGGTAAGTTTGGGCAGGGGGCGTACAAGTACAGTGGTGGGTTGCACGGCGTGGGCGCCAAGTGCGTGAATGCACTGTCCGATTGGTTCAAGGCCGAGGTGAGGCGAGACGGCAAGAGACACGTCATCACCTTTGAGCGTGGCAAGACCAAGGAAAAGCTGCACGTGGTGGGTACTTGTCCCGTGCAGCAGACAGGTACAACCATCACTTTCCTGCCGGATCCCACCATCTTCACGGACACCACGGAGTTCCAGTTTGACCACCTGACGCGCCGATTGCGTGAACTGGCATTCCTGAACCCCGGACTCGTGATCGAACTGGTAGATGAACGTACCCAGCCGGAGCATAGGAGAGAAACTTTCTTGTACAAGGACGGCATTCGTGAATTTGTCCGACAGCTCGGCGAGAACAAGACGCTGATCACCTCGGATCCGATCGCTGTGTCCGGCGTGCGCCACATTGAGGTGGAATACGATGGCAAGACCATGGAGGACGACGTCATTGTGGACGTGGTGATGCAGTACAACGACAGTGACCGCTACCAAGTGCTCTGCTTCGCCAATAGCATCTTCAACGGCGACGGCGGTACCCATCTTTCCGGTTTCCGCAGTGCGCTCACCCGCGCCATTAACCAGTACGCCAAGAGCAACAACATGCTCAAGGATAAGGATCCCAGTCTCACCGGCGACGATGTGCGCGAGGGCCTGGTGGCAGTGATCTCAGTGAAGATGCCCAATCCCCGCTTTTCCAGCCAGACCAAGGACAAGCTGGTGAACACCGAAATCGAGGGCGTGGTGAGCGGCGTGGTGTACGAGGAGTTGAAGGAATACTTCGAGGAGCATCCGGCAGAGGCCAGGGTGATTATCGAAAAATGCCTTATTGCTTCCCGAGCTCGCGAGGCGGCTCGCAAAGCTCGCGAAGCTGTGCGCAAAAGCTCCATGAGCGTGGGCGGAGGACTGCCCGGTAAACTGGCCGATTGCTCCAACCGCGACCCGGAGCAGTGTGAACTGTTCATTGTGGAGGGTGACTCTGCAGGTGGCTCGGCCAAGATGGGACGTGATCGCCGTACGCAGGCCATCCTCCCTCTGCGTGGTAAAATCCTCAACGTGGAAAAGGCTCGTTTGGACAAAGCGCTGGGCAGTGAAACGATCCAGAACATCATCACGGCCATTGGCGCCGGTGTCGGGGACGGCGAAGGTGAAGGATCCTTCGATCTCTCTAAGGTGCGCTACCACAAAATCATCATCATGGCCGATGCCGATGTGGACGGCGCGCACATCTGCACGCTACTGCTCACGCTCTTCTGCCGGCACATGCCGCAACTGGTGCGTGCAGGCTACCTCTACATCGCCCAGCCGCCGCTCTACCGCGTGATTCACCGAAAAGTGGAGCAGTACGTGCAGGACGAAGTTGCTCTCAACCGCAAGCTCATTGCTCTTGGCGCCGGGGATGTCTCCCTGCGCTCTGCGGGCGGTAAAACGGAGTTTGATGCTGACTCCCTGATGGGTATCTTGGAGACGCTTATCTCGCTGCAGAAATACGAGGCCAGTGTAGCTCAGCATGGCGGTGACTTTAAGGATCTCTTGCGCCACCGTGCCACCAACAGAGATTTCCCGCAATACCTCGTCAAGGTTCGCTGCGGCAACGATGAGACGGTGGAATACTTTGCCAATGAGGAAGAGTTGACGGCTTATTCCGATGCCAATCCGGATCTCTTCCTCTTCGGTGAGCCGAGCGAGGAGGAATTGGCTGCTCACCCCTTGCCGGAACGCGAGGGACCAAGCCGACGGGCGCTGCTGCACGAGCTGCATGAAGCCAAGGCCATCACCCGTCTCATTGCGCATCTTGAGGAACTCGGTATCCCGGGTGACAAGCTTCTCTCCGAGGATACGCCTATCTATGAGCTGCGGGAAAAGGGCAAAGAAAATCCTACACCTATCTTCTACGTCCCGGATATCCTCACGCGCATGCTGGAAATCGGCGGACGCAGTGTGACAATCACCCGCTTCAAAGGTCTCGGCGAAATGGATGCCAAGGATTTGTTCGCCACTACCATGGATCCGGACAAACGAGAGTTGCTGCGCGTGCGATTCGACGATACCAACGCCGTCCAGGCAGACAAGATGTTTACCATCCTCATGGGCGATCTGGTGGAACCGCGCCGGCGCTTCATTGAAGACAATGCCCTGAACGTGCGTAATCTCGATGTGTGATTCCAACCCAATACCTTTCTGAATTATGAGCGAAACAAGAATACGACCGGTGGATGTGGCTGAGGAGGTTTCCCGCAGCTTCCTGGATTACTCCATGTCCGTGATTATTTCCCGCGCCCTGCCGGATGCCAGGGACGGTCTCAAACCTTCCCAGCGTCGTGTGCTTTATGCCATGCATGAGTTGGGGTTGGTCCCGAGCAAGGGCACGATCAAGTGCGGCAAGATTGTGGGTGACACCATCGGCAACTACCACCCGCACGGCGATCAATCTGCATACGGCACGCTGGTGACCATGGCACAGCCGTGGAATATGCGTGATGTGCTGGTGCAGGGACAAGGCAACTTTGGTACGCCGGAGGGTGATCCGCCTGCAGCCATGCGATATACCGAGGCAAAACTCAGTGCACTGGGCGTGGCTCTCATGGATGACTTGGACAAGGACACCGTAGATTTTCAGCCCAACTACGACAATCGTCTGACGGAGCCCGTGGTGTTCCCCTCCGCTTTCCCGAACCTCCTGGTCAACGGTGGCACGGGTATCGCCGTGGGTATGGCGACCAACATGGCGCCGCACAATCTCGGTGAGGTGGTGGACGGCATTTGCGCTTGCATTGACAACCCACACATCACAGCTGAGCAACTGCGCGCTTATATCAAGGGACCGGACTTCCCGACCGGTGGTTACATCCTTGGCTATAAGGGCATTGACAACTATTTCCGCACGGGACGTGGAAGCGTGCTGATGCGCGGCAAAATGGAGGTTGTAACCAGTGAAAGCGGTCGGGAATTCATTCACATATCCGATGTTCCTTACGGTGTCAATCGCGCTGTATTGCAGGAGCGAATCGCTGATCTGGTGCGCGACAAAGTCATCAATGACATTGCGGGCATGCGCGACCTCACAGACTATATTGAGATCGAGCTTAAGCGAGATGCCCGTCCGCAAGTGGTGATAAACCAGCTCTACAAGCTCACCAGTTTGGAAACCTCTTTTGCGGTGAATATGTTGGCCATCCACGAGGGAAGACCGAAGGTGCTCACCATTAAGGACGCCATCAACTTTTACGTGGAGCATCGTCGCGAGGTTGTAGTGCGCCGCACGAAGTTCCTGCTGGGTAAAGCGGAAGATCGTGCAGAAGTGCTGGAGGCCTATCTGATAGCCCTGGCCAACATGGATGAGTTCATCCGCATCATCCGCGATTCCAAAAATCGCGACGAAGCACGCGCTCGCCTCATGCAGTTCCGTTTCCCCACCAAACTGGCAGAGGGGCTGGGCATCCTCATCCACGAGCAGCCTTCCGTCCAAGGCGACCAGTACGTCTTTACCGAGCGCCAGGTGAATGCCATCCTTGAGTTGCGCCTCTACCAGCTCACCGCGTTGGAGAATGACAAGATCACCGATGAATACAAGAGCTTGCTGGTGCAGATTGAAGATTACCTGGATATTCTTGCTAACGAAAGCCGTGTGCTGAGTATCGTGAAGGATGAGCTGCGTACCATCAAAGAGAAGTATGCCACGCCTCGCATGACGCATATCATCCCGTTTGAGGGTGACATGGCTATCGAGGATCTCATTCCGAACGATTCCATGGTGGTCACCATCACCCACAGCGGCTACATCAAACGGACCAAGACGGATGAGTACCGCCTGCAAGGGCGCGGGGGCAAGGGCATCAAGGCCGCATCCACCAAGAACAAGAAGGACGCCGTGGATTACGTGGAGCATCTCTTCTCCGCGCAAAATCACGACTACATCATGTTCTTTACCAACACCGGACGCGTGTACGTGGAACGCGTGTACGACATTGATGAAGCTGCTCGCAGTGCGCAGGGACGTTCCATCAAGAATCTGCTGGACTTGCAGGCGGAGGAACGCATTGCCGCCGTGTTGCGCTTGGAACGCAAGGTGGATGACGAGGGGAAGGACATCACCTTCGCGGAGGGCTCCGGCAATGTGGTGTTTGCCACTCGTGACGGCACGGTGAAGAAGACGGCGCTGAACGATTTTGTGAACTATCGCAAGGCCGGCATCATCGCGATCAATTTGGAGGAAGGCAACTCCCTCGTCATGGCTGCGCTCACCTCCGGCTCTCAGGATGTCGTTCTCGTAACTCACAATGGCATGAGCATCCGCTTCAATGAAGCCGACATGCGCACTCAGGGACGCAACACCATCGGCGTGCGTGGCATTCGTCTGCGCGAGGGCGACTACGTGGTATCGCTCGCTGTGGTGCACGATGATGCGGCGCACCTGCTCGTGGTCGCGGAAAATGGTCTCGGCAAGCGCACGGCATTTTCTGAGTACCGATTGCAGAACCGCGGCGGCATTGGTCTCAAGACGATGAATTGCACGGAAAAAACGGGCAAGGTTGTCTCTGCCACTACGGTGACGGATGAGGATGAACTCATGATCATGACATCTGCCGGTCAGTCCGTTCGCATCAAGGTGAACACCATTCGTGAGACGGGACGGGCCACCCAAGGTGTGAAGCTCATTACGCTCAATCCCAAGGAGTCTATCCAGGATATCTCCCTTGTCATTCCTGATGACGAGGAAGATTCCTCTGCTGCTCAGGAGGAAGGGGAGGAATCTTCTGAGCCTGTATCTGACAGCGCCGACGAACAATCTTCTTTGGAGCAGCAGGACTGATTCTTATCCAGAACTTCTTTCACAGCGCCCCCGGCAGGCACCCGGGGGCGCCTGTCTATGTACGAAGTCAACTATAATTTTGAGGCGGGGTAAATTTTTATTTTTGCTCAATCCATTAGAGCAAAGCAGAGC
>CANRJD010000042.1 GCA_947630815.1 uncultured Akkermansia sp. | reverse complement strand
GCGAGCTAACACGTCTGCAAGTACCTTTTCGTACGCATGCCCGATATGGGGAGCGCCGTTCGTGTAG
The DNA here is from genome assembly GCA_947630815.1 of uncultured Akkermansia sp. Classification (GTDB taxonomy): domain Bacteria; phylum Verrucomicrobiota; class Verrucomicrobiia; order Verrucomicrobiales; family Akkermansiaceae; genus Akkermansia. Next base: position 18,882 of record CANRJD010000042.1, on the reverse strand, counting down.
TCGATGGCTGTGGTGATGTAAAACATAGCGCGCGGATTGTATCACAGCGTCTTCGCGCGCGCAAGCAGAACTTGCAATAAAGATTTCCAGTTATCGAAGCCACGCAAGGAACTCCTTGTTGCCCTCCATGCCGGTGATGGGTGAGGGTGCAACACCCATCCACGAACGGTGCAATTCATGAATCACAAAGTCGCGGACCTTATTGACAGCACGCTCATGCAGAGCAGGGTCGCGTACAATACCACCGGGGCCAATATCCTGTGGCTGGAGCTCAAACTGTGGTTTCACGAGGACAAGCATATCACCACCCGGTTCGAGACACGCATATGCTGCAGGCAAAATTTTAGTAAGCGAGATGAAGGAAACATCGCTCACAATAAGTTGCACTTTTTCACCGAGGTCATCCGGTGTGAGATAGCGAGCGTTGAATTGCTCTCGCACAATAACGCGCGAATCGGTGCGCAGCTTCCAGACGAGCTGATTGGTGCCCACGTCCACGGCGTGTACGCGCAGAGCACCATTTTGAAGTAGACAATCTGTGAAGCCTCCGGTGGACGAGCCTATATCCAAGCATATCTTGCCTAGTGGCGATACCGGAAAAGCCGTCAAAGCTCCCTCCAGCTTGAATCCACCTCGACTCACGTATTTCGGAGGGGTCTTAACGACGAGAGACGAGGTACTATCCACCTTAGTACCCGGCTTGGTGAGTACTTGACCGTCCACTGAAACTTCGCCGGCCAGAATAAGGCGCTGGGCCTGCTCCCGAGAAGGAGCAAGCCCGGCGCGGTGCAGAAGAACGTCCAATCGTTCCTTAGCCGGCATTGGGTAAAAAAGAACCTCGCGCTGAGTCGAACCCATCGTCAGATGCGCAGGAACCAGCGGTAGAGCTGCGCTGCCATCAATTCACCGGAGCTATCGGGAGACGACGGCGCCTAGTTGTTTTAGCAGGAGCAGGCTCGGGGGCAGGGGCCACCTGAGGCGCTGCCGGAGCCTTCTGTACAGTCGGAGTCGGCTTTGGCTCCGGTTTCGGAGCCGGTTTCGGCTCTGGCTTCGGAGTTAGCTTCGGTGCGGGCTTCGAAACAGTGGTAGGAGTAGTTTTTCGAACTGCTCTCTTCTTCGGGACAATGGGAACTGCCTTGACGGGCACCACCTGCGGCGGAGTTTGTACTGACTGGGCAGGTGCCGGTTCTGAGACAGGTTCTGAGACTGGTGCCGGTTGCGGAGCTGCCGCAAGAGGTCCTGCTGCAGGTTCCGGCGCCGGAGTAGAGGGCGCCTCGTAGCGTGAGTGCGGACGATTGGCAATCGGGCGCGCTAAAGGCGGAACCGCGGCAGGCGCTGTCGTTGCCAGCGTAGCCGTTGTCACTGGAGCAAGCGGAAGCGGTTTCTGCATGCGTTGAGGTGGCACATTCAGCGGCACCTGATTTGTCACTTGCCGAGAAGGAAGCGGCGCTTGATTGATGCGATACACGCGCACGCCGGCCTTAGTGATTTCGGCCTGGGCAGGTATGCCGCACATGGCGAGTACAAGTAGCAGAGATATGGTCTTATGCATAGATATGGGTTGGTTTGTGGTGTTGTTGTTAAGTGAGAGCGGTGTAGTAGTTGACAAAGGAAGAGATTGAGAAAAGTATAATAAGCGGGAGGAGAAGCAAAAAGACCGGGTCATGCCGCCACGAGTGAGCTTGTGGAGCGTTGCCTCCTTTTTTCTCCGGCAAGACTGAATAAACTGCCACTGCAGCAAAGCCAGCCCATGACAATGCGTAAACATTACCCCAGACCGGGTAGTTGGAAAAGACGGGCGACCCTGTTTGGTGCACAACATAGTAGGCTACGAAAGGCAAAATCGTGAGCACGGCTAGCTCCGGATGTGCATTGCGTCGATACAATCTCATCCATACTAATCCCCATGCCACCACGGCAAGCATGCCAGACACCACCAACACTGCATCCCCGAATACCGATTCCAAAAACGCGCCGCTGCCCAGCAGCACGAAAGTTGGCACGGCCAAATAGATGTAGAGACGGCGGTTCATGAGCAAAAAATGTATGACGATCAGCCCTCCCAGTGCCAAACAAGGGGCACCTCAATGTCGGGATTCAGGCTACGCATGGCCGGACTTCCTTTCGCGCATTCTTCCAACGCGGCCACGTGCGGGGAATCTGCAGGCAAAGGCACATGCAGTTCCACCGTAATGCGTGCGATTCGCCGCGGGTTGGAACTCATCTCTTTAGTCACCTCGATCCACATCCCTTGCAAATCCAACTGGTGTTCTTGGGCGTATATTCCCATGATTGTAGTCATGCACGCAGCCGTGGCAGAACACATCAAATCTGTTGGAGAGAACGAAGCACCCTTTCCGTGATTATCCAACGGCGCGTCCGTACTTACACGAGCGCCAGAACTCTCATGCTTCAGCTCGCAGTGCAACTCTCCCTCGTACTTTACTTTACATCTAACCATCGTGTCATCATGTTACGCCTCTCTCCCTCTCCCGTCAAGCTCAGATTACTGATTTTTTGCGCTTGAGCTCATATTTTCTCAAAAAATCCGCGCGGGTTTCCTGTCTCATTCGCGCATTTCACGCCGTGAATTTGGGAGCTGCATATATCTTCCTTCAGTAAAATAGAAAGTTAATTGCTGTTGATACATAAAGAATTACACAAATTTATAACTTCGCATAATATACGTAATGCAAAATAGAATAAAGAAGGAGACAGCAATGGAATGGAGATAGAACTTGTCCAAGGTTGGCATGTATGGTAGAATACAAAGCGTACACGAAAGAGAAACGCGCAATGAGCATGGTAAGCACAGAGCATCTGTACAAGGAATTTGGGCGAATCATGGCAGTGAAAGATGTAAGCTTTGAGGTGGAACTCAGCGAAATTGTCGGATTCCTCGGACCGAACGGTGCGGGCAAGACAACGACGATGAAGATGCTCACGGGATATTTGCCACCGACAGCAGGCACAGCAAGGATAGCGGGACACGATATCATCGATGAACCGCTTGAGGCTCGACGTCACATGGGCTATATGCCGGAGAACGTCCCCCTCTACGACGACATGCGCGTGTACGAGTACCTGTATTACCGTGCGAAGTTAAAGGGATTATTCGGGAAATCCGTGCGTCAGCAGGTAGGTTATGTGATGGATCGCTGTGGATTGGACAGTAAACGAAAAAGCATGATACATACCCTGTCGAAGGGTTATCGTCAACGCGTTGGATTAGCGGATGCCCTCCTCGGCGAACCGGAATTGCTCATACTGGACGAACCGACCAATGGATTGGATCCGAACCAGATACGCCAGATACGCGAACTCATACGCTCTTTAGCGGAAGAACACACGGTCATCCTTTCCACCCACATATTAAGCGAGGTGGAAATGATTTGCAACAAAGTGATAATCATTGATAATGGAGAGATAAAAGCCGCGGATACCCCAACCAATTTGACCGGCGGATTAAGGGCAGCCGGCCGAGTTTCGTTGGAATACAAGGGCGAATTGGAGGGAGTGATGCGGGATCTTTCTGCCATTCCGTCCGTCAAAAAAATCATCTTCGAAGGCACCCTGCCCGGCGGTTGGCAACGTTTAGTGGTGCGTGCAGAACCGGGTACTGATACACGGGAAAAGGCGGCCGCCGTTATTCGTCGTTACGATTATCCCTTGCGTCACGTATATCGTCACATACCGAGTCTGGAGGACGTATTTGTGGAGATGACCCGCCATGACTAGCCCCCTGCCCCAGTCAATGATTTTCAAGAAGGAGGAACCCATATGAGCAAACAGGAAGAAACGAAGAACCCGCCCATGCTGCGACGCAGAAGCTGGTTTTATACGCTCAAAACTCTCTATTTTCGTGAACTGAAGGGCTATTTTGCTACCCCCTTCGGCTGGGTGATTATGGCGTGCACCATGGCGCTGCTCGGTTTTTGCCTGCAAACCGTTCTCCAGGTGATGTCAAAAGCTACAGGCGAAGGAGTCATGTACTACATGCTCAATAACATTAACTTCTGGTTCTTTTTCATTTTTCTCTTTCCGCTTATCACGATGCGAAGCTTTGCGGAGGAAGAACGCCAAGGCACGTTGGAAGGACTGTTGACTGCTCCGGTGACTACCACTCAGATCATCCTAGGCAAGTACATGGCGGCCTATACGTTTTACCTGGTACTATGGATACCTCTGCTGCTCTACCCGTGGATGAGTCAGTTGGGCAACTTTTACACTGAGTGTCGCTATGATATCAAGGCCGAGGGAGAAATCACGTACTTGCTGGCAGATTGGTTGGGACCCTACGCGATTCTTTCTCTCTGTGGATTATTTTTCATTGCTGTGGGACTGCTATGCTCGGCCATGACGCGTAGTCAGATTATTGCCGGTATCCTCTGCACAAGCTTCATGATATCCTACTACTTTTTAGGACGCGTCACGGAGTTGTGGGGAGAATTTCCGGCAGCTCCTATCTTCCACTACATGTCTTGCACTGAACATGTCAGTTCATTCTCGCGTGGACTTTTGGATACTCGACCGCTTGTGTTGTATCTAAGCATGGCGGTTTTGACGCTGGCGTGCGTTAAGCGCGTAGTAGATTACCGCCGCTGGACTCGCTGACTCCTCCCCTACCCCTTTCGAGCTTTGACCATGAGCCATCATCAAACAACGCAAATCAATCCGAAAGCCCGGCGACCAAAGGGTACGCCTCTGGCTTGGTTGAATCTGGTATTGCTTCTCATTATCGTGCTGGCGTGCAACTACATCTCTTGTCATGAATACGGACGCAAGGATTTGACAGAGGAGGAACGTTACACCATTTCTGAACGGACAATGAATGTGCTCAAGAGTACGCGCATTCGCAATCGGGAAACCCCCATCCGCATCATTTTCGCCTTCAAAAAATCCACCCCAAACTACGCGCGCATGTACAGTCTCTTGGAGGAATACGTGCGTCACGGCGGTGGTAAAATTGAATTGGAGTGCTTTGATCCCATCCGTCAGCCTAACCGCGCCCGAGAAATCTCCCAAATTTACGGCGTGGATTTCAAGCAGGATCTCTGCGTGGTGGATGCTCGTAAGGATCCCTCCATTTCTATTAAAACCTTTGAGGAAGAAAAGGGCGACCGCAAGCATGTACGAATTCGACCCGGCACATCCTTCGTGAAGTACGAAACACTGCCGGATGAAAGTCGCCGTGCCGTGGCGCTGATGATGGATGAAGTCGTCTGCTCCGCTATCACAGAAGCAGTGGAGGGTGATATGCGCCACATGTATGTGGTGGAAGGTAAGGGAGGAGTCTCCCGAGATGATCAGAGTCTGTTGGAGAACATCGGACGCATCGTATCCTCGCTCAACATTCAGCTTTCCTGGGTCAATTTGGATGACCTGGACTCCTTGCCGGAAAATGCGGAGGGGCTCATCGTTGTATCTCCCCAAGTGGACTTCACAGACGACGAGTTGAGAGTGATTCGCGAGTTTTGGGAGAGAGAGCGTGGGCGTCGCTGCATTTTTGTTGCTTTGGACCCTAGCAACACTCGCTTGCCGCGCCTCTATCGGTTCCTGCGCGAGCAAGGTATCCGCCCAAACTCTGACCGCGTGTTGTTGCGCGACCGCAAACGCGCGTACTATGATATTTCCGCTGTTTTCCCCAAGGGGCTGGATTGCACCAAGAAATTCTGGAACAGCACCACTCACGTGGAAGGACAATCGATGTCATTCACCTTGGAGCATGGCGATGAAAACGAAGCAAGCCTGCGCAAACTATCCACGTATCCGGTGCTCATGAGCACACGTGACTACTACGGGGAAACCAGCTTGAAACTTGAGCCTCAGTTTGACCCTCGGGAAGACAAGCCGGGACCGCTTTGCTTGGGCGCCGCCACCACCAAGGGCAGCCTGCGCGCGGCAAACGATATGAGCACCTTACTTGTGCTGGGCAATGTGGATATGCTTCTGCGGAGTAACGCTCGCACCGAGCAGCAGGATTACCTGCACACCTTGTGGGCGTGGATGAGCAATCGTCCGGAATACGGGGGCAAGAGCGCCAACCAGGATCTCACCATGAAGATCGACCTGAACCGCCATTCCCGCAGCGCGCTAGAATACCTGACACTGCTGGTCATGCCCCTGCTGGCGCTTCTCATCGCACTGATGATATGGCAGACGCGTCGTCATTGAAACCTCATCTCATGAGAAAAGTCCTGCCCACAACCATGCTGTTGATCCTCGCTTTGCTAAGCGTCGGCGCGGCAGTCATGTTGTTTGTGGATGGGAGCCTGGCTCGCCTCACCGGGTGGTACCACTTCCGCCCCGGCATGTCGCTCTTTCCTCCGGAAAATATGGATCGCCTCGGCGATGTGAGTTGGATGCGCATCAGCGACCTCCATGATACCATTGAATGTGAGAGGGAAGCTGATGGTACGTGGTGGATTGTAGCACCATTCCGCGACCGCATGGCACCTGAAGCCGTAGAGGCCATTTTGTCCTTTACTATGCAGGCTCGGTTGGTGGATACCCTGCCCCTCAACCGCACCACGCGCGCGAGCATGCGTGAGTTTGGCGTAGAAACCTCTCCGCACACCATCACCCTGAAAAGAAATGTTGGCAGTGAGGATAGAACCACCCTGGCGCGTTACACCTTGGGAAGCGCTTCGCCGTGGCTTGCAGATGCCGGAGATGGCGAGCACCTGCTGCCAACTACATACTTACGCACTGACTTTTACGGACGTGACAAGCGCATCCACGTCGTGAGCGGCAATATCCTTTCGATCTTTAAAAATGGACTGCAGGGAGTGCGTGATGCCCACCCTCTGCACATCGACCCGGATAGCGTACTCGGCATTGAAATAATACGCCACGATGTGCCTGGGGGGGAGTCAGAGGCTCTGAGGATGACGCGTGCAAGTGCGCAGAGTCGCTGGGCCATAGTGTCCCCAACGCTCACAGAAGCAGACGATGAAAAGCCCGAGACACTGCTTGCGGCACTTTCGCGGATGCGCGCGATGCGGATAGAAGACACAGGCAACGTTCAACTGCCTGCTCAACCTATGCTCACGCTGACGCTCACTCTGGAGAGTGGCGAGAAGAGAGATTTGCAGGTGTATAAACCGTTTACTTCATCATCGGATGGGCAGCTGCTTTGCTATGCCACTACGGCGGATCGTCCGGTAGTATTTACCCTGCCGGTGGAGCCGAGAATGCGACGCAGGGGAGGCTATTCGAAGCTTGTGAACGAAATTCTTTCGCTGCCCGTGCTGCCCGGAAATGTGCAAGCGCAGATACAGAACTCCATCAACTGGGTGTATTGGGCAGATTTGCCATTTTCACTCAATGAGTTGCGCTCCAAACATTTTTCTAACATGGGACTGAAGGACATCGATAAAGTCCTCGTGCGGTCGTCTTTTTCTCCCTATCCGCTCATTTTGCGCCTCATCCCAGGAGACACAGAGGGACAGGTCAAGGACGTTTGGATGTTTTCGACAGGAGGATGCCCTTTTGAGGAGGCTGATGAAGAAGTTGTAACAACTTTTCTCAATGGACTGAGTGGCATTCCCGTGGCGGGTTTCTTGCGTGATTTGAGACCTGGCGAAAGTTCCCTGGAAGTGGAGCGCCAATTCGGACTCATTCAGCCGGACTATCTGATGCTTATCCAACCGCGGGAATGTGCCGTCCGTGCCGTCTTGTTCGGAGAAGACCTGCCTCTGGTGAGGGATCGTGCGCCACGGGTGTTTCGTATGAAACGCCAACGAGAGGGAGAGAAGGTCTTCTGGGCGGGTATGGAGCAGGATACACACAGCGTCTGCCGTTTGAGCCCCAAACTCATGAAACTCTTTTCCCTCGCGCCGGAGAGCTGGAGGAAGCGCAATCTCACCCAATTCCCGATTTCGTCCCTGCGTACCCTCACGCTTCATTACATGAAGTGTCCCTTGGTGCTGCACTACGATTACATCGGTGAAGAGTGGACAGGGACTCTGGGTGATGAAGACGTCACCCCGCGCATCAATCCCCATCGTACTAATTATTATGTGCACCATCTGCAGCAGATTCGTGTAAAACAATGGCTTCCTAAGGACGATGCGGATGCACTTGCAGCGCTGGAGCACTCTGTTTTCAGCATAAAATTGGATCTGGAACTCACTGATTACTCTGACTTAGAAAGCATTGTCATGGATGCTTCGCAACAGGATAATATAACAGATCGTGCTGCGCCGCCCAGCTTGGACGAAGTACGCAATATGCTTACCGAGAAGACAGAAACTGATGAGCAATTCCGAAAAATCGCAACGGGTGAGCGCAAAGTGGAAAGGCGCAGCATTACCATCGAAATTGCTCCATCGGATCCCACAGACGATAAGTCATTCTTCTACGGTCGAATCCGAGAAGACGGCAGGATCTTTATTCTCAGCTTTGAGGATGCACAGGGTTTAGATGGACAACTTTTAGATTAAGACAATGATAAGAAGCAGGTTACATATTGTTTTGGGCGCAATCAACATCGTTGCGTGTGCTTTAGTTGCATGGGGGGACTCAATTACGTCGGCCCCTGCTCCCTGTGGAGCCGTACCCACGGACCAACAAGTAAATTGGTTGCGCATGGAGTGGTATGCGTTTGTGCACTTCGGCATCAACACCTATACAGGCAAAGAATGGGGGTACGGTGATGAAGCGCCAAGTCTATTTGTCCCTTCCGATTTTAATGCGGAAATCGCTGTAAAAGCATTTAAACAAGCCGGCATGGCCGGCATGATCTACACGGCAAAGCACCACGATGGTTTTTGTCTCTGGCCGACCAAGTCCACAAAGCACAATATCACCAAGTCTCCATGGCGCCATGGCAAGGGAGATGTCGTGGCTGAATTTTCAAAAGTTTGCAAAAAATATGGCCTCAAATTTGGCACCTACCTTTCGCCATGGGATCGCAACAACGCCGAATATGGTCAGCCCGGCTACTTGAAAGTGTATGAGAGGCAAATACGAGAACTTCTCACCAACTACGGACCCATCTTCGAAATCTGGTTCGACGGAGCCAACGGAGGAGATGGTTACTACGGCGGAGCTAAAGAAGTTCGTAAGATCAGCGGGGAAAGCTATTATAACTTCCCCCGCATTGTCAAGCTTATCCGTTCCCTGCAACCGGATTGCATCATTTGGGGAGCCAACAAAAATGGAGATGTGCAGTGGGGAGGGTCAGAGCGAGGTTTTGTCAAATATCCCTGCTGGAATCTCGTCAACATGGATTCCCCGCTTGAAAAATGGATATCTCTGGAGGCTGACACGACTATCAACCATGCGGGATGGTTTTGGCATGAAGGTCAGGCCAGCAAGGTTAAATCTCCAGGGCAACTCATGAAAGTGTACATGGAAAGTGTGGGACGAGGCGCTAATCTTATCCTCAATGTAGCTCTGGATCGCAGGGGTCAGCCGGATGCTGCAGATTTGGCTTCTCTTCAAGCCTTTGGAGAAATGCGACGCCGACTTTTGGCAAAAGATTATGCACTTGGGGCGAGTGCAACAGCTAGTGAAGTGCGTGGGGATGTTGAGCAATTCTCCGCAAAAAAAGTGACAGATGGAAACATTGAGACGTACTGGTGTCCAGAGGATAATACAACTAAAAACTGTTGGATAGAAATCAAACTGAATAAACCTGCTACATTTGATGTGGTACGTCTGCGGGAGCAGATACGCCTCGGACAGCGGGTCAAGAAGTTTCGCATCGAAGCCTTCGTCAATGGCGCTTGGCAGAGCATAGATGATTCGGGAGAAACCATTGGCAACCAAGTGCTGCGACATCTCAGTCAACCGGTAACAACCGATTGTGTCCGACTTACCATTGTGGATGCTCGAGCCTGTCCTTGTATTAGCGAGTTTTCCTTGCTCCGTTACCCGGATGAAATCTCCCCGAATGATGCGCCTGCTCCATCTGCAGGAGAAATGAGCTACCTGTCAACGGACAAGTGGACAAGCAACATGAAAGAGGCCAAAAAGGCATGGGATGGAGATGACTCCACGTATTGGCAGAGCAAAAAAGACAGGCTCGTGATTGATTTGGGTGAAGAGTGTCAATTTTCCGGTTTTTGCTACCTGCCCAAGCAAAACAATGATCACCAATCCATGACGGATCGTTATAGATTTGAAATCAGCATGGATGGTAAAAAGTGGAAAGAGGTCGCTTCCGGAGAGTTCCCGAATATTCGCGCCAACCCCATCCGACAAAACGTTACTTTTCCACAGTCCGTGCGGGCTCGCTTCGTACGTTTTATTGGCACATCCTCCTTGGAAGGTAGCGGGATATCTGCAGCCGAGTTGAATTTAATCAAATAATCATATCGTGTGGATTTGGAAAAAAAGGATCGCGCAAAGAGATGAAGCATGGTGGGTGCAACAGCTCACGGGAGTGAGTAATGTGGTATATACAGCCATGCCCGGATCGAGCTGTTTGCAAGTGCAATGCTACTGCCGGAATGCAGTGGAAGCGGCGGCTCTTCTCTCAGCCTTTGGCGGAGAAATGCGTGAGCTTGAGGATCGGGATTGGGTAGCGGCTACCGCACCGGAAAACACTCCCCCTCTGATGATCCGAAACCGCCTGGTCGTGGTGTCTTCCCCAGCGCAAGTGCAACCCATGCGGCAGCGTTACCCCGGACGGCACGTGCTCTGCTTCCCGGCAGAGAGGGCTTTCGGTACCGGGAATCATGGAACTACGGCTACCTGCCTGCGCATGTTGTGCGATGAAGCCCGTGCGCGGCGAGGACAAAGCTGGCGGGTGATTGATGTGGGCTGCGGCACGGGAATACTGGGACTAGCTGCGCTGCAACTTGGTGCACAGAATGCGCTCTGCTTCGATTTCGATGCTTCTGCTGTGGAGGTGGCGCAGCGCAATCTACGGCGAAACGGCGAACTCCCCGGCATTCGAGTATTCCAGGCAAATGTCTTCGAATGGACACCAAGCGAATCCGAACGCGCCGAGGTAGTGGTGGCCAATCTCTTCTCCGGTCTCCTGCAGAAAGCCTTTCCGCGTCTGCATTCTTACCTCTCATGCGCACCCGGCGGCGTACTCATCGTATCGGGCATTCTGCGAGAGCAGGCGCATGACACCCTCTCCGCTGCTCAACGTGCCGGATTTTCCTTGCTTCGGCAGGCTGTATGTGGTAAGTGGGTGTCTATGAAATTAACGCAGGAGACATGAGTATTCTCTCACTCGAGTGTTCCGTGGCGCATGCCTCGTTGGCGCTTCATGGTCCTGCTTCCATGCAGCGCAGCTGGGTTGCCGTGCGCAATCACGATGCTTTTCTTTTCCCCGCCCTGCAGGAGGCGCTGAATGCTCTCGATGGGCAACCATTGGAACTCATCCTCGTGGGCGCCGGTCCCGGCAGCTACGGCGGCGTACGTGTAGCGCTCGCGGCAGCAGAAGGCCTTGCTCTTGTGTGCGGGGCGCGCGTGGTAGCGCTTTGCTCGTGGGAACCCATCTCGGCGGTGAGCGGCTGTAGCGTGCTGTCGGATGCGAAGCGTGGCGGTTGGGCGTTGCGCGCGCCCGGCGGCGAGCCGCAAGTAATCAGCACGCAAGAGGTACTTGACCGCATAAAAGAAGGAGAGGATATTCGGAGTGTCGAATCGGCCGAAACATTAGCAAAGGCGGGAATTCACCTGCAACATGCCGGGCTTGTTCCGACCGCCCAAGCTCTTATCGACTATTGGCTTGGACTCCCTGCCTCTGTGCAGCATGAGCTTGCGGCCCTCCCGGCACAGCCCATCTACGTGCGCTCCCCGCATATCACTACCCCAAACCATCATCCGTGGGAGATTAAAAAATGAGTATTCCCGCCTCCCCAATCGCCGAACATGTTTGCCGTCGCTGCGGGGCTTGTTGCCGGTGGGAAGGTGATGTGTGCCTCACGCCATCTGATGTGCAAGCTATTAGCGCATATCTGCACATGACCGAGGAACAATTTATTAACATCCATTGCCGTCTGCAGCGCAACAGGCAGGGGCTCTCTCTCATGGACGCCGAAGATGGCGCTTGCTGCATGCTGAGGGCGGACAACACCTGCGCCATTCAGCCCGTTAAACCACAGCAGTGTCGGGATTTCCCACTGCGATGGAATTTTCCCGGTTGGGAGCAGCGTTGTCCCGCTGCTCGGGAAGGAGGTACGTCATGTTGAAGAGAGCGCGTCGGAAATTAGCGGCGTGGGCGCCCACTGTCAAACGCTCATTACTCCAGCTGCGCAGCTACCTGGTTTCGCTTTACAATCGTTCGCCGCACCGCTTTGGACCCAAGAGCGAAACCCGCCGAGCCCACGCCGGCATCATTGCCGACCTCTTTGCCTCCATCATGTGCCGCGTAGATGGTCTCGCGCTGGAGGATATGGATACCACCATGGATATCCTGCGTTACGATTTTCCCAATGTAGAGCACAGTTGGATCGCCGGTAGATTCCAGACCGCCTACCGCGCCGCATATCCGTTGGAGCATACACTGCGCTTGGCTGCAGCCAACCGCACCGAAGCTGAGCGCTATTCTCTGGCATTGGAAATTCTGACAATGCTGCATCGGGTAGGAGGAGATCTTACCAATCCCACCCTCTTTGCCCGAGTCACGGAGGGACTGCACCTTCCCAATGCCGCTGTTACGCTGGAGGCGCTGTTTCATGATCCGGATGCGGCACCACCGCCCCTCATTGAGTGTATTCGATTTTCAGAGAATGTGGGGCGTGGAGTTGTCACGCTTTCGCCGGCGGATGTAGGGGTTCGTTTTCGCGCAATACGCTGCGTGAACTTGCTCATCATCATCAATGATTCCCGTGTGCCTCTTTCTGTGCGTGGCCATATTCTGCATCTCGGGGATGTCATTCCCATTTCTGCCGGACAATCCGTAATGCTTGCAGAGAGCAGTCTCACCTATTCCGCTATTCGGGAGCTGATGCTTGCCTACTATGCGGGTGTGCGCTATGTGTGCTACATAGGGATGGAGAATGACTCCATTTCCATCTCCCGTCAGCGCCCGCTCAACGCTGTGGCACGCGTCATTTTCAGTATGCATGTGGAGGTGGAAGTGCTGCGGAAAGATGCCGATTTTGTGCTGGATGGTGTACCCATGCAACAGGGAGATATGGTGTGCACCACTTACTTTACCCCATTTCATGTACGTGGAACAGGGCCTTACACGTTCACAGACCTGCACGATTCCGGGGATTCCGGACACAGTTTCCAGCTGGATCCACGTACGCGCAAAGTGGTGGTTACTAACCTGCCCTACACCAACAAGCCTGGCGCACTTATGCTGACGCCCGGGTTAGCACCGGGCATGGTATTTGAGGTGAGCTACTCGCGCGCCACCAACTTGGGCAAATTGCGTGTGCTGGAGGGCGATGTCCATACCCTTACCGTACAGGGATCTCTTGTGCGCGGCGAGATGGAACTGCGGGATGGCGATCTTATTGAGCTGAGTCCGGTCCAGTTCTTGCGCTGCCGTTTCAGCGCCGGTGTGCTGGATGAAGAATCAAGCCTGATCAACATGGTAGAAACACAGGGCCTCACCCGAGACTTTGTGCGCTCCGGTCGTGTGGTGGATAACATAGATTTCTCCCTACAGCGCGGAGAGATGGCCTGCATCCTCGGCCCCAGCGGCTCGGGTAAATCCACATTGCTCGCTTTGCTTGCCGGACACCTCTCCCCCTCCATGGGCTCTGTATGTTACAACGGCGTACCTCTCACGCCGGATAATATTTCACTGCGCCAGCACATTGCCTTTATCCCGCATGAGGATATTTTGGATGAGGCTCTGACCGTGGGCGAGCATGTGTACCAAGCCTCTGTGGCGCGACGTCCGAGGCTCAACCGTGCGGACCGCATGCGTCGGGTGCTCGCTGTGCTCAACTTTGTGGGGCTCGGTTCACTTGCCAAGCGCCATGTAGGACGCGCCGGCGAGCGTACCATATCAGATGGCGAGCGTTCCCGCCTCAATCTCGGGCTGGATCTTACCGGGACGGCGGAGGTCTTCCTCATTGATGAACCTATCAGTGGTCTCTCCTCCGGCGATGCTGAACGCGTGATTGAAACCTTGGAGGGCATGTCAGCCGGGCGTATTCTGCTTTGCACCCTGCACCGCCCAGCGCAGAGTATCCTCAACCGCTTTCACAAGGTTATGGTGCTCAATGCCGGCGGGCAGATGGCGTTTTGGGGAACTCCTGCAGAGATGGTGCAGTATTTCCAAGAAGCCGCGCGCGAAATGGGTTTGCATGTTAGCCGTGAATCAGTGGCGGCAGGTGGGGCGGATTATGTGTTTGAAGTGTTGGAGGCGCCCTACGCACGCTTGGGAGATCGTCCTAATCCCAGCCCGGGAATGTGGCAAGAACGCTTCGAGAGTTACACCTACCGTAAGACACGTGAACCCCGTAGTGAACAAGCACACAAAGTGGAAGCATCACAGGATTCCGAGGAGGATACGGTACGTCCCAGTGTGCAGAAGATCCAGCGGCGCACATTCCCTGAGCTGCTGCGCCTTTCCAACCTATGGATTTTACGAACGCTTTTGGGGCGAGTCCGCAGTCGTATGGGACTGTATGCCCTGTTGCTGGAGGGGCCCCTTCTCGCCCTGCTGATAGCGGGCACCCTGCGAGCAGCCAGCGATACGCCCTATACTTTCTACAAGGCGCTCCATATCAACGAATACCTCTTTCTTTCACTGGTGTTGGCCATGTTCTTTGGCCTCACCGATGCATCCTGCGAAATCCTGAGAGATCGCCTTCTGCTGCGGCGCGAAAGCAACTACCGTCCCTTCATCACCGGGTATTTGGCGGCCAAGTGCATGGTCATCACGGGCATTGCTGCCGTGCAGTGCGCTCTCTACTTGCTGGTGGGGAATGCCATCTTAAGCATTCATGAAATGTTCTGGCCGCATCTGGGCATTATGGTGCTCACCGCCTTTGTGGGCATAGCTCTTTCGCTGATGGTATCGGCCTTTGTCCGCTCAGAGCGCACGGCGCTCAATATGGTGCCGCTTCTTTTGGTGCCGCAGATTCTGCTGGCGGGGGCGCTTGTTCGCTTTGAGGAGATGAACGAGTTTGCGCCCAATGTCCCCAATTTTATGCCCGAGAAGGTGCTCCAGGTTCTCTCAAATCTTCGTCACCGCGTAGCATACCAGGACGAAACAACGCACGACATTCTGACCCGCCCCGTGCCGCTCATCGCCGAATTCTGTCCGCTGCGCTACGCCTTCGAGATGATGTTTGTAACCCAAAGCACAGATAATCTCTGGGAAATTGAAAACCGTCGCATTGATCGCGTGCGCGACGATCTCAAAGAACATGGCAGTGATGATGACGTGCGTTTTATTCAGCGAGCGGCGCTTCTGCTCAACACGACCGCACGCGATGCTCGTGAAGCAAAAAACATCCTGCGCAGGACGCGCAAGGTTGCCCTCAGTGGCGACGAACAGCGTCTTAGCGACCTGACGAAAAGTCTCGAATCTCGCAGTACATCGCCTCAAAATCTACCGTTGGAGTTCTTCTTCTCAAACCGGCGTCTTGTCGCCATTAGTGAAGGCGTAAAAACTGCCCGCAAGGACTCCCGTCTGAAAGAACATCGTGGCTTCTTTCTCTCTCCTCGCCAGGCTCCTCCCCTCGGTTGGATCGACCAGGAAACCGATGCCGGCTCCGTATCCACCATCTGGCGCAATGGCTCCTACCTTTTCCTCATGGGGTTAATGCCGATTCTCATCGCAGGGCAACGCTTGCGGCGCATCTGCCGCGGCAGACGCTGACATGAAAAGCGGGTAGAATTTCCAAAATACACTTGACAAATTATGCCAAACGGGTATATATATGCCGCCGTCATGCGGGGGCACGCTCTGCCGCTGCAAACGAACTTCATCAACCATTAACTACATACTATGGGATCCCTCAAAAAAAGGCGAAAAGCGAAGATCAACAAGCACAAGCGCAGCAAACGCATGCGTCAGAATCGGCACAAGAAGCGTTTGCGTTACAAGTCCTGATTCCTGCCCTGTGCGCAGATCGGGACTGTGGCAGAGCAGCATGTCCCATTTTCCACGGCACTTTCGTCCTTGCGGTTGTGCCGTTTTTTATACCTTGATGAAAAGTCGTTTTCGCCAGAGGAAATAGCAAATGAGCCAAGATCCTCCCAATTGGGTCATAGAGACGAGAAAGAGGTTGGCAGAGGAGGTGGATAGGGCATCTAATAGGGGAGATAGCGCCCTGATGCACAGCTGAGGGTAACCCGGCAAGTGATTGATGAGGTAGATGAAGAGAGCATTCATGCCCACAATTCGCAGCGGCAGGCTCAGCTTTTCGCCCCTGCCCCACCCGTCGCACAGAGATCGGAAGAGCGCCAGGAGCAAGTACCCTATGCCACCTGTTACTAGCACAAAAGACGGCGTCCATATTCCCTTGATGACGATGCCGCACTGTAATCCGGTCGCGATGCAAAATACGCCCAGCAAGATGAGTGCTGCCACTTGGCGTCCCATGGGAAGAGTGCAGCTGCTCAGCCACCCGGCGCAGTAACCCAGCAGGGCCAACGCGGCCGCCGAAACGATGCAGAGCGGTCCCTCCGGGTCGTAGCTGCCGCTATGCAACACCCCCGGACAGAGCACGGCATCCACCTTAGCATTGAAACATCCATCGGGAGTCATATCGCCGCCGAATGCCTGTAAGCACCACACAACCACGAGAATTGCCATAGCCAGTACCGGAGCTGTCCATTTTCTGCGCAGCCAAATGAGAACGCTGCCGGCCAATGCACAACTGACACCAATTAATCCTAGCACCGATGCGTAGCGCAATTCCCCAAGCCGGATCGGCCACGAAAGAGAATCCCTCATCCCCCACGCATTCACCATGCAGCCGAATGCAGCCAGAATCAAGGCACGTTTCCACAACTTACCCGTGAGACCGAGCCTTTTCGTTCCTTTCTCAGCAGCCCGAGTGAGCGAATAGTACATGGATGCCCCGCTGATGAACACAAATATCGGGAAGATGAGGTCGTAAAACGCCAATCCATCCCACGGACAGTGTCCCAACTGCCGCCCTACTTCTTCACAAATCTTTTCCGGCAGAAGAAATGCTGACACGGAGCGAATCACGGAGTCAAGCCCTATGATAAAAAGCATGTCCAGCCCCCGCAGGGCATCAAGAGAGTGTAAACGGTGGAATTTACCGAGCGATACCGACTCCTTCATGACTCACCCAATATTACCCATTTCTTCTCACACCAGCGTGTATGCCTGCTGCCCTCTCATGCGTGTGATTTCCGAGATCTTGGTGGAGGTTTCCGCACGTGGCAGAGTCGGTCTCACGGGATCCGGCAGCGCGCTCCTTGTGCTGAAGTTGGGCCGCATCTCCCGCACTCCACTCGGGGAAAAAAGTGATGGCTGGGCCAGAGGATCCTTTATACCATCTCCTCCCCCTCCGCTACATGAATTCAACGGCACGAGTGCGGCCGCCATGATTACACGAATGAGCCATTGCATGGTCTCGTTCTATCAGGTTACCCCCGCATGTGTCAAGCAGAATGCAAAAATTGGCAAGAAGATGAACATCCGTCCCAAGAGAGAAGTGATTTAAATACGTAATTCATTTACGATTTACGATTTGAGAAACTCGCACGCCTGCGGCGCGGGAATTTTGCGATCGTCATCGTACATAGGCGCCGCTAGGCGCTACCGCCCCTGCGGGGCAGCGAATCCGAGCTGTTTACTCGCCACCCGCAGCTCTGCTGCGCATTATTTGCAAATCGTACATCGTACATCGTACATAGGCAGCAGCCTACGGTTGCTGCATTACCTATTTGGGGTGCTTTTCTTGGGACAGATGCACACGTGTCCCAATAAAATCTTCTTAGGGCTCATTCAACTCATTCCTCATGCGTTTCCCATGGATGAAGAAGGTAAGCCAGCAAGACGGCAAACTTCGCCAAGTCCGCGCGCAAGCGCGGGAATTTCTTGAATCGTACATAGGCGACGTTAGGCGCTTCCGCCATCATTTCAAGAATTCCGCTACGCACTGGCTCGGCAATCCCGCGCGTAGCGTGCTAGCATTCAAATCGTAAATCGTAAATCGTAAATAATAAGGGGCTTATGCTTCATGATATGCCATTGCCTACCTCTTGGGGGTGCTTTTTCTTGGGACGGATGTGACTTCCATGTCATTTTACTTGAAAAGTCTTGATTCTCGCGCTTGAACAACGTAGAATCCCGCGCATGACAACTGAGGATAAACGAGACTTTATACGCGATTGGATCGCCGAGGATTTGGCAGCGGGGCATTGCAAAGCGCCGATCACGCGGTTCCCTCCGGAACCGAACGGCTACTTGCACATCGGGCATGCCAAAGCAATTTGCCTCGATTTCGGCGTAGCCAAAGAATACGCCCACCTCGGCGCCGTGTGCCACCTGCGCTTCGATGACACCAACCCCTGTAAGGAGGATGTGGAGTTCGTCCATTCCATCCAGGAGGACATCCGCTGGTTGGGCTTTGACTGGGGAGAGCATCTCTACTGGGCGTCCAACATCTTTAACTTTTACTATGACTGCGCCGTGGCGCTCATCAAGAAGGGGCTCGCTTACGTGGACGAACAGGACCGCGAGACCATGCGCAAGCAACGTGGCGATCTCGTGACCCCCGGCGAGCATTCCCCGTATCGCGACACGACGGTGGAGGAAAATCTGGCCAAGTTTGAGCGCATGAAGGCCGGGGAGTATGCCGAGGGAGCTGCCGTTCTGCGCGCCAAGATCGACATGGCCAGTAGCAACATGAACATGCGCGACCCGGTGATCTACCGCATTTCCTACGACCCTCATCACAACACCGGCAAGCAGTGGTGCATCTATCCCATGTACGACTTCGCCCACCCGCTGGAAGACGCTTGGGAACA
>CANRJD010000041.1 GCA_947630815.1 uncultured Akkermansia sp. | reverse complement strand
CCAAATTGCACGTTCACCTGCATATTCTTAATGCGGTTGGTAAGCAGGTTGAGAGCGTCTTTCACAGATTGGTTCACGCTCACACCCTCAGCCCGACTGCTACTACCACCGCCAAGAAGCTTCACCGCGCGCACAATGCCCGACGCATGCCGGGCAGCCATTTCCAAATCGCGCAGGTCGTGCCCTAGCTCCCAAAAGCGGTAATTCTGCCCCACGTGCTTCACAAAAGATGCACCGCGTTGCGCCAACTCATCTGCCCCGCTCACCACATGAGCAAGCACCTTTGCCGCCTCCTGAGACAAGTCCCATTCGCGTTCGAATTGGCGGGCACGTGCACGGATATCCGCAGCTGCCACATAGGAATCATCCTCATACCCCAGACGAAACAGCTCGGCATTCTTTGGGGCATCCGCATTCAAGAACGCCGTGAGGTGTTCGGCCACAAAATCGGCACGACGGGAGATGACGCCGACAGCGTTGTTGAGTTCGTGCGCGATGCCCGCTGAAAGCTGCCCGAGCATCGCGGCCATTTCCGCGCGCTGCAGAAGACGCACGGCCTCCTCCTTCTCCGATACGTGGGTGAAGATGCGGAAATTGCGCGCAGCAAGCTCATGCACAAACACAGGAATGAATTGCTGCTCTAGGGAACCGTAGATTTCCGGCTCCACGGCCGGCGTGTGATCATCGATGTAAGCCACCTCGGCATCCTCCAACGCAACGATATGGTAGCTGCTATGGTAGGAACGCGAGAAAAAGGACTGCACGCACACGTATGAGCGCGGCTCGGCGCGGAAAACTTCCTGCTCGCGCACCTGCGTTTCCGCCGGCAACTCCGAACCCTCGAAAGTGTCAGAGCGCCGGTAGGCCACAAAGTTGCCCCTGAGCACTAGAAAAAGGCGGTGGCACTCCTCATTCTGCCGCACCAGTTCCCCACCCGCCGGAATGGCAAGAATGCGGTCCGGGTCTGTAAAATAGACCCGGTTGACCCGCTTGAGCGGGCGCATGATGTGATCCGGCAGGGTAATCATGAAGCGGAGTTACATGGCAAAGAAACCGATGCTCTGCAGGAAATACATGAGCGCAAAAGTAATGGACAAACCGAGCAGACAGAGGATGGTGCCGGATATGGCCATGCCTTTTTGCTCCACTAGTCCGGTGGCGTAGGCGAGCGCATTGGGTGGCGTGGAAATCGGCAGAGCCATGCCCAACGATGAAGCAAACGCGATGGAACAGAGCAGACCGATGGCTCCGGCGCCATCCATGCTGTGAGACTGCATCATAGCCCCAGCCACCCCGGCCAATATCGGCATGAGCAAGGAAGCCGTGGCTGTATGGCTCATGAACGTGGCCATGAACAGGCAGATGAAGCCGGCTCCGATCATAAGCACCGTGGGATTCCACGTACCGAAGGGAATGGCGTCGATCATATCCTTCGCCAAACCGGTTTCCTGCAGCGCAACACCAAGAGCGAAACCGCCGGCCACGAGCCAAAGCACATCCCAGCTCATCGATTTCAGATCATCTTTGGTGATGACTTTGGTCGCTGCGAATACGGCGATGGGAATGATGGCTATCGTGTTGGAATCCAGTCCCAGCTTGAAGTTCTCGCTAAAGCACCACAGGGCGATGGTGACTGCAAAAGTGACATAAACCACGATGGCTTTCGGCGTCTTGAGGAAGCTGCCTCCCACCTCGAGTTTGAGTTCCTTCTGCTGAATGGGGAACATTTTGACCAAGATCAACCACCCCACCAGCAGCATCACGATGACAAACGGCACGCCGAAAAGCATCCACTTACCGAAAGTGATGGAGAGTCCCATATCCTGCATGGCTTTCAAAGCAATGGCGTTGGGCGGCGTGCCGATGGGAGTGCCGATGCCTCCGATGTTCGCCGCTACAGGAATGCACAGCGCAAACGCCGCACGCCCGCGATCATTGGGACCGAAGAGAGAGAGCACCGGCGTGAGGATGGCAAGCATCATCGCCGCCGTCGCCGTGTTACTCATGAACATCGAGAAGAGCGCTGTCACGACCATCAAGCCAAGCATCACAAACTTCGGATTCGTGCCAAACGGCCGCAGCATCACCCGTGCCAGATTGATGTCCAAGCGGTACTTTGTCGCTGCCGCCGCCAGGAAGAAACCTCCCAAAAACAGGATAATGATGGGGTCCGCAAAGGTCGCCATCGTCGTTTTCTGCTGCATCAAGTTCACAAACTTGAGACCGTGGATACGTGAGGAAATTTCCGGAGAATAAAGACGGTGGTGGGCGTCCCGAAGCTGCTGAGCAGCCGCCAAGTCGTTGCTCTTTTCAGCCTTTTCGCTGGAATCCATGATCTGGAAGCCGAGGGTCATGCGCACTTCCTGCTCATTGACGGTGGGCTTTTTTGTGAGGCGCGCATTCACGGAATCCTGGATCTGGCGTACGAGTTCGGGACTCACCGCGCCACCGACGCCAATGGCGTCCTGAACAATGGCGCTCACCTCGGCCTTGTCGTAGCGATCCGGGCGTAAGAAAGTAAGGGACTGGTTGGAGATGCCGAGCAAAGCTATGGCAATGACGAGCGTGGATGTAGTCCAAATCGGAATCGGCTCCAAAATCCACATCAATGCGGCAAAGAGAAAGAGCGCCACCACGCGCGCCTGGATCGGATTGATCGGTGCGCCAAGTGCTTCAAAGGGAACAAACAACATCGACAAACTGATGATGAGCACAATGGCTATCTTGAGGAGACTTTTCTGATTTGTGGTCATAGTATCGGTAGCAGTTAAACAGACGAAGATGAAGCAACCTGTCCACCCGTTTCTTTGCATGACGGGGGCGCGAGGCGCTTTGCATCTTGCCCGCGCAAAGGCTACTACATTTCATTCGCTTTTGCAAGTTTTACTTGCATGCGCGTGGACATTTTCCGCACGTGGGCTCGCTAGATTAAATCACAGAGCAATTTGGCGAGCACGGTCATCAGAATAAGCGCAGCCGGATAGGCCGTTGAATAGGCAATGACAGGTTCTTGGCAATCCGTTTTTGCGGTGATGGCTCCGAGCGCAGGTGTGGAGGTCATACTCCCGCAAATGCCGCCGAGTGTTTCCGCCAAGCTCATGCGCATCAACCGACGTGCCACGACATAGGAAACAACCATGGGCACAAGCGTGACGGCACTGCCCACCAGGAACATGGAGAGACCGTTGGCACGCAAGGTTTCTACCAGCGAGGCACCACCTTTCACTCCGGCTCCGGCTAGGAAGAGCACCAGGCCGAACTCCATGAGCAGCATGCGCGTGGGACGTGGAATATAGCCGACTATGGGACCAAGCTTTCCAAAATGCCCGAGAATCAAAGCCACCACGAGGGGACCTCCCGCTATACCCAACGAAAAGGCACCTCCGCCAAAGCTGAACTGCATTTTCCCGAGCAGAACACCCAGCATGAGCCCACCCATCAGAGAGAGGATATCGGCTGTGTTGAGTGCTGAGCTGCGGTGTCCACACTCGCGACGGAAGGACTCGATAGCCTCCGGCGCCCCTACCACGCGCAGTACGTCGTTGCGTTGAACTTCAGTGTCGGCCGTGGGGATGAAAGTGAGGCCCAACCGAGTGATGCGCGAAATGACGATGCCGTATTGACCGAGTGTGTCAAGCTCGCGGAGCGTCTTATTGCACATGGCGCGAGAAAGCACAATAAGCTCGGCACGCTCATCGGTGTAAATACGCGGGCTTCCCTTAGCTGAGCGCACATGACCAAAACAGGGCACCTCCCGCTCCAAATCTTCACGCTCCCCCACGAGCAATATCTCTCCATTCTCCGTAAAAGCATCGTCCTTCTGCAGAGGCATAAGCGCTCCGTCACGTGCAATGCGGGTGATGCGGCAACGCAGATTTTTTTCAGCGCAGAATGATCCTATGGGACGGCCAATGAGTTCCGGGTTGGTCACCTGTACCACACGGGAAATGATGGTATGCTTGTCCTCGACCTCGGCGCTCTTCCCATGATTGCCATCCAAATTCTGGCGGAGAATGCGTGGCAAGAGCTGAACAAAAAGCACCACTCCCACAACACCAAACGGATACGCCACAGCGTACCCAATATTCACACCCGAGGCTTGAGTTCCTTGCGACTCGATTGCAGCGGCGAGCGCGGGAGTACTCGTGCACGCGCCGGCGAAAAGACCGGCCACGGTGCCGGCATCCATGCCAAGAATTCGCCCCAGTACCCACGCAGTCAACCATGCCACCCCCACCACCAGTATCGCAAGGATCATGAGGTATTTTCCTCGGCTTTTTAACGAATCAAAGAAACGGTTTCCCACACCTAAGCCCACGCAATACACGAAAATCGCTGTACCAACATCCGCCATCCCCTCCGGTACCCGCAATCCGAAATGCCCGGCAGCCAATGCTGCAAACAACACCCCCGAACTGCCCAGGCTTATCCCTTTGATGCTCAAATTTCCAAAAACCAAGCCAGCGAATAGTACCACGAAGAGGACAAACGTAGGCGACCCCAAAATTTCCATGCGGGAGAGTGTACCAGATTCACCCATTTTTGCAAGTTTTTTGCAGATTGTTACACCCAAAATTTTTGCGGCAGTAATTTTTTTGGGGGGTAAACCACTTTTCCGCTTGCAAAGCAACAAAAATTGTGCAATATAAGAGGGACCCGCAACGATGGGTAGCGATTATCTACTGCTATGAGCACCCCCCCTGTTCCTCCTCCTCCTTTTCCACCAACAGCGCCCAAGCCCCCTCTGCCGCCGTCTGCTCCGGGGGTGCCAGGTATCCCCGTGCCGCCGCCTTCGGCGCCTGTGCCGCCGTCCGGTGCGCCGGCAGCTACCATTCCGCTGGCAAGGCCGGGCGCGCCCATGCCCCCTTCTTCACCTGTTCCTCCCTCGTCATCTCAGGCGACGACTATTCCTCTGATGCGTCCGGGCGCACCAGGTGTCCCTGTTCCTCCTTCGTCTGTGCCGCGCCCGGTTCCTCCGACAGCGCCGGCACCCACCATCCAATTGGTACGACCGGCGACGGGGGCACCCGTTCCGCCCACACGTCTTCGCGCGGCCGGCGCACCGCCGGCATCTTCGCCGCTTCGTCCGGCCACACCTGCTCCAAGTGCAGGTGCACCCGCTCCAAGTGCGGGCACACCTACCATTTCCATGCCGACTGCAACAGTGCCTATGGGGGTACCCGGAGCCTCGGCAGCTGGGGCATCTGCGCCTGCTAAGGCTAAGCAGCCCCTATCGTCAAATAGCTCCAAGCCAGCTGGCTTCACCATGCCGGCGGGACTCTCTCGCCAAACCGCGTCCAATAAGGATGAGGAAGAAGAGGAGGAGGAAAAGGGCCCACAGATGGTGCATCTCGGCATCTCGATAGCGGCTTTGCTCGCAGCCCTGCTCTTCTGCTATGGTGCATATAGCGCGGATCGCACACCAAACCGTGTATCTGACTACCTTTTCGGTCAACCTGTCACTGCGGAGAGTGGCGGAGGCAGCGAGGTTTCTGCTGCGGATGACGAAGACACCTCCGGAGATGATGAGGAAGAGGCTTCCTCTAACGAGGAGGAAGGAGGAGAGGGAGAAGAAGAGGAAGAGGAGTAACACCTACTCAACATCGACACGTTTTAGCTCGTCAAAGGAAGTGATGTTGATTCAACTCACAGAAGACAACTTTGAGACCGAGGTTCTCCGTTCCGACAAACCGGTAATGGTGGATTATTGGTCTCAGCAATGTGGTCAGTGCAAGATGATTTCCCGTATCGTAGAACAGATTGCAGAGGAAATGGTCGGTGTTGCCAAAGTTGGTATGTTTGATGTTGGTTCTAACATCAATTTTGCCGTACGCCAGAAAGTTTCGTCTCTCCCCACTCTCCAGTTCTACAAAGGGGGAAAGTTGGTAAGCACCATCACCGGTGCGACGTCCAAAGACAATATTTTGGCGCACCTTAACCCAATATTATCCTGAATTATTATTAAAAATATGGCACTTCAAATTACAGAAAGCAACTTCGAGGCCGAGGTCATTCAATCCGATAAGCCTGTGATGGTGGATTTTTGGGCCACATGGTGCGGTCCGTGCAAAATGATCTCACCTATTGTGGACCAGATAGCCACGGAAATGGCTGGCACCGCTAAGGTCGGCAAGGTAGATGTGGACGGCAATGTCGGCTTAGCTAATCGCTTTAACATTCGTTCCATCCCCACGCTGCTTTTCTTCAAGGGTGGCGAGCTGGTGGATACAATCACCGGAGCTACCTCCAAAGACAACATTTTGGCGCACCTCAAGGCGCTACTCTGAACAGCGAGAACCAGAGACTCCTCCAAAAGCCGCCCCTGAAACACGGGGCGGCTTTTTGCGCATCGAGAAAACGAAAAATGAGGTAGGGGAAACTCTTGATCCAAACGCCAGGGCAAACGCATTAGAAAATGCGTTTGCCATGTACGATGTACGATTTGAAAGGTTTGCCCTGCTCCAGCATCACAAGCGCGCGCCACCCGTAATGCGTCGATGAGATCGCTGCTTTGGGATGGATGTTTGGGGACTCCAAATAAACCTTACTTAAGTGAATATCGGAAGCTATCCGTCGGCTTAAGCGCAGCGATAAATTCCGCGAGCAAATCGACCGTTGCTAGTACATCTCCCAAATCCGCCGTCTCGATAGGGCTGTGCATATAGCGGAGAGGCAGGGAGAGATTTGTGGCGGGCACTCCGCCACGAGAGCGGAAGATGGAATCAGTATTTGTACCCGTGGTCCGACCGGAGGTCTCGCGCTGCAATGGTATCTTTTTCTGCGTTGCAATTTTCTCCAAACGCTCATTGATAGAGGGATGACACGCTGGCCCGATGCACAGACAAGGGCCGAGCCCAAGCTTCACCTCGCCGTAGCGGGCAGCGGAAAGTCCCGGTGTGTCAGTAGCATGCGTCACATCTAAACAAATGGCCGCATCCGGATTTATGCGGTAGGTCACCATTTCGGCGCCAATACAGCCCACTTCTTCCTGCACGCTGTTGGCAAAGACGATATTCCAAGCGGGGGAGATTTTGCGTTCGTGCAGTCTGCGAGCTGTCTCTGCAGTAATAAAGCCGCACAAGCGGTCATCCAGAGCACGGCAGACCAAGCGTTTGTTCATCATGAGAGGACCATCCACGTACACAGCTCGATCTCCCACGCGTAGCCCCAATTCCTCTACTTCCTGACGGCTCGAACATCCCAGATCAACGTACAGTTCCCATAGTTTCGGAGCCTTGTCTTGATCATCACGAATATGAATAGCCGTGTTGCCAATGACGCCAATAACCTCTCCCTTTGCTCCAAAAAAGCGTAGGCGTCGTCCACGGGCAATCGCCACATCCGAGCCGCCAAGACGCTCCACGTACGCGAAACCATCATCAGTGATGTAACGGATGGAGAAACCTATTTCATCCGCGTGGGCATCAAGCATGAGAGTAGGAGCGTTCTTACGCTTGCTGCGAAGGGTTGCCCACGTTGAGCCATAAGCATCGCACTCTTGCGTATCCGTGTAAGGAGCGATGTAATTAGCCCAGATTCTCTGTCCACGCATCTCCATACCCGTGGGGGATGGTGTCTCGAGCAGCGTGTGTAAAAACTCAATTGATGTATCTTTCATAGTTGTGTAGTTTGTAAGAAGAGTTAAACATTGAGGTAAGCAATATCACTGCGACGCTGACTCCCGGGAAAATCCACCTTCGCAGACTCCGTGTGGGCCATTTCACGAGCCTGCTCCAGCGTATCTCCGGTGGCTGTGATGGCCAACACGCGACCACCGGCAGTCTCCCAATCGCCGTCTGCGCAACGTGTACCGCAGTGGAACACACGCGCCTTGCAATCTTCGAGCCCGCTAATTGTGTCCCCACTGTGAGAAGAGGCAGGATAACCCGCAGATGCGAGAATGCAACACACGCTCCACCCCTCGCTAAAGTTGATGAGCTCCGGCTTGAACTCGCCTCGAGCTCCAGCCCCGCAGAATTCCGCCAAATCGCCCCGGAGCAGAGGCATCACCGCCTCGCATTCCGGATCACCAAAACGGCAATTATATTCGATGACTTTCGGTCCATCCGGCGTGAGCATCAGGCCAAAATACAAGAAGCCACGGTAAGGCAAACCGTCTTCCTGCAAGCCTGCCACCGTTGGAGCCACAATAGTTCGCTCTATAGCACTCAACATGTCGTCATCCACTAAGCTGCGAGAGGCTACAGCTCCCATACCGCCCGTATTTGGACCTTCATCACCATCTTTCAGGCGCTTGTAATCCCGTGCCGGGCATAACACCAAATATTGATCATCACAAATAGCTGCAAAGATCGAGATTTCCGGACCTGTTAAATATTCCTCCACCAGCAGACGGCCTTCGCCGAAGCGCTGCTGTTCGAAAACTTCAGTCAAAAAGGCCTCGGCGCTCGCTTCATCTTGGCAGACCGCCACCCCCTTTCCGGCAGCCAGACCATCAAACTTGAGCACGGTCGGGTAATGCCCGCCAATAGCCTCGCGGGCCTCCTGCGCATTCGCCACGACCTGCGCCTTGCCAGTGGGAATCCCGTGCTTCGTCAAAAATTTCTTTGCAAACTCTTTGGAAGCTTCGAGTTGAGCACTCTCCTTCGGTGGTCCCCAACAAGGAATGCCTGCCTGCGCGCATCGATTTGCCAGGCCCTCACCCTTCACTAGGTAACTCTCCTCCCCCGCCACGCAGAGGTCGATCCCCTCCCGCACCATGGCGTCTATCAAACTATCTAGGCCATCCGCTACCAGCGGAAGCGCCGTCCGGAATATGGCATCGCTGCCGGGGAATGAAAACAACTGAGGCGTACTGGGCGAGGCGGCCAATGTTTCCACCAAAGCCTGCTCTCGTCCCCCTTTTCCAATGACGGCAATTTTCATAGCACGTTCATAGTACCAAACAGGCTCAGAATTGTCAATTGCACATCCAAGGCAAACGCATTAGAAAATGCGTTTGCCTATGTACGATGTACGAGGTACGATGTACGATTTTTGGGGAGCTTGCGCGCGTTGCGCGGGAAGGCGGAGCGCGTGCGCAGAGAAACTTTCAAAACGATAATTACTGGGACAAATGTATTTGGATAAAGTCGCTGTGCCTGTTCATCATTCCCCAAAAAAGGCCGACAGCACCGAAAGGCGCTGCCGACCATAAAAAGCTGAAAAAAGCGATCAGCGGGAATAGAATTCCACGATGAGCTGCACATTCACGATGGGAGCAATTTCCTCCACCGTGGGGACGCGCAACACCTTGCCTGCGAGCTTAGCGGTGTCGGACTCAATCCAATCGGGAGTGAACGCATCCGTATTGAGCTCCACAAAGCGGTTGGCGAGAGCCTGAGAGTGCACCTTGGCGGCCACACTCACGACATCCCCGGGCTTGCAATGGTAGGAAGGAATGTTCACCTTGCGCCCATTCACACACACATGTCCGTGACTCACCATCTGGCGAGCGGCTGCGCGAGTGTTGGCGAAGTTGAGGCGATACACCACATTGTCCAAGCGCTGCTCAAGTAGCTGGAGAAGGATATCGCCGGTCACACCACGACGCCGGGAAGCTTCGTGGTAATAACGGCGGAACTGCCCTTCCAGAATACCGTACATGTAGCGCAGTTTCTGTTTCTCGGCCAACATGGTGCCGTAGTCAGACTTCTTTTTGCGGCCGGCGCGCGCACCGTGCTGTCCCGGCGGGAAGGGGCGGCGAGCGAAAGCCTTGCTATTGCCGAAGAGATCCACACCGTAACGGCGGCTGATCTTGGCGGTAGGTCCTGTATAACGTGCCATAAGATTGATACTATGTTCAGGGTTATAAAACAGTCATTATGCGCGACGAGCCTTCGGCGGGCGGCATCCATTGTGCGGAATCGGGGTGACATCCGAGATCGTAGTAATCTCCAGACCAATAGCCTGGACAGCACGCACAGCGGACTCGCGGCCGGAACCCGGTCCCTTCACGCGCACTTCCACTTCCTTGAGTCCGTGCCCCATAGCCTGACGGCAAGCATCTTGGCAAACGACCTGGCCGGCGTATGCCGTGCTCTTACGGCTGCCCTTAAAGTTGAGTTTGCCGGCGGACGACCACCCAATGACGTTGCCCTTCAGGTCGGTCACGCTCACCACTGTATTGTTGAAGGAGGAAGAGATGTGCACGATACCCGTGGTCACATTCTTACTGCCCTTTGCCTTGAGAATTTTTACCTTCTCTTCGTCATCTGCCAAACCAAGCTCCGCGAAAATATCGCGTCGCGGCTCCTGCCTGCGGATTGAGCTCTCTTCTTGAGCAGCTTCGGGGGCGGGCACAGCGGGCTGGGTTGCAGCAGGCTGGGTTGCAGCGGCTGGCTCACTCACCACCTCCTGCTCTTTTGTCTCTTCGATTATTTCTTCAGCCATCGTCTTAAGATAGGTTTAGGATGTTAGCTAATCAGGCCTTCTTGGCGCCCACTGTCTTCTTACGACCCTTGCGAGTGCGCGCGTTCGTCCGTGTACGCTGACCTCGCACCGGCAATCCCTTGCGGTGGCGAATGCCACGCAGACAGTTGATGCTGGTGAGACGCTTGAGCGCCATCTGTTTTTCACGGCGCAGGTCGCCCTCAATGAGGATATTGTTGCTGCTGATTGCCTGCACAATCTTCGTGAGCTGAGCATCCGTCAGCGTTCCCGTCCGTAAATCCGGGGAAACTCCGGCCTGCTCCAGCACCTTCTTTGCTGTGGACGGACCTATGCCGTAAATGTAGCACAGGGAAGCCTCCACGCGTTTCTCGTTGGGTATCTCTATACCGAAAAGTCGAGCCATACGTTCTAGTTGCTTGGGGTTCCTTGGGCAGTCCACCCCGTCCCCGGGGTTCTGCCGCCCGCCCACTATACACTTTTCTTACTGCTTTGCAAGACCTTTTTGAACTTTTTTATAACTTTGGATAAATTTGGATTTTGATAAAATTTCGGATGGGGCTTCCCTGCGGCTATTCCATGAGGCGGTGAAAGCGCGGCAAAGTGGGTACGCAGCGACGGGTACGTACTACCACCGGTTGCGCGAAGGTATGGCTCAATGCCGCAGTACGTGCCATACTTCGCATGAGAGCTCGCAACATCCCCTCGTCCATCCCGTGCCTGAGGGAAATTTCTGCCGGACTTCGGTTTTCATCCACCAAAGCGCGCAGAGCCAATTCCCGCTGGGTGGGATGCACAAGCTGGCTCCCCAGTCCGACGCACGCACCTAATTGAGCGATTTCGCTTTCGTACAAATCTCCGAAGGGCGCCAGTTCTCCCGCATCCATAAGATCTGATCCGCCGCACAAGATATCCTCCCGACTCGCACCGCTCAGCAGGAGCAGCTCATGTTCCCACGCCCTATCTTGTAGCTCGGCACAGCTCATGCGAACGGATCTGCCCTCCACACAGCGCAACGTGTGCGCCCCCCGCATACCGAGCGCAGAGCATGCAGCCGAGCGCAGGAGCTGTGCGCGAGGACTTGCTTCCGCTATTGCAACACCGCGATACCCACCCTGCTGCACCGCTTGCCTCACGGCAAAACACACAGACTTCCACAGTATTTGCGGGGTTCGCAGCTTCGGACCTTCCTGGACTCCCGAATTTTCCGTATCCCACACCGCATGTCCCTTTTGAAACGAAGGTAACAGGCACCGCACAGTCCCATCGGACGCTGCAAGGGAACCACCTCCCAGCATGAGCCCATCTGCCCATGCCACCGCCTGCACCGCAACGACCGCCATGCCGTGCTGAGCCTGTCGCGCAACGTGCTGGGCATCGTCACGAGCTTGTTCCGCATACCACGATTTCATCGGCATGTGCACGCACACATCTGCCGAACCGGGGATGGGAGTTGATTGCTCGCCCATGCAAATCGCGATGCGCTTACCGAACAAGCGCACCGTGCGCTTCACCCTCCGAACGTTCCCTCCGCGCAACAGGTAGGCAGATGGAAGCTCCCGCTGCTCGTCCGGCTCGCCTGCAAAGCTTGCCAGCAGCATCGGCACGCTTAACTCATCCGCCAACGCCTGCAAAGCCGCGCGTGCGTGCAGCATGAAAGAACTGCGCGTGCTTAACCCGCCGGGGAATGCCCCATCCAGAGCCTGCGCGGGCGCCAGCAGCAACTCGGCCCCGGCATCTACGCACGCCCGGGCCTCCTGGACAACAGTCCGCAAATTGGAGGAAAAATCCGCCACTGCCACCTCTGGTTGCACAAGACCAATTCGCATAATTACCCTCTTTGTCACTCCACGGAAGCGACGACCATAATATAACACAGCAAATACCGAACGGCAAGAGCGCACTCCAGGGCAAACGCATTAGAAAAGGCGTTTGCTTATGCACGATGTACGATTTGGGAAGTTCCCGCGCTTGCGCGCGAAGACGGTCCTGCAGCCGTCGGCCGTTTTCCGCGAGCTCGGAGGCTCGCCAAATTTCTAAATCGCAAATCGCAAATAACCAACGGCTTACGCTGCATGATGTGCCGTTGCCTACCATTGGGGGTGTTTTCTTGGGACGGATGTGCGTGTGTTGTCGAATGCCCGTTTTTAGACTCGCCCCGAGGACAAAAGTGTGGTAGTATCGCGGTGAGCTTATGAACGCATTGCAACGACTATTTTCTGTACTTGTTCTAACGGTGTTGCTACTGTGCTCCTGCCAACAGGAGCCCTACCCCATCTTTTTCCTGTCGGAGGCAAGCTCCACGGAAGGCACAACGGCCAAATTCATCCTCATGTACAACGGACGTCCCTACACGCGCATGCCCATTGTCACACACAAAAACATTCAGTCCTACCACTCCTTCATGAGCATGCAAGATGGCAGTTACGGCGTCGTATTTACCCTGAAGCCGGAAATGATCAACCGACTTTACAATGCCACGGTCAACCGCGAGGGTATGCTCATTCTCCCCGTTGTAAACGGTTTGGCTTTCCAACCTGTGCGCATTGACCGACCGATAACGGACGGCAAGCTGGTAATTTGGAATGGTCTGAATGGCTATGATCTGAAGGAAATTGCGCGTGACATTAAACCGGAAAATGAAGAGATGGAGAAGAAGCGCTTCATGAAGAAAAATCCGCGCCCATTACCCAAATTGGATCCGGCAAAAAAGAACGAGAAAAAGGATTACACCGGACGCACCATCGGTGAAATCTTTGCGAGCGGAGCGCAATGAGCAAGTTACTCCAAGGGGCAGTACTCGCACTATTTACAGGGATTGGTGCACTACGTGCCGCACAGTCGCCCCCCTTGCCGCGGGAGGATCTTGTGTACCGCTTTCCCACAGCCAATCACAGTCTCATCGATGGTCGCGGCGAGGATTTTTTCATGTACTGCGACCGCAACTTCGAAGGGCAAAAGAGTAAGCCTTGGGAGGCTGGCGGGTACGGCATGGTGCGCAATCCATTCCGCGCTTCGGACGGAAAAGTGATGTTCTCGCGCATCCACGAAGGGGTGGACATCAAACCTATGCAGCGCAATGCTGCAGGCGAGCCCCTTGACCTTATTCACCCCATTGCTCCCGGCGTGGTAGTGTACACAAACCCAAGCCCCACTCTGAGCAATTATGGCCGTTATGTGGTGGTGGGGCATCGGATACCGGAAGGTGTCATTTACAGTCTTTATGCCCACCTGGCGAGGGTAGATTGCCGCGTCGGTCAACGTGTCGGTACGGGAAATGTGCTCGGGCAAATGGGACACAGCGGTGCGGGGATCAACCGCGAACGTTCTCACGTCCACCTGGAGCTGGCCCTCATGCTCCACTCAAATTACGACCAATTTTCCCCGCCCTCAAACAAGCATGGGCTATACAACGGACTGAACTTGGCTGGCATTGACCCTGTGCCCGTTCTGCGCGCCTGTGCACAGGGACAGCCGCTTTCTATACGCCAACATTGGGCAAGCCTGAAAGAACACTACCGCGTGCGCGTGCCCTACCACGGGGAACGGGTGGATATGCTGCGCCGTTACCCTTTCTTGCTACGCTCCCCCATCAGCGCCAATACAAAGTCGTTGGATGTAGCCTTCACGGCAGAGGGCGTGCCCTTAGGCTTTTACCCATCAACACAGACCGTTCCTGCCCCCTCCGTCATCAGCTGTCTTCCCGCACCGACCCTCCAACAAAACATCACAGTCAACCGCCTGAAAAATAGCAGCAAGGACGCCGCACTTACCGCTTCCGGTCTGCGTTACATCCAGCACATCTTCCATCAAAAAACAGGCGTTCCGTCCAACAGCCCGTCTGCAGCTGTCCCTAGCCCTCCCGCACAAAAGAAGTAACCCGACAGATGATAAAAAGCCCCACCAGGCTCGCCCTTTTACTGACCCTTACGGCCGTCGGGGCATCATGGGCCGCAAGCCCGGCGGAACGATTGCTGCGTGACGGCAAACCGGCAGAAGCTTGGCAGATCTTGCGCAGGGGCGAGCACGGTTTGAGTGCCGAGGAAGCGGCCTACTGGGAAGGACGTGCACTCATTGAGTTGGGCAGGCTTGTGGAGGCAGCGGATCTACTGGAACGCGTGCCGGTCGGGCACCCCTTGTACCCGTACTCGGCGCGGGGATTGCTGTACTGCGCCAAACACAGTCCGGAACTGGATTGCATTGCGATGACTGAGCGCCTCACCCACTCTCAGGATGAGCATATACGAGCGCTTGCCACGGCTGCCTTGGCCGAACAACAACTACACTCCGCGAGTACCCCATCAGGTATCTCTGCCTATTCAGCTCTGCAAGAAATGGCGAAGGGAAATGAAAATCTGCAACCCATTGTTAAATTGCTCGGGTTGCCCCTGCGCCGCAAGATGAAGGACTTTACAGGAGGCCTCGATTACGCCCGTGAGCTGGAAAACGATGCCTCGCTGGACACCACGGCCCGCCAACTTGCGCGACTGGAGCTCGCCGAGTTGTACTATGCAAAAGAAAAGGTCTCCCGCCCACAAGGCGAGCTTGTCAACCCCGAAACGGATGACGAGCATGATGCTGCTGGCATGGGTGAGGAGACCCTGCTGCAATTTATCACCGCGAATCCGGAATCACCCCTGCTATGGGCAGCATTTTGTCGGCTTCGCCACCACGAAAAGGAACAGCATAGTGCCTATATTCACAGCAAGCTCAACGATTGGGCAGAAGATACGGCGCATGCGCGTCGCGCAGCCTGTGCTCTGATGCTGCTCATGGATGACGCAGCTGCTCGCGGAGCGGACACTTCTGCTTTTGCCAACCGCGCCCTCACCGATTTACCTGGCGAGCCTCTCACCCGCGTTATCCTCCAAGAACACGTACGCCGGCTCATTTTGCGGGGGGATACCAAGCAAGCCGAGCTATATACCAAACTACTGGAATCTATCCCGATAGCATCCACAGACGCCGGCACTTATTTTCTTCGCGCCATGGTCTCTCAGGATGATCCGTCAAAAGCGGCGGATTTATTTGCAAGCTGCGCTGAAATTGCACCGGATTACCTTCGCATTCCCGCCCTGACTAATGCCTTGATCTGCTGCATGCGCGCCAATGATCCGGAATCTGCAGAGAAACTGATTCGTACCACAATCGATGAGCCGGCACGACGGGCACTGCTGCTTGCCCATGCACAGATGCTGCCGGAAAGCCAGGCCAAGCAAGCTTCCGCAGAATTGAAAGAGGTGATGAGCCTGCATCCAACGGATGCCCAAAAGGTACGAGCCATGCTCTGTGATCTTCGACTTCATCCTCCGACGTCCCCCCTGCTCCACCTCTGCAACACTCCCGAATACGCCCCTGAGAAGCGAGCCTCTTGGTCTGATGACGACGATTTGCTCTATGCCGCCATCCTCGAAAAAGCTGCAGATGACTCCGAGATGCCCGATGAGGAAAACACGCTCGCCCTGTTGCGACGCCTCTGCAAAGAAGCCTCCACCCCGAGGAGGAGAAGAGTTCTCTCCTTGCATTTGGCAGACCGTTTGTCGCACAGTGGGCGGCACGCTGAAGCAAGGGACGTCCTGCTGGCTCTTGCAGAAAATCAAGCTGCTGGCGAAGAAAAAGCCATGACGCTGCTTTACGCAGGCGATGAGTGTGTTGCATGTGCTACTCTTCCCTCACTGAAACATGCCATACAACTTTACGCAGAATGCGCTCGCATGGGCAC
This sequence comes from uncultured Akkermansia sp., assembly GCA_947630815.1. Taxonomy (GTDB): domain Bacteria; phylum Verrucomicrobiota; class Verrucomicrobiia; order Verrucomicrobiales; family Akkermansiaceae; genus Akkermansia. The sequence goes on along the minus strand of CANRJD010000041.1, from coordinate 3,332 downwards.
ATCGCTCGCACCGGCGGCAATCATCGAAGAAGCGGCCATCCTCACACGCATCAATCGCTGTGCAGAGGCTCTCGACTTGCTTGAGTCCTTGTCCGAGACACAGCTCAGCCCTGAAATTCGCGCCCACCGTCTCTCCACACTGGCAGATACGTACGCTTCCTGCGGCGACCGACAGAACGCTGAACGAGCTTTGGCAACAAGCAAAGCCATCCTGAGCGTCCCCAATTTACCGCATGTTTGGATCACACGAGCACGCCTGCAGCATGCCTCCCAAGCCGCGCGAGCCAAACAGGATGAAGTCGCGCTGGAGGATTATATGTACATCGTGGATGAGCACGACAAAATGGATTCCTGCCCGGACGCCTCTTGCAATTTTTTCTACTATTTTGCGGGGGCGGGTGCCGTGTACCACCTCATTTGCATGAATCGCTTTGATGAGGCAGCAAAACTTGCCGACCACATCGCTGCCTGGTCCGGTCCTGCTCCATCTGAAACTCCGCGTGATCCCAAAAAGGCGAAGGCTTTCTGTGAGTGGGCGCGCGCTATCCGCAGCACCCACTTCCTGCCAACGAATATCCTGCCTCTCGAAAGCAAGGAAGACTCATAAGGCACCACAGCCGTTCCAAGACTTAATGCGGTTGCGTGCTCCTTTGGCGCATTGGCTCAGCGCAGCTCGCACCAGACGGCTCGGTGGTCACTCGCCTCGCGTGCAGCGCGATCGCTCACAATGCCCATCTGCGCCTCCTTCCCCATGCGCCGCAACAGCACAGAGTTCACGTATATCTGATCAAACGCGCTGTACAGGTCGCCGTTTTTGTAATAGATGGTCCAGCTTTCTCCCCGGTCGTCAAGCGGGATGAGTCGTCGCAGAGCGCTCTCTCTCGTCTTCCCTTGGGTAAGGATGGCAAGAGAGGGTTCATCCGGTCCGGCATTCCAATCTCCATACACCAAGATCGGCGCCCAAGGCATGGAACGCACAGCTTTTTGCACATGGGAGGCTAAAGTACGGGCCTCGCGATTACGCAACGCCTCCGCCGCTGTCGGATCATCCGTTTTCTTGGACTTGAGGTGCGCCCCCATAATGCGGAAGCATCTTCCATCCGGCAACTCCACAAGCACATCCAAAATACCGCGAAGCATGCGCTGCCCCGTTCGTCCCTCCAACAGGCAGTTGGCCACGGAAAAATCCTTTGCAATGGGATAGCACGACAAAATGCCCAGAGCGCGATCCTCCCCCCATCGTTCCAAGACCACGGAATGGGGGTAGTCCATGCCGAGACCCTTCAAACGCCGAACCAGGTCCCGCATGGCTGCTTCTCCTCCGATCTCGACCAAACCGACAATTTCCGGTTTGGCGGAAGCGATCACGCGCGCCACAGCCTCGCGCTCGCGCACAGGCTTAACGCTCCGGGGGTACTTGGAGCGCGGCAGGTCTTCCGCCACAAAATAGTTGCGCACGTTGAGCATGAGGAATCGCACAGGCGGCCCCGTTTTCGGGATGGAGCGATGTTCACTCTGGACATTGGCCTCGGGGGCAGCAGACGCACAAATCAGCGGTCCTGGGCCTGGCTGAACCTCCTGCCCCATTCCCTCCGGGGCGTAGTACGAGCAGAGCAAGGCGCTGGTGATGCCCGCAAGCAGGATGAGTAACGCATCACAGCGTCGCAGCAGCTTTTGAAGGGTCTTCCACATAACGGCCTCCTTGTTCAATGAGAGCTTGCTCTTTGCGACAACCACTCCGCCGCCTGCGGTGCGGCGTACGTGAGTATCATGTCTGCCCCGGCGCGTCGTATGCTCATCAACGCTTCCAGGGTCGCCTCCTTTTCATCCAGCCAGCCCGACGCCGCAGCAGCCTTGAGCATCAGATACTCGCCGCTCACATGGTAGGCGGCTATGGGCAAGTGCGTCCCCTCCCGCATCGCCGCTATCACGTCCAGGTAGAACGTGGCCGGTTTCACCATCAGGATGTCTGCGCCCTCTTGCTCGTCCAGCAAAGCTTCGCGCATTGCCTCACGCGCATTGGCGGGATCCATCTGGTAGCCCTTTTTATCCCCGGCCTTTGGGGCGCTTCCCAACGCACCCCGGAACGGTCCATAGAGCGCCGATGCGTACTTGGATGTGTAGCTCATAATGGACACCTGGGAATACCCACGTTCATCGAGTGCCGCTCGCAGCGCCGCCACCCGACCATCCATCATATCACTTGGCGAAATAATATCTGCACCAGCCTCCGCATGACTAAGCGCTTGCAGCACCAACGCCTCCACCGTTTCATCGTTGAGCACCTCCACCCCGCCACCCGGCAACTCGTGCACAATACCATCCTGGCCGTAAGTGCTGTAAGGATCAAGCGCCACATCCGTCATGACAAGCAGGCCAGGTATCTCTGCCTTGAGGGCGCGGATAGCTCTCTGCACGATTCCCTGCGGGTTATGCGCCTCAACGCCATCTGGTGTTTTGAGAGTCTCTGATACCACACCGAAGAGATCCACGCAAGGGATACCCAATTCGTCGTACAAGCGGTGACACTCGCTCACCAACCCTGCAACGCTCCAGCGCATGCAGCCCGGCAATGATGCTATGGGGGCGTCCTTCTCCCCCTCCTGCACAAACATCGGATATATCAGGTTAGCCGCGCTCAGCGTAGTCTCCCTTACCAAACCACGCATAGCTTCACTTTTCCTGTTGCGGCGGGGTCGTATCGGTAGTTTCATCATATCAGGACACAAAGATTAGTGCATAAGGAGCGAGCAGAGCAGCACTCCCGCCCGCGAGCGATTCTAGCATATTTGCTGCACACACACCAGCCGAAACTTTGTTCTGCCACGACAATGCCTCATCCGTTCCATGAAAAGAGCAAGTCATTTACTATAATTTATTTACGATTTGCGATTTTTGAGATTCCCGCGCTTGCGCGCGGATCTAGAGGAGCAGGCGCGAGCGAGAATTTTTGAGAGCCGTGCGCGGACGTCATTACAAACTGGTGCCCATTTTCGACACTTTGGAAGCTTATTTAAGCCTTCTGTCTTGTGTACATCAGAGTCGTTCAGGCTTCCATTGCCACCTTTTCCTTGAACTCAGCGCTGTAACGCCCTCTCTTGTGTATATTTTCGTTTTGCATGTGTGTGTCGGTTGAATGACACGCACGCCTGTTGTGTTGCACAAGCTAAAGGAGGCTTAACCCACCGTCCTAAATTCCAGCACCATTATATTAAGGCTTAGAAGCATATATATCCCATCACCAGGTCTCTATGCGCGATCGCGGTGATCGAGTACGAGGTTTCCGGAGCTGCAAATACTCCAGCACGAGGTACCTATAAGCAGGATCATAG
>CANRJD010000040.1 GCA_947630815.1 uncultured Akkermansia sp. | reverse complement strand
CCGAACACGTGCACGTACAGGTAATTGAGGCCGACCGAAATGCAGCAGGTTGCCACCGCCAAAAATGCCGGCGCCCAAGGGCGTTCCAACGCCATGAAAACCGGCTGCAGCACCTTCATTCCCGCGTAACCCAACAGACCCAGCGAGTACGCAGAAAGCGTCGCCCCACACAGTTCCGATGCCTGAGCATCAAATCGAAAACGCTGGTAAAACAGGCATACAATCTGCTCCCCCCACAGCCCGAGAATCAACGCCGAGGGCACCGCGAAAAAGGCCATGAAACGCAGAGCCTCTGCCAGGCGATCAGAGATCTCCTGCTTACCGGCTGTCACGGAGAGACGCGACACATCCGGCAGAACCACCATGCCGATCGCCACACCGAAAAGCGCCACAGGGAGTTGCCAAAGGTGGAATGCGCTGGTGAGCGCCGTCACGGAACCGCCCGGCAGGTAAAGGGCAAAGATGTTGTTGACAAAAACATTCACTTGCGTGATGCCGGCGGCAATCATACCGGGCAGCATAAGCCGCCAGACCAAGCGCACACGCTCATCCGCAAAATGCGGGAGGCAGCCGCGCCATGTGAGAGACAGCTCCCAACGTGGGCGGTAGCCGAGCCTGCGCAGCTTGGGCAGCTGCACCAGGATCTGGGCCACACCGCCGCAGAGCACTGCCACGGCAAAGCCATACAGAGCTTGCGGGCCGAAATGCGGATCTATCCACCACCCCACCAAAAAGCCCACACCGATGGTCGTCAGATTGAACGCCGCACTCGCCAAATTCGGCAGTCCGAATATGCCAAACACATTCAGCACCCCCATGCAGAGCGCAGAAATGGACGCCAACAAAATAAACGGCCACATGATGCGGCACAAATCGGCCGCCATCCCCATGAAAGATTGAGGCGACACATACAGCGCTCCCTTCTGCGTGATACCGCGGCGGGTGGTAAGCAAAACGCGTTCGCCCACCTGCAGTCGCTCCAAGGCCTTGGCTCGTACACAGCTGGTGCCCTCCAATCCCTTCAAACGCTTATCCGCCGAAAAAACCGCCGTCTTTTGACCATCCGCCGTCTTTTGAACCCCTTGAAACACAGCTTGCACCTCTTCCCCGAACTCTTCCGGCAGAGACATTCCTACGGTGATATTCACCCGAAGCTCCTCGGGATAAAGAAGCTGCATAAGCCCACCGGTAGCCAGCACACCCACTGCAACAATACCCACCATAAGCGCCGTAAGCTGCGAAATCACCCGGTGCGCGAGGGCCCACGCCTGTTCATCACCCTGCTTCGCCCTCACCTTGCTCATCACGCTGGTGAAGCTCTGGGAAAGCGCACCCTCGGCAAACATATCGCGCAGCATATTGGGCAGGCGGAATGCCGTCAAAAAAGCATCCAGCGCGCCCGTGGCACCAAAGAGGGCGGTATAGGTCATCTCTCGCAGTAAGCCGGTGAAACGACAGCAGAAAATGGCTGCTGTGGCCACCAGACTTTTGCGGTGCATCGATGACATGGAGCAAGCTTAGCGTTTTTTGTCCGGCAGGTCCTCCTTAATTTTACGAATGATGATTTTGGCAGAATCGCGGTCACCATCCAGCAGGCAGGTGCGGGAATACTCGCGCACGGCGGTTGTGTACAGACTCTTATCTGCATTGTCGAGCTTCTGCCGCGTCCCTTCATCCATGCCCTCTATCGTCTTTACAATGTCGCGCAGACGTCGTTTCGCCGCCGTGTCATCCCCCCTTTTGCGTTGCAGCAAAGCCAGCTCCATGCTCGCCCGCAGAGCCTTTCCGGTAGACAAGTCGGGGTAGGCTTCTTGGGCGGCGCGCATGGCTTCCGCTCCCCACTTGACGGCCTGATCCTTTGCTCCGCTATCAGCATGCAATTTAGTAATCTCCCGGGCGATGCGGGCGCGCTCTTCCTTGTCGGCCTTAGTTGTCCTTGACTGAGACTGCATGACCGACCACAAGCGTGAGAGAGCTTTTTCGCGCTCCTTGCCCTCCGTATTGGTAGAGAGGAAAGTGAGAGCGGTCATGAGTGAGGCCGGATCCGACTCATGCTCTACCAAAAAGCGACAATCCTCCATCGCGTCCGCTTTCGCCCCCCGGGACATGTTGGCTTTGGCGCGCAGGCGTGCCGTTTTGAGCTGCCAGCTCATATCCGTCTGCCCATACCCTTCCGCAAAAGCATTGGCAAGAGTAAGCGCCTGGGCGCAGCCATCGTAATCTCCCATGCGCAGGCGCAGCTCGCCGAGCGTCAAGTAACATTGCGGCAGTTTGTGCTCCTTGTCAGAGTGCTCCAGCAGAGCATCGCGGCAATGCAAAAGTTTTCCCTCGATTTCCTTGAGTGTGGCGTGGGTGAGAGCAGGGTTTTCCGCCAAGGCGGTGGATACCTCCTCGAGCATGAGACGAGAGGTGGCGAGACAGGGCGGCCACTGAGCCTGTTCCAAGATATTGCGCACGAGTTGCAGGGCATGTTCCTTCACCGTGCTCACGTCTGCCCGCAGCATTTGCAAATCAGCCGCCTCTGCCGCAAGTTCCGGAGTGGAAAAACGCGCCAACACAACCGGAGCATCCAGGCGCGAAATCGCTTTCACCGCATCATCCACTTTGTGCATCTTCAGGCAGGTTTCAGCGGTGCGGCGGATGGAACTCAGGAGCAGCTCCGTATCCGAATGCTGGGTGAACGCCAAGTCCTGCAGTTTCGCATCCAGATGCAGCTGCAGCTCATAATTTTCGTGCTTCAGCGCCGCCTCTGCCAAACGCTCCAGATCTTGGGGATTGGCCAAATCCTCCACCGCCGGTAAGATCTGCACGGCCTCATCCCACAGACCCTTGTCGAGCAAGCGCGTCATTAAAATCCAGCGCACTCGGCGACGCGTCTCATCATCCTTAATCCACCCGAGGCGCGCCTGGGAATTCTCCGCCAAGGCAAGCAGCTGCGCCTTGTCTCCGGAAAGATCCGCCAGCAGGCGGTCCAAATTGGCATTGGCCTCTGAGTTGTCGGGATAATAGATGGTCTCCCCCTCAAAAAAGCGGATGATGCTCTCCCCCTTTGCCCATATCACCCAGATCAAAAGGGCAGTGATGATGACGGCAACAGTGGCGATAAGCAATGAGTAATTGCCGGATTTGCGACCGGCACGGTAACGTCGATTCATAGTCGGTATGCGTGAATGAGTTTAGCGTTTGCGGCGAGTTTTCGGGTTGGTTCGCCGGGCCGGTTTGGAAACTGCTCCGGCGGTTTTTCGAGCACGTGAAGGGGGCTTGGGCGTCGCGGCGGCTTTGGCCGGCGGCTGAACAACGGGCGCAGGCGGCGCGATCCGTCTGCGACAGCTCGCAATTTGTTCCTGAACTTGCTCACGGTCGGCAGCCTGCTCTTTGGGAATTTGGGCAAGCACCTGTTCCCACACGCCAATGGCCTCGACCCAGCGATCGGACTGCTGCAGGGCGCAGGCCTGCCCCTCCAGCGCAACAAGCCGCATGCTGTGCGTAGCGGGCAAAGTAGCGGCGGCTCGACCATACATTTCCTCCGCAGCGGCCGCGTGTCCACTCTGATCCTGCGCCTGTGCGTTCAACAAATAGAAACGCCCCAACCCCTCTTTGTCCTCCGTGTTGTATTTCTCGTACAGCTTGCAGCATTCCATAGCCGTCTGGGATGCCTCCGCCGGTTGACCGAGCGCCAAGTAACAACGGCTCATGCCCTCCAGCGGGTAAATCCTCAGCCCCTCTTCCGTACCGGGGATCATGTCCAACTGGCGTTGAAAAACAGCCAGTGCGTCCTCGTAATCATGCGCCATGTAGAGTGCCCAAGCGCGTTTACCCGTAATTTCCGCTTGGAAAAGAGTCGCCGGGGGAATGACCACGCCGACTTCCGCATCCACCCTCTCCAAAAGAGCCAACGCCGACTGCGCATGCCCCAAGTTGAGCGCCACGGAGGCCAAGTCCCGCAGGGCAAGTGCGCGGTACAATCGGGAGGCAGCATCGCTCCCGACAAGCAGCTTGAGCCCGTCACGCAGGCAGTCCACAGCCTCCCCATCCTCCCGCAGGGCGAGGTGCGCATAACCGAGGCAGATGAGCAAGGTGGGCGAGGACGGCGCGGGCTGTTCAAGGCACTTGCGTAGCAGCTCCTGCGAGTGCAAGTGCTCGCCCATGCTGCGCTGCAATTTGGCTAGAAAAACGTGAATCTCGGCTGCCAATTCCGGGGAATCCTGTCCGGAGAGCGAGGTGAGGAGATTGTGCAAAGCAGCCACACGTTCCTCGCGCGAACCGCCGTTTCCGATACTCAGCAAGGCGGCGCGCTCGCGTACCACTGCAGCGTATTCCGCCGGCAAATCAAGGGCTCGGAATGCTTCCTGTGCTGCATCATAGTAGCCCTGCGCCTTGTCCCATTTACCTTCTTTCACGAAAGCGTGGGCAATCTGCAGTATCCGGCGCGCCCATTCGGCGTCCTGCGGTTTTTGCGGAGGCATAATTTTATCCACCACCGGCTCCACTTGGGCAAAAAGGCCGCGGCGCGTGAGTTCGCTGAGCTGTTGCCACAAGAGTTCGCGGCGAGTTTCATCGCTGCCGCACGCGGCGAGTTCATCAGCATGTTGCTGCACCGCGGCGATCAGGCGATCATTGGGAGCATCCGTGAGACGCAACGCATCGGCTATGCGGGCAACTGAACGCACCCCGACGGCATACTGCACCCCCATACCCGCCGCGATGCTAACCAGCACGAGCAAGGCGCCCACCCCCCACCATTTGAGCTTCCCCCCCTGGAGGAAACCCGTCCGTCTCGCTTCTTGCAGGAATGAAAATAGCATATCCGCTTCGGTTTAGTTTTCGCGTTCCAAGTGGAAAGCCTCGTGCACAACGCGGGCGGCCTCCTCGATATCCGACGCTTCCACCGTCGTGGAGATGCGAATTTCCGACGTGGCGATCATCCCGGTAGGAATGCCTGCATCAGCCAAAGCACGGAATACCGTAGCCGCCACCCCGGAATTGGAGCGCATGCCCACGCCCACCACCGACAACTTCGCAAGCCCGGCCTCCGTCTCCAGCCGAGCCTCAGCCCCGAGCTGCGGCAGCACATTCTTGAGGGCCGCCTGCGCCGCGCCAAGCTCATTCATGTTCATGGTAAAGGATTGGCGCGCCTTACCATCGTGCGCCGTGTTGGCCACAATCATGTCGATATTGATTTCCGCCTCCGCCAAGGCCGTGAGGATCAGGGCGGTGTAGGCGACGGGCGCTGTGATGCCCGAGACAGTAACGCGGGCCTGATTTCGCTCAATGGAGACGCCGCGCACGGCGAGTGACTCCATGGCGTGATTCTCTTCTTGGACGATGGTTCCGGGATTGTTGTTCATAGAATTGCGTACTTCAAATATGACTCCGAACTTCTTGGCTAATTCCACGGAGCGAGCCTGCATCACTTTCGAGCCGCTGGATGCCATCTCCAGCATCTCCTCGTAGCTGAGCACGGGGATCTTGCGAGCATTTTTCACGACGCGCGGGTCGCAGGTGTACACGCCGTCCACATCTGTGTAGATTTGGCATATGTCCGCCTTCACCGCTGCCGCCAATGCGATGGCCGATAAATCAGACCCCCCGCGCCCCAGGGTGTGAATCTCCCCACCCGGCGTCATTCCTTGGAAACCTGCACACACCACGATATTCCCCTCTTGCAGAGCTGTGATGATGCGCGCCGGCGCAATGGATTCTATCCGCCCGCGAGTGTGGCTGCCGTAGGTGCAGATGCCTGCCTGCGCGCCGGTAAAACTCACCGCCTTGCCGCCCATATCCGCAATCGCCATGCACAGCAGCGCCACGGATTGCTGCTCTCCGGTGGATACCAGCATGTCCAGCTCTCGCTCCGGCGGGTCATCCATCACCTGGTGCGCCAAGCCGATAAGCTTATCCGTGATGCCACTCATGGCCGACACCACCGCCACCACCTCGTTCCCGCCGGCCTGCGTGTCCATGAGCCGTCGCGCCACATTGCGTATGCGATCTATCGTCCCCACAGAAGAGCCGCCGTATTTTTGTACGATAAGTGCCATATCAGTTTGCTTGGAATGTTTCTATGCGCAGCACCACCGGCTCGCCCACCACCGTGGGCAGCTTTCGGATGTCTTGGAGAGCCTCCTGCAGCTGCCCCCAGCGGCATGTGTGCAGCATGAACACAAGATGATTCCATCCCTCCGTCTCCCCGTGCTCACCATCAGCCGAGGATGTTGCAGAGATTCCGATATCATGCTGCGAAAATGCAGCGGCAATGGCGGCAATCACTCCGTGGCAGTCCTTCACTCTGAAACGTACGTAGCAGCTCGTCTCTGTCTCCGAGACCGGCATCACCTCCACTCCCTCCGCATAAGGACGGAAGCCCGTGTGATAGCCCTGCAACCGGCATTCTCTCATCGCCAGCACCACATCTCCCACCACCGCGCTGGATGTGGGGTTCTTCCCCGCTCCCCTCCCGTAAAAAATCGTTTCACCCACGATATCGCCACGCACGGCGATGGCGTTGAACACACCCTCCACCTTGGAAAGCAGGTGTTGCTGGGGCACAAAACTGGGCTGCACCCGCAACTCCAACGCATTGGGTGCCTCATGGTAGCGTATGACCACAAGCAGCTTAATCGTGTATCCCAGCTGGCGGGCAAAGTTGAAATCCACCGGTTCGATATGCTCAATGCCCATCACGCTGATAGCTTGCGGATTCAGCGGGGTGCCGTAGGCAAGCATCGCCAAGATGAGCCCCTTGTGGGCAGCATCCCAGCCATTGATATCCAGCAGAGGATCGGGCTCTGCGTAGCCAAGTTGTTGGGCCTGCTTTAGGGCTTCGCGAAAGGGCAGCCCTTCCTTCTCCATGGCAGTGAGGATGTAATTGCTCGTGCCGTTAATGATGCCGATGATAGCACTTACATTATTGCAAATAAGCGAGTTTTGAAGACTTTGCACAATGGGAATTCCCCCGCCGCAGGAGGCCTCAAAATAGAGCGGCACGCCCTTTTGCTGCGAAAGATGGAACAGCGCCCCACCATACTCCGCGAGCAAGGCTTTGTTGCCCGTCACCACCGGCTTGCCCTTTTCGATCGCCGCTCGCACCAGCTCATAGGCCTCATCGGTGCCGCCTATCAGTTCGATGATGATGTCGATCTTCTCGTCATCCACCAAATCCCGCCAATCTGCTGTAAGCAGCGCCTCATCCACCTCCACACTGCGCTTGCGTTTCTTATCGCGCACAGCAACGCGCCGTATCTCATAGGAAATCTGCGCCCGCGCCTCCAGTAAATCCCGGTTGCGCAGCAATGCTTCGTAAACTCCGGAACCCACAGTACCTAGCCCGGCTAATCCGATCTGTAACGTCTCGCCCACCATGTGCGCGCGTATTATACCCTCCCTTACGCCGCTTTTCAAGCCTTAAGTCCGTGTCGCCAGCGCAAACGAACCTCCACCCAAACAAAAGGGCAACCCATTTACAATTTGCGATTTAGAAAGTTTGTTCGCCTACGGCGCGGGCGGCGGAGCTCGAGCAAATGGAGATTCATATAGCCATGTACGAACATAGTTACAAAGGAGCAAGATGTGAGAACCGCGACCTTTCCTTGTCCAAAAAAGGAATACCGGAATTTGCATTGGCAAGATCGGATCGGCATGGTAGAACCCGCCCGTCCCGTTTCCTTGTCAGGGGGTGCTCCCATATGGCAAGGTGAAGGGCTGGAGCTTCAAGCACTTGAAGTAATCCTAGCCTTTTTGTCGCTTGTTTTTGCCTGTCGATAGAGCGATATCCCAAGGCAAACTCATCTGAGAAAAGTTCATCAAGACTCCTGCCCACGTTGATAATTCATAAAACTACATAATGCACGCATTATCAGTAAATAGAATCTCGTAAACAACAAATACATTTTCCAATGTGTTTGCCCTGACTGGGGCTTTCATTTTTCTTGCCGATCCCGGAAAAAATGGTAGAAAAGGGCAGGACGAAGCAGGGGTTTCAATCAAGCTAGAGGTGCAAGTCCTTTCACCCGCGTGTAATCCTACAAAGGTCGTGAAGTAAGAGGACGTTCTTTTTCCAAAAAACGAGGGCAAGATGTCTTACCAGTAGATCCAAATTAGTTCGTTAAGCCTGCTGCAGATGATAAATGATGGAGACTCCTGCCTCACTCTCCCGCTTTTCCTTGGAAAGCACGAGAAGACGGGAGTTGCCAAGGATAACCGCGAGCTCGTCACCCGTGAGAGCGCTCACCTCGGCATCCACAAGAAGGACACGGCAGAGGAGACGGAGGTCGACGGCATGAGTGTACTTGTCACAGCAGAGGATAATGGACCACGGCCACCCGACTGCATACCTTTCGGCAATGTTGCGGTCGAAGGTGAAGGGATCCGCCACTCGGTACCGGAGGGGAGCGTAGAAACCCAATTCATCGATTTGTTTCTCCACCTTGCGGAATGCTTTTGCGTCACTGAAATAGAGTGCGCGGAAAAGGGGAGTCACATCCGAGGAGAGAGGAACCAAACTCGTAAATAAACGAGCCAGATCTTCTTTCATATCCAGCCCCACGCGGGGTCTCCTCGTATCAAAAGCCTTTATGTCCTTTGCCCATTCGTAAAATGCCACTGCCGAGAGATATGATTTGGACCCCTTGGGGATGACATACCCTGTATCCTCCTCATGGGGTAACGGGAAGAGACGCCCCATGGCTAAGATCCGCGCGGCTTCTTCATCCCCGACATCCGCCGCCATACGCATGTACATGAGAGCCTGAATCAAATCGCAAGAAACATGGATCCCCTGATAATATTCGCATGCCATGTGTTTTATAGCCTGAAGCTCTCCGTTGGAGGCAGCGATAACGTACCAGCCGAAAGCTTTGGCCGCATTCTTTTCGATATAAAGGCCTTTCTCATACGCCTCCGCTATGCTGAGTTGAGCCGGCGGGTCTCCGGCCTCGGCAAGTTTCTCCATGAGTTGCATCGTTCTCACATAATCTACAGGCACCCCTTTTCCTTCTGCATAACTATGCATCAACTGTCTCAGGGCTTCCTTATGATCCCGATCTGCAGCGTACTGGTACCATTGGACAGCGAACGCATCATTATGCCCCGGCCAATTTTCCGCAGAGTAACAGCACCCGATTCGGTAAGCGGCCTCCACGTCCCCGGTCTTCACAGCAAGCGCGTACCACTGAACGGCCTGGTAAAGATCCCTTGCATAAATCTCCCCCTCTTCGTACATGGCGCCCATGTTGTAAAGAGCATCTGCGTAGCCTTGCCGGGCTGCGAGGGTGAGCCAATACATCGCTTGGGAGCTATCCGCCGGCACACCCCTCCCATCGCGATAGCAAATGCTGAGGTTGTACTGCGCTTTCGCATTCCCCATAGTTGCCGCCTTCGCCAGCCATTTGCAACCCGTTGCGTCATCTTTCGGCACCCCTCCCTCTCCGTCGAGATAAAGCTGCGCCAAGATGAGCATGGCCTCCGTATCACCACACTCCGCTCGTCGGATAATTTCCTGAAGCACCTGTTGCTCATTCATCATTTCTGAGAGGAAATTTTTGCAGCGATACGCTCCCATTTGCGAGCGAGACGCGCATCTTTATCAACGACTATCCCCTCCCTGTAGCAGCGGGCAAGCTCCTCGCAGGCGGCGTCATGTCCCTGCTCTGCCGCCCGTATCAGCCATTCCACAGCGCGCTCCATATTTTTCCGGACGATAACCTTTCCGTCTCTGTAGATTTCATACAAGCTGTATTGCGCATCCGCACTCCCGGCGCGAGCCGCCTTGCAGAGCATGTTAAAGCCCGCGTGCCTGTTGCGCTTCGTACCCTGCCCTCTGATGATCATTTCAGCGATGCGGTACTTGGCGTACAGACTTCCCTGTTGAGCCAACCTGCTGTAATAGTGAAACGCTCTTTTGTAGATGACGGGGAAGCCGATTCCAAAAAGCATGCAATCCGCACAATTTTTCAGACCGTTCGAATCATCATGCTCGGCGGACATCATGAACATTTCCGCAGCTTTTCTCGCGTTCTTGCGCGTACCGCATCCGGCGAGAAGGAGAACGCCCAACATATTCTGCCCCCCAGCATCTCCCATCTCCGCAGACTTTTTCGCCCACTCAAAGGCTTTTTTGGCATTGCTCTCGGTACCTTTCCCCTCCCGGAAGCAGACGGAAAGGGAATTCATGGCATAGGCGCTGCCGAGTTCCGCCGCCTTGGAGTACCACAAAAAGCCCTTCTCGTAAGAGCGTCTCGCACCGTAGGCCCCATGATAGTAGTAATCTCCCGTATCATTCATCCCCACGATGTTGCCCTTTTGCGCCGCACGCAGAGCCCATTTGCGGGCAAGCGCACCATACTCCTTGTTCTCATCAACGCGCTCCCGGTAGTAGCGTCCGAGGCTGACCATCGCATCTGCATCACCTGCTTTCGCTTCGCTTAGCAGTTGGTATTCCGAATCCACGAATATGTCGCAAAAGACATCGATGTCCTTCACCGCCAAACTCCACTTGCGTGCCAATTTGGCATTCTTGCGCACTCCGTCTCCCTCCCGGTAGCGGCGGGCAAGCTCCAACTTGGCATACACTCCCTCATGCGTTTCGGCGGATCGTTTGAGCCAGTGAAGGGCTCTCTTCAGGTCCGGCCGAACCAGGGAATTGCCCTCGAGGTAAAACTTGTACATTTCAAAGCGAGCCTCACCACAACCGATTTTGGCTGCGCGACGAATCAGCTTGTACCCCTTCTTGACATCTTTCCTGACTCCCAGCCCGCCCATGTATATTTTCCCGAGCTTGCAGTTGGCGTGCTCGCTCGTACCCTCCGCGGATTTTCGGTACCAAGGAATGGCTCCTTTGTAATCGTGAGGTCCGAAGGATGAGAAAGCGAGATAGTCACCGTAGGAGCATTGGGCATTGGCATCACCCTGCTCAGCAGCCTCCTTCGTCAGTTGAATCGCCAATTCCATATTCTTTTGCACGCCTATTCCATGAGCGAGGAAAGCGGCGTAGCTGTGCATAGCCCACTCGTCTTCTGCTTGCGCCCCTTTGCGGTACCATTGTACCGCCGCCTTCAGGTCCCTTTTCACGCCGAGCCCGTAGTAGTAGAGAAGGCCAAGCTCATGGTAGGCATAGGCTTCTTTCTGCTCCGCTGCCTTGTGATACCACTTTGCGGCTTCCTTGTACCGGACTCGCCCGACGGAGCCGTGGTAGTACCACCATCCTAAGCTATATTGCGCCTCTCCGAGACCTTCTTCCGCAGCTTTCGTCATCCAGAAGACGGCCTGCTTTTTGAACTCTCGGTTATTTTTGCCCTCCTCGTGGTACAGCCAACCTAACTCAAACATCGCTTCGGTATCTCCTTGATCGGCGGCCAGGAGATACCACTTGATCGCCTGTTCCCCGTTTTTCCGAACACCATCGCCATCCCGGTACATGCGCGCAAGATCAAGCTGCGCCTGCTTATCCCCGGCAACCGCCTTTTGCATCAGCTGCATTCTTTCTGTTTCTTCAAGATTATTCGACATCGTAAAACCCTCCTTGATCCGGCGCCAAATGAACCGATATTTTCCCTGCCTGCGGGAATTTATGCCTCTTTTCTTCGGTTCCCCTTGTCCACCAGAGCTGATGTCAATCTAACACACAGTAACACATGCGTCAACTCTCTTTGTTTCATAACGCTCAAAAAATGAGACTTTCGTCAGCCAGTTGCGTGCACATCCGTCCCAAGAAAAAAAGCCACCCTTTTACAATAATGCCTGACCTACCCAAAAAGCCCGGATGCGTGTGGCGACGCATCCGGGCATAATCCAATTCTCTAATCCCGTCTTCCTGAACGATTAGAAGCTCATCCTGATGCCCACAGAGCCGGTCGTTTCGTGGGAATCTCCGCGCAGCACTGTTTCGGCGCTGCCGATAATTGCCGTTTCCTTGCTCACAGGCACCGTGAGCGATGTTCCCAAGCTGTACCCCCAGCGGTTACGCTTGGCTGCTCGCACGTTGTAGGGCAGGTCCGGAGCGCCGGCGTAGCGCATCGTCACATCCGTCCCCGTATCGCCCACGGAACTCACCAACGCCGCCTGCATGCTCAGCATTGCCGCAGGGACATCTCCCATCAGCGTGAATGAGAGGTTGGCTCGCACGCCCAGCGAGAGGTCCGTTGCCCACGCCTCATGCGCGTCGGCGCTGATGGACGCTGTCCCCGCTCCGCTCTCGTGGAACGCCTTGATGTGACTGTACGTGCTTTCCAGGGAGAAGAAGGTCTCGAAGCTGCCCGTCTCTCCGGAGCTCAGGGTAACCGCTATTTCCTCCGAGAAGTTCAAGGAGTTGCCCTTCATATCCCGCGCGCTGCTGACCAAACCGTATCCCGCGCGATGCATGCTGAACTTGTGCTCGCCCACGCCCACCGTGGTCGTGCTGCGCAGTCCGTCCGCGATATTCGTCACGAGGTAGAGATCCTGACGGTAGGTGTCCTCGTGGTACCTCTCCTGCGCACCGGAGGGCGCCACTCTTGCCCGCCCTGCGCTCAGCGCCAGACCCAGCAGCGTATCCTTCTCCAGCCTGGTTTCCATGCCAAAGACGCCACCGTATTCCGTCCGGTTGTAGCCGCGGCCGTTGTAGTCGCGCTGCATGGAGGTGAAGTCATCGTAGGCGCTGATGAAGGCTGCGAGCGATGACTCCGACGAGAGGGTCTGCCCACTCCCGATGGTCGTGCGTAAGCGACGCAGGTGCGCCAGGTTGCCCTCCATCTGACTGCTGATGGCGGTGGCTATCTCGGCGCCGCTCAACTGGTCGATGATTTCCGGGTTGCCCGTGGCAGTTGCGAGTTTCGCGGCTTCATCCAAGGTGCCGGTGGCGAGCGGATTGCCGGCTATTTGCGCCAGCACGCTGTAGGCCGCCGCTTGATCGCGCGTCAACGTGGCTGTTACTGTCGGATTTCCACCCGGATTTCCTCCCGGGTTATCTCCCGGATTCCCGCCTGGGTTATCCCCTGGATTATCGCCCGGGTTCCCCATCACCAGCACCACCTCGCCGTTCTCTCGCACCTCGATGTGTGCGCTGCTTTGCAACTGGGGATCCATGGTCACCTCAAAGTGCTCGGCGAACGTTTCATCTCCCTCTTTCAACTGTGCTATGGTGTGCTCGTTGCCATCGTCTAACCCTCCCCACCCGCTCAAATCGATGGTGGACTTCGAACCGTCAGCAAAGTTCACCGTTGCGCCGCTCAGGTCGAATGCGCCGCCGTTGAGCTTCAGTGTGCCGCCTGCGAAGGTGAAGGCGCCGCTGTAACTGCTGCCGAGATTCTCCGCATTGCTTGCCTTGCCGGTACTGTCAATCGTCAGTGTGTGACCGGCTGCCAAGGTATAACCATGCTCGCCTTTAATCGTCGAGCCGCTCGCAAAGGTGAGACTGGTTACGCCGCTGGCGCCCTTGAGCTGTGAATTACCGGAGAGCGTTACCTTGTTGTTGACGGCATGCCCGGCGCCGTCAAACTTCGCATTTGCAATGTTCACGTCGCCGCTGCCCAGTGCATGATCATCTCCTACCTTCAGCGTGCCGCCCTTCACCTCGATGTTGCCGGAGTACGCGCTGTTGTCCGTCTGGATATCCAGCGTGCCTGCGCCCTCCTTGGTCAATGTGGCTTTGCCTGTGAGTGCACCGGCCTTGTCTGCGGCGTTCTTGAAGGTGGTGTCGCTATCGCCCTTCACGGTGATGGAGTCGGGGTTTACTTTGCCCTCTATCAGTACATCTCCCGCAGAGTCGAACGTCACCGAGTCGCCATCGTAGAAATGCTTGTCCTTGGCATCGCTGCTCCACTCGCCTCCGACGCTTTCATTGCTCCACGTGTCGGTGCTCGTCGACTCCCAAGTGAGATTCGCGGAACCTCCGCTCACGGTAAGCGTCAGGCTCTTTTCATCCAGGTCAAGTGAGTAGTCCTTGCGCGTATGCAGAGTCCCAAGGCCCGCCAGCTCGAGCGCATCCGCACTGCTCCCGCTGCCCAGCGTTTCATAGGTGAGCAGTTCGTACCTACCGTCCTTCAGCCCCAGAAGATCGTCGCCCACGTTCAGTGTCGTCTTATTTGAGGTGGTGGAGAAAGTGCCCACGCTGAGGTGACCGCTATTGTCCGTGGTCAAGCTCAACTCGCCACCATCCGCCACCACTTCTTTCACCGAAAGCCCCGCTCCTTCCGTGACTCCCAGCTTCCCGCCCCGCGCCAGATTTAACCTGCCGTCCACGGTAGATCCTGCCGCCGTGGAATTCAGTGCGACGCTGCCATCCAGTGTCACATCACCCTTCAATGTACCGCCCGCAAGCGTAACGGTCAAATCCGGGCCGGCCAGCGTGCCGCTGTAGGTTCCGCCGCTCTGCACCTCAATCTGCTTGCTCGCCACGCTGCCGCTCACCGTCAGCGTTCCGCTCTGCACCGTTGTCTTGCCGGTGTAGGTGTTCGCGCCGCTTAGCGTCACGCCCCCGCCACTCACCACCACGCCTCCTTTGCCGCTCAATACACCCGCCACCGTACCGTTCTTTAATTCCGCATCCTGTGCCAGGTTCACGGCGCCATCCAAGGTCCCGCCATCCAGCGTCAGCTTGCCAACGTAGCTTCCACCATTCTTCACTTCCGCTGTGCCGACGATATGCAGCTCATTCGCCAGAGCCGCACTGTCCATATCCAGCACGCCGCTTTTCACCGTCACGTTTCCCTCGCCCAAGGCTTTCGCGTTTCCTGTTACCAGCTCGCCGCCTTCCACCACCGTTCCGCCCGTGTAAGCATTGACCGTGTTGATGGTTAGCTTGCCCTCATCCTTTTTCGTGAGTTGAGCAGCGCCGGCAATAGAACCGGTGTCGTCATTGCTCATGAAGGTGGTGGCTTCATTTCCCTGCACGGTAATACTCCCGGGCTCTACCTCACCCTGGATGTTTACTTCCCCGGCTCCGTTGAAAGTCACGTTGTCTCCATTGAAGAAATGTTTATCCAAAACCGTTTGTGCGGCATCCCATTCCCCGCCAACCGTTCCAGCGCCCCAAGTTTTCGTGCTAATGTTGTTCCACGTCAGATTTGCTCCCTTACCCGTTACTACGAGCATCAGGGCGTTCTGCTGCACCTCCAATCGGAAACTCTTTCGTGCACCGACGCTCCCCACCTGCAGTTTCAACTGATTGACATCGGCACCGTCGTGACTGTCATAACTCAGGATACTGTAACTTCCCGCTGCCATAGCATACAAATTTCCCACATTCAATGTGGTTGTTGCCGTGGTCTTCAATGCGCCCGCATTCAGTTTGCCGAGCGCCCCACTCACATCCAGCGTACCGCCGGAGAGAGTCAAGGAGCCAACGCTCAAACTCGCCCCACTTGCCAGGGTGAGCTGTTGATTCTTTCCCAACGTCACATTACCGCTGACGCTCGACCCCGCATCCTTCACGACCAAAGTGCTGCTCCCCCGGAAGGTGAGTGTCTCCAGCTTGATCCCATTTCCTTCGTTGGCCAACGTAAGCTGACCGCTTGTTACTGTCACACTCTTACCAGTGTACTTGCTGAGAGTGAAGGAGCTCCCCGCATAAAGTAGATTCACCCCCACTTCACCTTCAAACGAATTGTTTTCTGAGTTGGCAAGTTGCAAAGTACCTTGACCGATGATACTTCCCTTTCCTCTGAGCGACGTAGCCAGCATGCCTCCGTTTAATGTGAGTTTACCATCCACAGTCAAGCCACCAACCGCAGCAGCATTTTCAAGCTTCTCCCCTCCGTTCGCCCCGGGTGTACCATATGTGAAGTTCCCGGCAATGGTGAGCTCGTCGGTCTTCAGCGAACCGGTGTAGTTGCCGCTTTCGATGGTGAGGTTGCCTTGACCCTGAATTCCATGATTCGGCTTCCAATTCACGGGATCACCCTGTAAATCCGAAATACTGCTGCCCGAACCGAGGGACAAAACACCGTCCTCCACGGTAGCTTTCTTGATCGTTGCCTGCCCAGAAATTGTCAAAGCACCACCATTCTCAACTTTCAGTATGCCATCGCCGCTGTACGAGCCATTCACCTGCAGCACAGATCCCTCGCCCATGCACAGAGTCGCTCCGGCACCGACGGTTAAATTCCCATCCACATTAGCCTTCGTCGATCCATCCGAAATGATATTGTAGATAGCTGAACCGGCTACGATGGTTAAGCTTTTCATTGAGGGCGAAGAGTCTTCCTTCACGGTAATTGTGCCACCTGTTGCCTCCAGGTGCACGTTTTTATCATCTTTCCAGACTTCATTTCCAGCTTCGCCCGACTTAGTGCTCCACGAGCCACTATTTCCACCCAGAGTAACGCTTCCACTGGTTTGTTTGGCTCCCCAGTAAAGAGAGTCCGAATCTTCAGAATCTCCAGAACCTCCATGTCCAGAAGGTACCTTTTTACCCCAAACTACATGTCCATCGGCTCTGAGAGTGAGGTTCTCGTATCTTTCGCGATCCCCGTCGAATGAAATTTCAAAATAATCCCTAAAATCGAAATCGTCTCTCCTGAGTGACCAATCCAGCAAAGTGATGTCACCAGAACTACCTACACCCAACACATTCTTTTCCAGTATAATGGTGAGCTTACCATTTGTCTCAGCCAATTCTTTGTCCCATCGCACACCCTCTGTAAATATGACCGATTGTCTGAAAGAATAGAAATGCAGGGAACCAAGAGCTGCATCCCATGTAATGCTTTCCACCAATCTCAGCTTTCCAACCTTCACCTCCAGATTGCCACCAATATGTAGAGTCTCTAATTGAATATTGAGCCCCTTGTTAGACAAGGTGAGCGTGCCACCGTTATTTAACATCACATTCTTACCAGTGTAGTGGCTGAGGGTTACTGTTGATCCACTCCCATTGCAGATAATATTTACACCGACCTCTCCATTAAACTCTGACGATCCCTCGCCGAATTGCAAAGTTCCCTTACCAATGATGCTTCCTTTCCCATCCAGCGTGCTGCGGGTCTCCATGACTCCGTTCAGCGTGAATTGCTTGTTCACAGTCAGTGCAGCAACTGTCGCGCGGTTTTTATATTTTTCTTCCTCCTCAGTTCCTGGTGTGTCATACTTGAATTTCCCATCAATGGTGAGTTTTCCCTGGTCAACCTTTAGCTTACCAGTGTATTCACCGTCAACAATGGTAAGTGCTTTTTTTGCTTCAATACCAGCTTCATATGGACCGAACCGAATACTCTCACAGGTGCCTTGCAAATTCTCAACACTACTGTCCTCACCGAGCATTAATGAACCATCAGTCACGGTAAGACTCTTAACAGTCGATTTCCCCATAATGCTCAAACGGCCGTTCTTCTCAACCTGCAGCGACCCCTCTCCGCTATACGAGCCATACACATTCATCATGGATCCCTCACCAATGCAAAGAGTCGCCCCAGCACCGACGGTTAATGATCCATTCACAGCGAGTTCCCTTCCGTTACCCACATACAAAGTCGTCCCGTCACCCACGAATAGAATCGTGGGAAGACTCTCAGCGGGGGAATTTGGATCTATCGGTTCTCCCACCCGACAGTCCAAATCGAAATTATATGTAGCGGATCCAGGAGCAATGGTCAAGCTTTTCATTGAACGATATCCGGAACTTGTCACGGCAATTGTGCCACTTTTTGCCTCTAAGTGCACATTTTTATCATCTTGCCAAGCCGCTGTACCGGATTTTCCCGGCAAAAAACTCCATACACGTTGATCTTCCCCCAACACAATAGAGTTGCTGGTTCTCTCGCTTCCCCAATACAGATCGTCCGAACCGCCCCAAGTGACATGTCCGTCGGCTCTGAGAGTGAGGTTCTCGTATCTTTCGCGATCCCCGTCGAGTGAAATTTCAAAATAATCCCTAAAATCGAAATCGTTTCCCTGTCCCGCCCAATCCAGCAGAATGATGTCACCAAACTCACTTATACCCAAAACATTCTCTTTCAATGTAATGGTGAGCTTACCGTTTGTCTTATCTAATTTTTCGTTCCATCCATTCCCTACAAATACGACCGATTGACCGGAAGAAAAGAAATGCAGGGAACCAAGATCCCATGTAATGCTTTCTTCCACTCTCAACTTCCCTTCCTTCACCTCCAGCTTACCACCAATATGTAAAGTCGTTAGTTGAATATCGGACCCCTTGTTAGGCAAAGTGAGCGTGCCACCGTTATTTAACGTCACATTCTTACCGGTGTAGTGGCTGAGGGTTACTGTTGATGCTTCATTCCCATTGCAGATAATATTTACACCGACCTCTCCATTAAACTCCGACGATCCATTGCCAAATTGCAAAGTTCCCTTACCAATGATGCTTCCTCCCCCATCTAGCGCGGGGGTTTCCATGATCAACTTCCCTTCCTTCACCTCCAGCTTACCATCAACATGTAAAGCCGTTAGTTGAATATCAGACTCCTTGTTAGACAAAGTGAGCGTGCCACCGTTATTTAACGTCACATTCTTACCGGTGTAGTGGCTGAGGGTTACTGTTGATGCTTCATTCCCATTGCAGGTAATATTTACACCGACCTCTCCATCAAACTCTGACGATCCATTGCCAAATTGCAAAGTTCCCTCACCAATGATGCTTCCTTTTCCATCCAGCGTGGGGGTTTCCATGACCCCGTTCAGCGTGAATTGGCTGTTCACAGTCAGTGCAGCAACTGTCGCGCGGTTTTTATATTTTTCTTCCTCATCAGTTCCTGGTGTGTCATACCTGAATTTTCCTTCAATGATGAGTCCCCCCCAGTCGGTCTTCAGCTTACCAGTGTATTCACCGTCGACGATGGTAAGCGTGTTCCCCGCTTCAAGACCAGCTTCATATGGACCAAACTGAATACTCTCACAGGTGCCTTGCAAATTCTGAATTGTGCCCTCTCCAACAACCAAGTAACCATTCGTCAGTGTCAAGCTATTGATTTCCGCTTTCGCAATGTTCATTCTTACAGAGACGCCCTCCTCAATTTTTAGCGAACCCTCTACTTGACATATAGAGGATCCGTCCATCACGCCTGTCCCGTACATGACCATGAGACTCCCATTGCCTTGCAGGCATAGAGTTGTCCCTTTTCCAACAGATAGCAGCGAGGGTTCACCGGGTCCTAGAAGAAACGACGTTGGGAGGATGAAATTGTAGGTAGCAGAACTGGGTGCAAAGGTCAAACTTTTCATCAAAAGCGTAGACGCTGTCACGGTAATTGTTCCGCCTCTAGCCTCAAGATGCACATTCTTATCGTCTTCCCACTCCTCTGTTCCGGACATCCCCGATTGGGTGCTCCAGAAGCTACCATCTCTTCCCAGAATAACACTCCCGCCGGTTTGACCAGCTCCCCAGTAAAGATCAGTTGCCTCTGCTGCCGACGTCCTTTCGAGCTCGGACACTGAGCGGAGCATCTGAGCAATACTTTCGATATTCAGGGAATCCGAAGCGTCTTGTTCGTCGTCGTCCGCTGCCGCAACCGGAGTAACTATGCCGACAGCGCAGACAGCGAGGAGGGCGGAACGGAGGGGGAGGGGGAGATGAAGTTTCATAGTGGTGAATAGGGGTTAGATAGGGGTTAGATAGGGGTTAGATAGGGGTTAGATAGGGGTTAGATAGGGGTTAGATAGGGGTGAGTAGGGGTGAGTAGGGGTGAGTAGGGGTGAGTAGGGGTGAATAAGGGTGAATAAGGGTAGATAGGGGTGAATAGGGGTGAATAGGGGTGATATAGTTGTTGGTGGGAGGTGAGTATATCTCTTTTTGAAAGAGATGTACGGCGTTCGTTGTTGTAATAAATTATTAATATGTAGTTTACAAGAATTATTGTTGGCAAAAATACCGACTCTCTATGCGTGTTATTATGCTCATTGGAAAATGAAAAATCTTCACGGAGAAAATTTTAACGTATTTTAGGCTGT
>CANRJD010000039.1 GCA_947630815.1 uncultured Akkermansia sp. | reverse complement strand
TAGAAGACTTAGGAATTTGCTGTTCGATGCTATTTCCCGAATTGAAATAGCATTACGTACTCAGGTGGCCTATCAATCGGGGCAACTGCATTTGAGAGAAATCAATAAACAGAGAAAATGCTCTTATTGATTGATATAACTGTTTATATACATCAAAAATCATGACAACCAGCGGTCATCATGATGATGGTTTTAAAGGGATCTCAGCATACATTAATGATCCGAAAAAATCTGCGCAACGCGCACATTATTAATAAATCGTACATCGAAAATCGCACATCGTACATGGCAAACGCATTTTCCAATGCGTTTGCCCCGGGCTTACGTCGAGTTTGCCACCTTGGGAAATATACACTCTCTGCTTAGAATCTGCCTCCCCGACAAGATTGTAAAAAAGATTGCAGGGGAGATGGGAATCCCATATGCATCTTTCTTTCTGTCAGCGATAGCCTTTTTGAAGGATGTGCGAAATTCTTGCGCACATCAGTCAAGGATATGGGATAAAACATGGCTCAGTAAGAAGAAGACTCCCATACTGCGGCAGGACAGAGGACTGATCTCTCGTACGGCAGAACTCGATAAGACAGCCGCAGCTTTATGTATTTGTGCGATCATCTTGGGGAAGATAGCCCCAAAGAGCAAATGGCGGGATAGGTGTAAGGATCTTCTATCAAGTACTGAACCCACCATCCCTGAATTGTACAAACATTTAGGATTCACAAATGCGCAATGGTCCAGTGATAAAATATGGCGATGAAGATTTCCGGCATAGGAGGGTGCTGGGATAGAGCGAATCAAGAGTGAAACTGCATTTGATTAGTGGGACGGCTTTCTACTACGAGCACATCCGCTACGCCAACATCTGCACCATCCTGCGCAGAGAAATAGACAAGAAGATCCTCGAGCAGGAAAACAGAGGCTGACCTGTTTGGAAGGACCCTGACCGAGCTGGGAACAACCCTGCCCGACCGACCATAGCTCAAACAGAATCCGTTTCCCAACGGAAAGAGGGACTCGTGTTTTCCAAGCTAACCGGGCTCTCTCCTTTGTGCTATCAATCTGTTGCATTTAATCTTGCAATCCTCAACACTCGTTGACGAGAACAGAATTCAACGATACGGGAAATTTCTTCAAATGAAATGATAGCGGCACGGAAACGCGTCATGCCTTTTTCTATTTCCATCCGAAGCAAACCATCCCCGTGCTCCATCAGAGTCTCTGCTCCTTCGTCATCTAACATAACTCGGCTCTCTTGTTTATCAGTAACTTTCAAGGCTATTCGACTCGGGAAAGCTCTTTTGATCGTCTCTGTCACAACCATCTTCTGGGGCATCTGAGTTGTGGCTACGAGATGAATGCCGACAGAAGGTGCCTTCATTGCAAGGCTACTGAGGAGAAACTCCGCCTCACCTTTCGCCTGTAACATTAGATCGGCCAATTCATTGATCACGACAACAATGTGGGGCAGGCGGCGCGGGATCCCCGACAAGTCATCAATCTGCCGCCCATCCCGAACCAAAAGGCTGGCAGCTCCACCATTAGCGCGAGCCGTTTGACTTAACTCGTATACGCGCCTGTTGTACTCCCCCACGCTAGTGACACCCTCACATTCGAACAAACTGAATCGGCGTTCCACTTCTTGTATGACCGCCTTCAAATGCATTATTGCATTTGACGTACTGGTGACAATTGGTGCAGCGAGGTGAGGTAGTTTCCTATAAACATTCATCTCAACGTTCTTTAAATCAATCAGTACGAGCCCGAGTTCAGCCGGAGAAAACTTGTATAGGAGAGAAAGCAGGATATTATTGACACATACAGATTTGCCCATTCCAATAACACTACCGATGAGAAGGTGTCCCATGTCCGCTATGTCGCCGATTACTGGTTCTCCAACCACATCTCTCCCCAGAGCCACAGGTAGGCACAAGAGGGGATCAGCAAAATTGGGCGACAGAAGCAGCTCACGCAAGTTCACATCCTCACGCTCACTATTTGCCAAATCAATGCCAAAAGAGACCTTCCCCGGAATGGAAGTTACGATATTCACACGAGGATTTTGAGTGGCAGCCATGATTTCAGTTTCCAACTGAGTGACAATTCGCATGTCCTTCTCATCGGAAAGTGTAAACTCGTATCGGGTAACATCTGGACCGCATTTGATACGTCCCGGCGTTACCTCCACGTGGAAGGCCGCAAACGTATCTACCAAAACAGCCCGCAACCTCTGCATTTCAGCCGCCCTTGCCGCTCGAACTGACTCAGGAATCGGTTCGTAATTAATCAATTCCGGCGGAGGCAGCCGGTATTCATCTCGCTTACCTCCCGGAATCTCGACTTCGCATGCATCTATCATCATATTTCCAAATCTTACACCCGCATTCTAATCCAACATATGGGATACGCAAGCGAAAAAAATCAGGGAGCACAAATCCGTCCCAAGAAAAAGCACCCCCAATAAGTAGCAAACGGCACGTTGTGCAGCAAAAGCCGTTGGTTATTTATGATTTACGATTTACGATTTGCAAATAATGCGCAGCGGAGCTGCGGGAAAACGGCCGGCGGCTGCAAGGCCAGCCCGCAGGGGTAAAAACTGACGACGGCCCCAAGCAGCTGCGAGGCAGCTGCTCATGTACGATGTACAACACGCACGACGGCTGTAAGTGCGTATGGACAGCGCGCATGCGCTGCCCCGCAGGGGTGAAAACTGGCGACGGCTGTAAGCCAGTTTGGCCAAAAGCTCAGCTTTTGCCCCGTAGGGGTGAGGAGTCGTGGGGCGACTCCGAAGCAACCAGGGCAGGGTGGTGCCGGTGAGTCAACACGCACGACGGCCCCGTTGAGGGCGCACGCGTTAGCGGGCGGTAAGTGCGTATGGACAGCGCGCATGCGCTGCCCGAAGGGCGAACCGCCGATGGGGCGGCGGTGAGTCAACTTTCGATTTACGATTTGAATGCTAGCGCGCTACGCGCGAGATTGCCGAGCCGGTGCGTAGCGGGATTCTTGAAATGATAATGCGTTGATAGGAGAAAAGCACCTACTGTTACGCTATGCCCCCTGCTCAATCATCAATGGTTTGAGCTTCTTGCTGGCTTACCTCCTTCATCCATGGGAAACGCATGAGGAATGGGTTGAATGGCGTTGCCCACCGCCGCTTTGATTTGGCCAAGCCGGGGACGCAGCTTTGCATAATCCACCCCCTTTCGAACCAACGACCGCCCATGATTTCCCCACCACCTCAGCTAAAGCTTCGCAGTCCCGCGAGCCGGAGGCTCGCCAACTTTCTAAATCGTAAATCGTAAATCGTACATAGGCAAACGCATTTCTAATGCGTTTGCCGTGCAGTGTACCCCAACAGCGCTCCGGCAGACAAACGCCACCGGAGCGAATATTTTGCGCGAGCGAGACGAATGATTTTATTCGGCGCTCTCGCTGAGGGAGAGAGTATCGCAGGTGCAACAGAAGTTACGGTCGCCGTATGTGTTGTCCACGCGTGAACAACCGGGCCAGAACTTGTGCAAGCGCAGGCTGGGAACGGGGTAAGCGGCGAGGTTGCGTGAGTACGGATGCGACCACTTGTCGGCGCAGACCTCTTGCGCGGTGTGCGGAGCGTTATCCAGCACATTGTCACTTGCGGGCACCAAGCCGTCCGCCACAGCCGTCATCTCGGCATGGATGTGGATCATCGCCTCGACGAAGCGATCCAGCTCCACCTTGCTCTCTGACTCCGTGGGTTCCACCATCAGCGTGTCGTGCACCGGGAAACTCATCGTGGGCGCGTGGAAGCCGTAATCCATGAGACGCTTGGCAATGTCATCCACGGTGAGACCGCTCTTGTGAATCATCGGTCGAGTGTCCAGGATGCACTCGTGCGCAACCAGACCTTTCTTTCCGGCGTAGAGCGTGGGGAAGTAGTTCGCCAGCTTATGCGCCACGTAATTTGCGTTCAGGATAGCAACCTGCGAGGCGTGTTTCAACCCCTCGCTGCCCATCATCGCGATGTACATCCACGTGATGGGATCTATCGCCGCCGAACCAAACTCGGCCGAGGATACCGCACCCTGTGTACGTCCGCGGTCATCATGCAAATGTCCGGGCAGGTAGGGGGCGAGGTGCTGCGCGCAGCAGATGGGACCCACGCCGGGACCGCCGCCGCCATGCGGCATTCCAAAGGTCTTGTGCAGATTAAGGTGGCAGATGTCCGCGCCGATCGTACCGGGATTCGTGAGCCCGCACTGCGCGTTCATATTGGCGCCATCCATGTAAACCTGACCGCCGTTGGCATGCACAATTTTGCAAATATCGTCAATCCCCACCTCGTACACACCGTGGGTGGAGGGGTACGTAACCATGAGCGCGGCCAAGTGATCGCGGTGCTCTTCAGCGAGACGGCGCAGGTCAGCAATGTCGATATTGCCCATGTCATCGCACTTCACCGTCACCACGGCAAATCCTGCCATAGCGGATGAAGCGGGATTGGTGCCGTGCGCGGATGTAGGGATGAGGCACACATTG
The DNA here is from genome assembly GCA_947630815.1 of uncultured Akkermansia sp. Classification (GTDB taxonomy): domain Bacteria; phylum Verrucomicrobiota; class Verrucomicrobiia; order Verrucomicrobiales; family Akkermansiaceae; genus Akkermansia. The sequence goes on along the minus strand of CANRJD010000039.1, from coordinate 15,701 downwards.
CGGTGGCCCTCACCCTGTGCCACTTGGTAGCGATGAATCGTGAGCAGTCCGGCGTATTCACCCGCCGCGCCGGAGTTCGGCTGCAAGCACACCGCCGCGAAGCCCGTGATCTTGGCCAGCCACTCCTCCAACTGCAGCAGCATGGCGCGCATACCCTCGCACTGATTAGCCGGCGCGAAGGGGTGCAGCTGCGTTACTTCATCCCACGTGATCGGCATCATCGTGGCGGCGCAATTTGCCTTCATTGTGCAGGACCCCAGCGGAATCATCGCCTCGTTGAGAGCCAGATCGCGCATCTCCAGCCGGTGAATGTAGCGCATCATCTCTGTCTCGGAATGAAACACGTTGAAGCATTTTTCTGTGCAGAACGGCGTCGTCCTCTCACTCGGCGGAGCGTCCTTCACTGTCGCAGGGTTCACCCCGAACGCCGTGCAAAGCGCCGTCAAATCAGCACTTGTACATGTTTCGTCGAAGGACACGCTCACTGTGTCGGCGTCGATGCGACGGATATTGTAACCCGCCTTAAGCGCAGCCGCGACGAGCTCATCTGCCCGACCTTTCGAGCGAAGAGCCACAGTGTCGAAGATGCGCCCGCCAACGACCTCCACGCCCTCAGCAGCGCGCATACTCTCCGCGAAGGCGGCGGCAAGTCGCTGCACCGTGGCAGCGATGTGGGAAAGTCCCGCCGGTCCGTGGTACATGGCGCAGAAGGTGCTGAGCAGAGCCGTCAACACCTGAGCCGTGCAGATATTGGAAGTAGCTTTCTCACGGCGGATATGCTGCTCGCGCGTCTGCAACGCGAGGCGGTAAGCCGGTTTACCATCACGATCCACGGAAAGACCGATGAAGCGTCCGGGCAATTTGCGTTTCAGCGCATCGGTGCAGGCCATATACGCCGCCGCCGGACCGCCATAGCCCATCGGAATGCCTATACGTTGAGTCGTGCCGATGCAGACGTCCGCACCAAACGCGCCCGGCTCGCGCAAACGCGTGAGAGCCAGCAAATCAGCCGCCACACAACAAAAAACCTTGCCTGCATGGCATTTTTCAAAAAAAGCAGCATAGTCCTCCACGAGCCCCAAGTTGTCCGGGTACTGCACCAGCACGCCTGCCAGTCCCGGCTCACTCGCGGGGTCAAACTCTCTCCAGTCTCCAACGACCAGCTTCACACCCGTGGTCTCGCAGCGCGTGCGGATCACCTCAATCGTCTGCGGAAAACAGGAATCCGCCACGAAGAAGGTATCACTCCTCGCCTTGCTACTCACGCACAGGTGCACAGCCTCGGCCGCTGCCGTTCCCTCATCGAGCATCGATGCATTCGCTACGGGGAGGCCTGTCAGTCCCGCTATCATCGTCTGGAAATTCATGAGCATCTCGAGCCGACCTTGGGCAATCTCCGGCTGGTAGGGAGTGTACGCCGTGTACCACCCCGGATTTTCATAGACATTGCGCTGAATCACGGCCGGCATGTAGGCGCCGTAGTATCCCTGACCGATCAGACTCTTGGCAGGCTTGTTGGCAGAAAGAACATGCTTGAGCTTGCTCAAGGCATCCTGCTCGGCCAGCGGCTCTGGCAAATCCGGTAGTTGCCTGAGTCGTATATCCGCCGGCACGATGGCATCCGTCATGGCATCGAGACTTTCGAAGCCGATTTCGGCGAGCATTTCCTTGATCTCGGTCTCACTGGGGCCGATGTGGCGTGGTTCAAAAGGAGTCTGTGTTGTTATCATATTTTACGTAGTGCGTATAGTGACAAAATGCAGGCGCAGGAGCTACTTCTTGATGAACTCCCGCGCCCGCTGTAAAATTCGCGTTGCTTATTTGCAGGACTCGCTGTAAGTCGCAGCGTCCATCAACCCATCCAACTCGGCCGACGCACTCAGGCGGATTTTGCAAATCCAGCCTTCGCCAAACGCGTCCTTGTTCACCGTAGCCGGCTCATTGCTTAAGCCCTCATTCACCTCTACGATCTCGCCGGACACCGGGGTATACACATCCGAAGCTGCTTTCACAGATTCAACTGCGCCGATAACATCGCCTGCCGCAAACGTACTGCCTACTTCCGGAAGATCCACATACACCACGTCGCCCAGCTCGGACTGCGCGAAGTCGGTGATGCCCAGCGTTACAACTCCGTCAACGGCGGGACTGACCCATTCGTGTTCGGAAGAATATTTGAAGTCTGAGGGTATTGTGCTCATAATATTGGGGGGGTTAGAGAATAAATTACTTTTTAAGGAAAGGTTTTTTGACAATTTGCGCCGGCACCGCTTTGCCGCGCACGACCACCTGCACGTCCGTGCCGATCTTGCCGAGTTGCGTCGGCACATACGCCATCGCGATGCCCTTGCCAAGCGTGGGCGAAAGCACTCCGCTGCACAACTCGCCCAACGGCGTACCATCCGGTAGCTGGACCTCGTAGCCATGTCGGGGCGGCGCACCCTTGCCGGTGTATTCAATGGCCACCAGTGCCGTGGGACGACCGTTTGCTTTCTGCTCGCGCAGCACTTCCACACCGATGAAATCCTTACTCAAATCACAGCACCATGAGAGACCTGCTTCCAGCGGCGTCTTTTCAGGCGATAAATCCGAACCATTCAGTGAGTAGCACATCTCCAAGCGCAAACTGTCGCGGGCGCCCAATCCGCAGGGCTTCGCCCCGCTCTCCATCACTTTCTCAAACCACTTAACCCCCTGCGACGCCGGACAAAACATCTCAAACCCATTCTCGCCGGTGTAGCCAGTGCGGCAAATAATGAGTTCATCTCCACCCACCACAATTTTACGAATGCCGTTATGCTCCGGAAGTTTCTCCCCGGGACACATTTTGGAAAACACCTCTTCGCACTTTGGTCCCTGTACCGCCAGACCCACATATTCGGCGCTCCTATTTTCCAGTGCGACATCCGCAGGCTTGTGAGCGCTCAACCATGCATAATCCTCATCAATCATCGATGCATTCACGACGATGAAATAATCCTCAGGCGCCGTACGGTAAACGATCAAATCATCAATCACACCCCCGCGCTCGTTGAGCATTATCGAATACTGCCCTACCCCATCCGAGAGCTTGTGCAGGTTGTTCGTAAACATCCCATTGAGCCACTCTGTTGCCCCAGCCCCATGCACGTGGAATTGCCCCATGTGCGATATGTCAAACACACCACACGCATTGCGCACGCTATGATGTTCCTCCAAAATTCCCGTGTACTGCACTGGCATCAGCCAACCCGCAAAGGGTACCATTTTTGCTCCGAGCGCCTGGTGCTTTCCGCACAGAGGCGTGCTCTTGATTTGTTCGTCACTCACGCCGCTCATCCTACCCCCCTCCTCCCCTCTTGTCAAGTCCCTTGAATCTCTTCCTTTCATTTTTTTCTTTTTTTGGCTTGACTTTCCATTTCCTGATGTCTATACTCTCTCCGTCCTTGCTTCGGCAAGCCCTTTTAACCGCGGGATGGAGCAGCCCGGTAGCTCGTCAGGCTCATAACCTGAAGGTCGCAGGTTCAAGTCCTGCTCCCGCAAGCACATTTTGGCATTTGCAGAGTTTTGTACCGTTTACGAGCGCTTGACAGCGCGCTTTTCTATCTTGGCAACGGTTGGGGCATGTGGTAAGAGTCGCTCTTCGTATAATTTTGTGGAATGACCCCACAGAGCAATTCTACAAAGTCGGCAACATACCCGAAACTTTCAAAACCACCGTCCACCGTCCTGCTTGGACGCTCTCACCTTTTAACACCCCCCTCTTCCTCAAAAAAACCGCGTTGACCCAAAATTACCTACCGCGATACGGGTGGCGGGAATCGAACCCGCGTTGCATGCTTGGGAAGCACGCGTCCTACCACTGAACGACACCCGCGTGTATGTGCCGCGTAGTGTAACCCTGCACTGCCTCGATGTCAAGCATAATTGCAAAAGAAAACGTGAAAAGGAGGATATAGCACGCTCTATTCCAATAAAATCTCCCAATAAACTATCATTCCCACCACATTTCTGAAGATGCGCAGATGATTGATGCTCTCCTTTTGCTCATGTGACCTTAAAGCTGCTTTTCCCGAAATTCGGAAAACAGAGGCACAGTTCATTTATACTTAGCGTATTAAAAATCCGTGCACACATATCACCTCTCATTCCTTGTTAAACGCCCTGCTTTGTTTCGAAAGTACTAGACTCTTCGGGGGCACACGCGAGCATGGCGATACTTGTTTGCAAATTAGATTGCCCTTGCAAACATGGAGGGGGATTATAGGGAGAATATGGGCAAGACTATTTCAGAACGGTTGGTAGAGTGGCTAGTGGAACAAGGGGTGGAGCGCATCTATGGCATAGCAGGCGACAGTTTGAATCCGGTGCTGCAAGCTATCAGTCGGGAGCCCCGACTGCGCTGGGTGCATGTACGGCATGAGGAAACGGCTGCCTTCGCAGCCTCAGCAGATGCACAAGTAAGCGGACGAGTTGCAGCGTGTTGCGGAAGCTGCGGTCCGGGCAATCTGCACCTCATCAACGGTCTTTACGATGCGCACCGCAGTGGCGCGCCTGTGTTTGCGCTTGCCTCCCACATCGCTACCACCAACATCGGCACCGATTATTTTCAGGAGACTCATCCCACCCATTTTTTTGCAGAGTGCACGCAGTTTCGCGAACTTATCACTTGCGCCGAGCATGTGGACCAAATCATGGGAGCAGCGCTGCGCAGCGCGATAAATGTCCCCGGTGTAGGAATGGTGGTACTGCCTGGAGATGCAGCAGCAGCGGAAGCAGCTCAAGCAGACCCCGTACAACCCTTTTCATTGCATTGTGCCCAGCTCACACCTTGTGAGCCGGAAGTGGCGCAGCTAGCCCGCTTAATCAACCGCTCTGCGCGAGTAACATTCCTTTGCGGTGCTGGGTGTCGGGGCGCGAGGGAGGAAATCATTGCGCTGGCGCGGCGTGTGGAAGCTCCCATTGCTTACACGTTGCGAGCAAAGGAAATATTGGAGGCGGATAACCCTCTCGCTGTAGGCATGACCGGACTCATTGGTTGGGGAGATGCAACACGAGCGCTGCACGAGGCAGAATTGGTAGTGCTGTGGGGCACGGATTTTCCCTATCGCGCTTTTCTGCCAATGCACGGGCATGTGGTACAGGTAGATAACCGAGCAGAAGCGCTGGGGAGACGCGTTCCTATCTGTCTTGGTATCCACGCCGATGTAGCTCCAACGGCGCGTATGCTGCTGCCATTGGTACAGCAGGACCGTGGAGATGAATTTCTGGCTCGCAGCCTTTCTCGCCATGGCAAACAAATTTTACGTCTTCAATCGAGCATACGCTGCGTGGATGAGCAAGCCCCCATCCGTCCAGAATATCTAACGCGCATGGTAAGCGATTATGCCGAACCAGATGCAATTTTCACCGTGGATACAGGCACACCCGTCATCTGGGCATCACGGTACGTGCAAGCCCTGCTACATAGGCGCATTATAGGTTCGTTTAAGCATGGCTCCATGGCCTGTGCTCTCGCGATGGCCGTGGGAGCCAAAGCCGCTTTTCCCTCACGACAGGTGATTGCATTTTGCGGCGATGGCGGGCTAAGTATGCTACCCGGCGACATGCTCACTTTGCTTCAGGAAAGACTTGCCGTGAAAATTCTCGTATTGAATAACTCAGCGCTCGACTTTGTAGCTTTGGAACAGGAACTCGCAGGTATGCCCAACATGGGCACAGTTCTGCGTTGCACGGATTATGCAGCACTGGCGCGCGGCATGGGACTGGTCGCATCCCGCGTGGAATATCCTCCGGAACTTCCCGGGGCTGTACGATCATGGTTGTCGGCACAGGGGCCTGCTCTGCTAGATGTGGTAGTAGATTGTTCCGCGCTAGCACTACCACCGGACACCACCTTCATCCCCTCGCTCGATTTCGCTCACCATCCCCTGCCTCAGACAGACCCCGGTAATGAATTGGACCCTGTACGACGAAGTATCGTACGCTAGGGTACAGATCATTTCTTCATGGAAAGAATGGCAAGCGCCATATCCGGAGCCTTAAAGGTAGAACTGCCGGCCACCAAGCAATCTGCACCGGCCTCACGACACTGTGCCGTCTGCGCCGGTCCGATCCCGCCATCCATCTGGATGAGGAAATGCAAGTCCCGACGCGCACGCTCATCCCTTAAAAAACGCACTTTGTCAAGCACCTCCGCCATGAAACTCTGCCCTCCGAATCCAGGCACGACACTCATGACCAGCACTAAATCCACCTCCTCTAAGTAGGGTAGCACGCGCTCCACAGACGTGGCGGGATTGACGGCCAATCCTGACTGTGCCCCCCCTTGGCGGATAGCACACAGAGTGGCATGCAAGTCCACAGCACCCTCACGCTCCACATGGATGCTGATGAGATTCATCCCCGCTTTTAGAAAGCGAGGCAGGTAGTGATCTGGGGCATTAATCATAAGGTGGGCATCCAGGAAAGTCTCCGGCGGCACACTCTTACGGATGGCTGTGCAAATATCTGGCCCAAAAGAAATGTTGTCCACAAAAGCGCCATCCATCACATCCAGATGGAGCCAATCGGCACCCGCTGCCAGCGCTCGCTGAGCCTCATGCCCGATCTTTCGAAAATCGCAGGCCAACATGGAAGGTGCAACCAACATGTTTTGAAGCATAGTGGAAGGAACCCACATTGTCAAGTCCGGTCTCGTCTGACGTACACGGTCAATTACAACGAGTGTACAACGTTCGTTTTTTCTTTCAAGACCTTGATCTACGAACGGGGAAGTGCACGGCAAACGCATTTGAGAGAAGTTAATCGAGAAAGGAAATACTCTTATTGACTGATATCAATGTTTATACGTATCAAAAAATCATCACAACAAGCGGTCTTCATGATGATGTATCTAGAGGAATCTCTGCATACGTTAATGATCCGAAAAATCTGCGCAACGCGCACACTATTAATAAATAGTACATCGTACATCGTAAATCGTAAATTGGCAACTACATTTTCTAATGCGGTTGCCTTGGCTTGCTATGCACGCAAATCGGTGATACAATGTCAAGTATGAGAGCATGGGTGAGCATGGGTATAGCAATGTTGACGCTTGTGAGCTGCCAGCAAACGCCGCCGTCGGTGGATATCCCTGTCGGGGAAGATGCCATCGCTGAAAAGCCAGCCAATTATCAGGCTTTGCCAGGGCAGGCAGCTACTTCCACCACGCCATCGGATACAACCACTGCCTTCGATTTTGCCGCAGCTTCCTACGCATCATCTCCCGGACTAAAACCTGACTCAACAGACAGCCATCCGCCAGTCCCGCACGTGGCACCACCCGCGCTTCCGCAGCAATTTCAGATACCGGATAAAATTCCTGCGCCTCCCCCCATTCCGGATCCCCGTCCCGTGAGTGACATACCCCTGTCCACCAGTCCTGTCCCCTCCCCGGCAGCTACTAGTGGTTCGGCAGGTATAAGTGCGGCCACGGCAAGATCCAACTCGACGGGCTATGCAGTACAGGTGACTAATGGGACAAGTGGGCGCCTCTTTGTGGAAGTGCAGGATGACTCGGGCAATATCTTTCCCTTCGGCTCCATGTACGCCGGACAACGAATCGCCTCGAGTCCTCAAGAACTCCGTCCCATCAGTGGTCAGTTGCAAGTGGTTATACGAGATCCTGATCAGGCTGGTGCGCCAGAACTGCGGCGCTATCGAGTAACCCCTCCACCCAATTACGAAGGGCATACCTTGGGGGTGACTATCCTGCCAGGTGGTCGCTACCGAGCTTCGCTGGACGGCAAAGTGTACTTCCGGTCAACGGAGCCAGAGCCGGCTCAACCTGCGCAGCTCATACGCTGACAGCAGCAAAAGCACATTTTGGACAAACTGGCAACGAGCATCTTCTCTGGGCTTATTCACCCCATTCCTCGTGCGTTTCCCATGGATGAAGAAGGCAAGCCAGCAAGACGGCAAACTTCGCCAAGTTCGCGCGCAACGCGCCGAATTCCGCAATCGTCCATCGTAAATCGAAAGTTGACTCACCGCCGCCCCATCGGCGGTTCGCCCTTCGGGCAGCGCATGCGCGCTGTCCATACGCACTTACCGCCCGCTAACGCGTGCGCCCTCATCGGGGCCGTCGTGCGTGTTGACTCACCGGCACCACCCTGCCATGGTTGCTTCGGAGTCGCCCCACGACTCCTCACCCCTGCGGGGCAAAAGCTACGCTTTTGGCCAAACTGGCTTACAGCCGTCGCCAGTTTTCACCCCTGCGGGGCAGCGCCTTCGCGCTGTCCATACGCACTTACCGCCCGCTAACGCGTGCGCCCTCATCGGGGCCGTCGTGCGTGTTGCACATAGGCAAACGCATTTTCTAATGCGTTTGCCTTGGGTTCACAGCGGAGCAGCCTTGCCATGGCTGGCATTCTATGGTATGCTTGCGCGCATGAAATACACGGAGAAACTTGCTGCACGCATCAGTGCCACGCACTCAGCCCTGTGTATCGGGCTAGACCCGCGTCCGGAAGATGAAAACACGAAAGACATAGGAATGTGGCTACGCCAAGTCGTGCAAGAAACCTCCCCGTACGCAGCAGCTTTTAAGCCCAACATCGCCTACTTTGAGGCCATGGGACCTCAGGGTATCCAGGTGCTTGTTGATTTACTGCCGGAAATTCCCGCCGACATCCCTGTGATCCTGGATGCCAAACGCGGTGATATCGGCGAAACGCAGAAGTACTACGCCAAGGCCTATTTTGAACGAATGCAAGTGGATGCCGTCACTCTCAACCCTTTCATGGGCTACGATATCTTGGCACCCTTTCTGAATACCCCAGGCAAGGGAATCTATCTGCTCGCGGTCACTTCCAATGGTGGCGCAGCAGATATCGAGCGTCAGCGTCTGCGTGACGGACGCAAGGTGTACCAGCTAGTAGGAGACATGGTGGAGCGAGCGCGACGAGAAGGGGCGGTAAGCGAGGTCGGTCTTGTTGTGGGACTCACGAATGCGGATGAACGTCTGTTCTCGGAGTTGCCGGACGCACCGCTTCTCATTCCGGGACTTGGAGCACAAGGTGGTGAGCTGAGCACGTTGAGCGGTTCAACGCGCACATCCCCCGCGCTCATCAACGTATCACGAGGTATCCTCTACAAAAATTTGGAGATGAGCTACGCAGACAGAGCAAAAATGTACGCTGAGCAAATTCGCCAGGCTCTCGCTCTGTAATCCCACCGCCGGCATGAAACAATACCTTCAATTGTTGGACGACGTGTTGACACATGGCGTGGAGCGCCGTGACCGTACCGGAACTGGAACAATTGGTGTTTTTGGTCGCCAAGCGCGCTTTGACCTGCGCGAGGGCTTCCCATGCCTCACTACGAAAAAGCTTCATTTGCGTTCCATTATCCACGAGCTGCTCTGGTTCTTGATGGGCAGCACCAACATACGCTATCTGCACGAGAACGGCGTGACCATTTGGGACGAATGGGCGGATGAAAACGGCGACCTCGGTCCGGTGTACGGTTCGCAGTGGCGCAAATGGCCTGATGGCAAGGGTGGCAGCATCGACCAGATTGAGAAACTAATCTGTGGATTGAAAGAAAACCCTTGGAGCCGCCGTCATATCGTCAGCGCGTGGAATGTGGCGGAAGTAAACCAAATGGCGTTGCCCCCTTGCCACTGTCTGTTTCAATTTTTTGTGACACCGGCTTCAGAACCGAACAAACCGCATGGTTTAAGCCTGCAGCTCTACCAACGTAGTTGCGATCTATTCTTGGGGGTACCTTTCAACATAGCGAGCTACGCATTGCTGCTCATGATGACTTCGCAGGTATGTGGCTACGAGGCGCGAGAGTTCATCCATACGTACGGAGATTTGCATCTGTACCTGAATCATATCGACCAAGCGCGGTTACAACTTACCCGAGAACCCAGGCCGCTTCCTACCATGCGTATCAACCCAGCTGTCACTACCATTGACAACTTTCATTACGAGGATTTCTCTCTCGAAAACTACAACCCGCACCCACACATTAAAGCCCCTATTTCTGTATGAAATATACCCTCACCGGAGTGGTTGCCATGGATGATAACCGCGCTATTGGGTACCAGGGCGCTCTCCCTTGGCGTCTTGTGGAGGATCTGCGCCTCTTCAAGCGGATCACCATGGGGCACCCCATCCTCATGGGGAGGATAACTCACGAGAGTATGGGACGCCTGCTGCCCGGGCGACAAAACATTGTGCTTACCCGATCCTCCTCCTATTGTGCGGCAGAAGGCGCCGTCGTCATTCACTCTCTTGCTCAGTTGGAGCATATCAAGCTGCAGGATCCGGAAGTCATGGTCATAGGTGGAGCGCAAATATATAGCATGCTGCTGTCAAAGCTCGATAAACTACACGTTTCGCATATACACGGCACCCACGAAGCGGATACGTTTTTCCCGCCCTTTTCGGAGCAATTCCCGCATGTGTCAGAAGGAGAGGAATACGAAGGATTCACCTTCCGCACTTACTCACGCTGACTGCTGTCAACCCGCGCTGTACGATGCCAGCGCCCGGCTAAATGGGAGCATACCATAAGCTGAACCTGGTGAAACACCATGAGCGGGAGTAGCAGGTTGTTGTCCAATTCTCCAAAAATAGCCAGCATCATGGGTGCTCCTACGGCCAAACTTTTCTTCGAACCGCAGAAGAGGATCGTGATACTATCCGCACGTTCAAAATGCAGCAAATGGCATGTCCCCCAGATGATGAACTGTATCACGGCCAATAGAATCAGCGAGGCAGCGATAAGCCCCGCTAGCTGCGTCCATGAAAGCTGTGCCCAGTAGCCTTGCGCCGTAGCGGACGAGAACGAGGTATACACCACCAACCAAATGGTAAGTCGGTCATTTGTAGAAATAAGTGAACGGTGGTTATCGGCCCATGCTTTCAGAAAATGTTGCAACGCCTGTCCCAGTGCGAAAGGCAGAAGAATTTGGTAGCTGATAGTAAGTACGGTATCCAGCCCCACGCGCGAGCCCTGCACATGATCCATAGAAAAAAGCAACCCAACCAGCAGAGGTGTGAGCACTACCCCCAAAAGACTAGAAATCGAAGCCGAACACACCGCTGCTGGCACATTACCTCCTGCTATGGAAGTAAATGCGATACTACTCTGTACCGTAGATGGCAAACACGCCACATACAACACTCCCGAGAACAAGGTAGCGCCCACAAGCGCTTCCAACACTCCACGCCCCAACCACACTACCACCGGAAAAAGCACAAAGGTGGAAAGAAGAACCATACTCTGCAAGCGCCAGTGTAATATACCATCTACCACCGAACGACGCGACAATTTTACCCCGTACAGGAAGAAAAGCAGCACGATGGCCGCTTGGGTGAGCCAACCAAAACCTGTCGCTATCATCCCGCGACATGGAACAAGCAAACCCAGTAATATGCTCAGGATGATACCGGCGGTAAAGGCATCCGGAAGAAAGATGCTATGTTTGGCGCCGCGAACCATGAACTATTTTCGGGGAGGGAATTCGTACGTGATTCGCCCTGAAGTCTCATTAAACACGAGATACGCCTCAAACTTACGACCGCTCTTGCGACTCACAAAATCCTTGATTAGTTTGGTCTTTCCTTTGCTGAGCAACTCGTTCACCAGCTCAGCATCCAGCGTCACTCCGCACATCTCGCGCACAATGACCAGCGGCCTGCGGTTCTTACCCACCGTCACACCCTCCACAAGCCAACCATCTTTTATCTCAAGCAACTGATGCTCGCCTTTACCCTTCACCACGACAGGACCATGCTTAACAGCACCGTCCAAATCAAGCTCAACGGATCCCCTGACGCCAGAGTTTTTCTCTCCTTTGGTACCTTTGGTATCAGCCTTTTCGCGAGGAGGAAACTCAAAGCCCACGCCGCCCTTGACTTCATCGAGCTTCAGGAAAGCTTCAAAGGACCTGTGAGTACGCTGAGAAACGAAACCTGAAATGAGCTCACTCTTTCCCTTCTCAAGCACACGAAGGATGGTCTCTTTCTCCAGTTGTTTACCCAAAATCACGCGCGAAGCACTAAAGCCTTTCTTGCCGCTACCAGCACGAGTGAAGTCCGGTATGATCCACTGTTTCTCGTTTTCGAATAGCTCCAGAGAGCCACGATCCTGGACCTTCACAAAACCAAGACTATGCTGGTGCGTCTGAGTCGTTTTTTCGTCATTCCTGTCGTCATTTTCAAAGTATAATTCAGCTTTCCAGGATGTCTTAGCAGTTTCCGGTTTCACCAGTACCAGTCCCGCGCGAAAACTCTTGCCAAAACGCGAGCGGAATCCATCCATCACTGGTAAACGACCATCGCGGATGAGCTGAGTGAACTGTTCATCGCTTAAACTGAGTCCAGCGTGGGTGCGGCGAATATGAAACTTGCAATGTTTGCAACTCACTGAATCTACGCGACTCTCCAACCCTTTCCTACCGCACTCGGGACAGGCAATAGCAAGATCATCATGTTTTCCCTCGCGCATGTAATCACGCACGGCAGATACAATTTCCGTGGTGTATTCGCGTATGTCTTGCATGAAGGTGGCGCGCTTCAGTTTGCCACTCTCCATCTGCTTGAGCCGATACTCCCACTCGCCGGTAAGTTCGGGACTGGAAAGTGTACTCAAACCTATCTTCTCCAAGAGGTCGATGAGATCCATGCCGTGACGAGTAGCCACAAGCTCCTTTCCATCACGGGCAATGTACTCCTGAGCCAGTAAGCCTTCAATGATAGATGCACGCGTGGCGGGCGTACCCAAGCCACGCTCTTTCATAGCAGACGCCAGTTCATCATCCTCCACCAGCTTGCCCGCATTTTCCATAGCAGTAAGCAAAGTCGCTTCCGTATAGGCAGCGGGTGGCTTCGTGGTATCTTCAACCGCTTCCACAGTGCAAGCCTGCACCTTTTCACCTGGTTCGACGCGGCATAGTTCATCTTTCTTTTTGCGCTCGCTGGTGTAAAGTGCTCGCCACCCCGCAACGAGCAACACTCGTCCATGGGCGTAAAAGCAATCCTCGCCTGCCTTGGTGGAAATGACAGTGAAACGTTCCGTATCCTCATACTCTGCATTCGGCATAAAAACACCAAGAAAACGCTGCACCACCAAATTGAAAATGCGCGCGGCATCTCCACTCAGATTCACAAACTTGCCGGTGGGGATAATGGCAAAGTGATCACTCACCTTTGAGCTGTCAAACACACGCCGCGTTGGGTGAATACCGTGAGCATTCAGGATGCCTTGCGCGTGCTGCGCGTACTCCGGCATGTGGTCAGCTATCCCCTGGATTGTACGCGTCACCACGCCAAGGTAATCATTCGGCAAAAATTTGGAATCCGTACGCGGGTAAGTAAGCACCTTGTGCTTTTCATAGCACTCCTGAGCCAGTTGCAGTGTGCGGCTCGCCGAAAATCCAAAGCGATTGCTTGCCTCCTTTTGCAGGGAGGTAAGATCGAAAAGTAAGGGCGCAGGCATGCTCACGGGCTTGCGCTTTTCCTCCACAACACCAGTCTTCCCCCTGCAACGCTCCGCCACAGACGCAGCCTCTTCCGCATTCCACAAGCGTTCGCGGGAACGCTGGGGCGCCTTTTCATCACGTTTGAAATCTCTGTCAATCCACTTGGCCCCATAACTGCCACTCGCGGCGTCAAACGTGGCGTGTACCTCGTAGTAAACCTCAGGCGTGAAGGCCAGCACCTCCTTTTGCCGTGCCGCGAGTATGGCAAGTGTCGGTGTTTGCACGCGACCAGTCGGAGTGACATGGAAGCCACCGGCACCGGACTGCATGACGGTAAGGGCGCGCGTGCTATTGAGTCCCACCAGCCAATCAGCCTCAGATCGACACACCGCCGCATCCGCCAAATGAAGCATTTCCTCATTGCTCTTCAGTTTCTGCCAAGCCTCCATGATGGCATCATCCGTCATACTCTGCATCCACAAACGGAAAAGAGGTTTTTTGATGCCGCCGAACCGTATAATGTTGCGAAAAATGAGCTCACCCTCGCGTCCGGCATCGCATGCGTTCACCAGTGATTCTACCTCCTTACTGCGGGCTAATTTCAATACCTTGCGCAATCTGTCCGCTGACCTAGCGATGGGTTCCAGCTCCATTACCTCCGGCATCACGGGCAAATACTCCATCTTCCACGGCAGACTCTTTCCATCTTTGGTCTGCGGTTTCTTTTGTTCAACCAAATGCCCCACGGCAGAGGTGATGATGAGCTTCTCATTTGAAAAACCTCCTGCTGCCTCATCCTTTTTAAACTTCCCGTATTTCTTCCCAAGCACCCGCGCTAAATCTGACGCCACGCTCGGCTTCTCTGCAATGATGAGTTGTTTTGCCATATGTAAAGTTCGAAAAGCTTCCCTACAGGAAACCCCATTCACTTCGACTCGTCAAGTTTCAAGTGTGGCATAACAGGGCAACCGCATTAGAAAATGCGGTTGCCTATGTACGATGTACGATGTACGATGTACGATTTATTAATAATGTGCGCGTTGCGCAGATTCTCCAGCCTCCTCTCATACGTCTCCCTCGTATGATTGCTGATATTCCCCTTCGCCAGCACCCTCTCGCACTTTTTCACCTCCTTATCATGCTCCTCACTCGGCAATAGCGCCCTGTACCCATGCATCAGCAAATCCTTCACCACCTCCGCATACCGGTACGTCGTCGCCTTCCCCCTCTTAATGTGCATCCCTGGGCTCCATCTTCGGGTAAAGCGCCTCCACAGCCTCCAGCCGCGCCCGTGAAAAAGCCGTCTGCACCACGCTACTGCCTGCTCCCCCAAATCTGAGAGCGTGATAAGGGCGTCTGAAGTTCTAAGCTATTTTGTCGGGACAGATGTATACACGCCGAATATATGCCACAATACCAGATCTCACGCCTCTCCATAAAGCGTAAACCCAGTGCACTCACGAATGGTGATTGGCAGCAACTCCCCTACCCTGGCAGCGCCGCGTTCAATGATGACGGGTTTATTCTGCGAAGTGCGCCCCTGCAAGCGGCTGGAGTTCGTCTTGCTGGGACCATCCACAAGAATCTCTTGCCGAGTGCCTACAAGTGCCATATTGCGTGCAATAGCAATGCGATTCACCGTGTCGAGCAAGTCATGATTTCGAGCTTCTTTTTCGCGCAGACATACTTGTCCCGGCATATCTGCCGCAGGCGTGCCCCTCCGCGGAGAATATTGAAAGATAAAAGCATTATCGAACTTAATATGCTCCACCGCAGTTTTAGTGAGCAAGTAGTCCTCCTCGGTCTCCCCAGGAAAACCCACGATGATATCGGTGGTGATGGCGAGGTCGGGTCGAGCGGCTCGCATCGCCTCACATAGTTCTACATATTTTTGCTGCCGATAGGGACGTCGCATCAGCTGCAGGATACGATCGCTACCGCTCTGCATGGGAAAATGAATGTGGCTACAAAGTTTCGGCAGATAGGAAAAAGCACGCACTAAATCCTCACGAAAGCCAATGGGGTGCGGGGAGGTGAAACGTATGCGTTCCAGACCCGTCACCTCATGCACTGCCTCCAACAGCCGCACAAAACCTCCGCGTCCATCTATTACAGGCTCCTCGCGCCCGTAGCGATTCACAATTTGTCCGAGCAGAGTAACTTCCTTCACCCCGCTATCGACCAATCGACGCACCTCATCCAGAATATCTGCCGCTGATCGACTGCGCTCTGCCCCGCGCGT
>CANRJD010000038.1 GCA_947630815.1 uncultured Akkermansia sp. | reverse complement strand
GTCATCCATCGCACACTGGGTGTTTTCCTGCATCGCTTCTTCGCCCAGCAGTACAAGCGCAGCTGCATCCCGGACGGCCCGAAGGTCGGCACCATTTCCCTCTCCCCGCGCGGCGATTGGCGCATGCCCAGCGATGCCTCATCACACGTGTGGTGCTGAGGGGACTGAGTCATCTTGCGGTAGGTGTTTTGGCCCTGCCTTTTGCCCCCTTCCTTTAAGCTTTCCGTAATTTTTTTCCCCCATTATCTTGGGCGTCCGATACCATCGGAATTTCCAAAAAAAGCCCCTTGATAATGAAGTGAAATGGAGAATGATGTTAGAGGGCTTTGTGAGAAGCAACACATTATATTGCGTAGAATACATGAAAATTATCACATATTTTGCGGTTCAGAGCAAATCGAGAAAAATTTTTTCTTGTCAGGTCGGAGGGGCTGTGCTAAATTCGCGCTCATCCGAAGGCGAACCGGAAACGGACTTATCCGAGACCAGGTGCGGAGGAGCAGGAGGCGCAAGCCTATCTCGAGTATGGGACGCGCTGCGTCTTCGGATACTCGGGCAAGCAAAACCACTGGTGCGTTAATCCGAGGTGCAGCTGAGTGAGTCGGACATGGAAAAAGGAACTGACTGCTCAGGGTGTATCCACTGCGCGCACGTGGCGGCTCTTGCGCCACTTCGATCATGAACCTTCTCAAACCTTTTCATAGAAATCATGCCCCAGCAAATCATTAAGCGCAACGGAAAGCGTGAGCGTTTTGAGGCCTACAAGATCCAGCAGGCCATTGAAAAAGCTTTCCACTCATCGCAGGAGGAATACAATCCGCTTGTCTATACGAATGTGCTGGATGCGATTCGAAATGAGGAGTACCTGCCGGTGGAAAAGGTACAGGATCTTATTGAAATGGAGTTGATGAAGTCGGGGGCGTATGAAACGGCGCGTTGCTTTATCAAGTACCGCTTCCTCCATAAGCTGCAGCGCGAGCAGATCGCGGGCTTGTACCAGGGTAACACATGGGTGGACTGCAAGCAAGCCATCGAGGAGTACATAGGCAACATTGACTGGCGCATCAAGGCTAATTCCAACACCACGTACTCCAATGCAGGGCTCGTGAACAACACCGCAGGCAAGGTAATTGCCAACTATTGGCTTGATCAAGTCTATTCTCCGGACGAGGGTGCGGCTCACCGCAATGGCGATTACCATATTCACGACTTGGACTGCCTTACTGGCTACTGCGCCGGGTGGAGCTTGCGCAATTTGCTCAACGAGGGCTTTAATGGCGTGCGCAGCCGTGTGAACAGTCGTCCTCCCAGGCACTTTCGCGAGGCCTTGGGGCAGATGGCCAATTTTTTGGGTATTCTGCAGAGCGAGTGGGCGGGTGCGCAAGCCTTCAGCTCCTTTGACACCTACCTCTCCCCCTATCTTTTCCGCGATCAACTCGCTTACGAGGATGTCAAGAAAGCCCTGCGCAGTTTCGTTTACAACTTGAATGTGCCGTCCCGCTGGGGGCAGAGCCCTTTCACGAACGTGACTATCGATTGGACGGTGCCGCGCGACCTGCGTGAGCAACCTCCTTTCTCCGGCGGTGCACATATCTTCGAAAATCTGCATGATGAGAAGCTTAAGGCCCTCGCCAAGGAGCGTGGCGCAGATTCCCTCACTAGCATGACGTACAAGCATTTCCAACCGGAAATGACTGTTATCCAAAAGGCTTTCTATGAAGTGTTGACTGAGGGCGACAGCACCGGGCAGCCCTTTACTTTCCCCATTCCCACCGTGAACATTACCGAGGATTTTGACTGGGAGGGTGAGAATGTACCGTTGCTCTTCGCCAACGCTGCTAAAATTGGTTCCTCTTACTTCCAGAACTTCATTGGTTCACAGTACAAGATAGATGAGAACGGCAACAAGGTCATTGATGAAGAGGCTTATAAGCCAGATGCGGTGCGTTCTATGTGCTGCCGCTTGCAGCTTGACTTGCGCGAGTTGCTTAAGCGTGGCGGAGGACTCTTCGGTTCAGCAGAAATGACCGGCTCCATCGGGGTTGTGACCATCAATATGGCTCGCCTCGGCTATCTCTACAAGGGTAATAAAAATCTTCTCTACAGTAAGCTGGCAGAGCTGATGGACTTGGCCAAGAGTACCCTCGAGAAGAAACGTGTATTCATCAATACCCTCTATGAACGGGGGCTGTACCCCTACACGAAGCGCTACTTGCCTCACTTGCGCAATCACTTCTCCACAATTGGTCTGAATGGAGTCAATGAGATGTTGCGCAACTTCTCCGGAGATACCATGAACACTGCCACTCCGGAAGGTATCGCTTTTGCGGAAGAGGTTCTGCATTTCATGCGTGAGCGTATTCGCGGTTACCAAGAGGAAACCGGCAACCTTTACAATTTGGAAGCTACTCCGGCCGAGGGTACCACTCACCGCTTTGCTCGCGAGGATGCCAAGCGCTTCCCGGACATCATTCAGGCCGGTACGCCGGGTCACCGCTACTACACCAACAGTTCTCAACTTCCGGCTAGTTACACGAGCGACCTCTTCAAGGCTCTTCACATGCAGGATAAGCTCCAATGCTGCTACACCGGCGGAACGGTATTCCACATGTACATGAACGAAGCCATTTCCTCCCCGGAGGCTTGTCGCGACATTGTGCGCAAGGTGCTTACCAATTTCAAGATGCCCTACATTACGGTTACGCCGCTCTTCTCCGTGTGCGATAAGCATGGCTATCTCAAAGGACGCCATGACTATTGCCCCATCTGCGATGAGGAACTTATCGCCAAGGCGCGTGCCGAGGAACAGCCCGAATTGCCTCTCTTTTGATCTCTTTTTATCAACCCATAATCATAATAAACCATGACAGAAGAAGAAATTAAAGCCGTCGTCAAAACCGATGAGCAGATCCTGGCCGAGCACGAGAGTGAGCGCTCCAAATGCACTGTCTATACTCGCGTGATGGGTTACCATCGCCCTGTGGAGACATTCAATGCCGGCAAGCAAGGCGAGTTCGAGGAGCGTGAGCACTTCGTGGAGCCCTGCGGCTGCTGCGGTGACACGATCCTGAAGTGATTTCCGATCCCCCCTTCGCTCCTAGTTACGGGGGCGAAGGTGGGGGGGCGCTTTCCTTCCCCACGTTTCGCGCTGCTCAGGCCGTTTCGTGGGGTTTGCTTTTATCTCTTTTCATGCCACCTACCGTTCATCCTTCGGATATCACGCCGCTCACCTTCTTGGACTATCCTAAGAAGGCCGCCTGTATTTTTTGGTACAACGGTTGCAATCTGCGTTGCCCCTATTGCTACAATCCCGATCTCGCCCTCTCTCAGCATCGTGGCGTGACGGATGAGATAGCTTTTCTCAAAGAACGGCGCTCTTTCCTGGACGCGGTTGTACTTTCCGGGGGAGAGGCCACGTTGGTGCCTCATATTTATGAACTATGTTCCCAGATTAAAGACCTGGGGTATCTCATTAAAATTGATACGAACGGCAGCAATCCTCAAGTGCTTCGGCCACTCTTGCAAAACCACCTCATCGATTATGTCGCGCTTGATCACAAAATGCCTTCCGATCGCTCTTGGAAATTACCGGATGGTTCAATACTTTACGACCGATTCCGGAAGTCTCTTGCTCTTTTGCTTCAGTACAAGCTTCCCCACGAGGTACGTACCACTGTGCACCCGGCGCTCCTGGATGAGGCGGATATCCTTCGCATGATTCGCGAAGCCGCCCAAATCGGCTACTCCGGAACTTACTACCTCCAGTTTTTCTTCCGCACAGAACATACCCTCGGTCACATGTCACCCCCGACTCGCCGCTACGACCGTTCACTGCTCGACCGTCATTCCCCCCTTCCCATCGGCTATCGCAACTTTCCTGAAGATCGAGGTAGATGAACTTTTCTCCCCTCCCGAATTAAAAAAGCTGCTCAGGACCAAAACCTACTGCTGAGCTCCCTCCCCCCCCGAATTGCCCTCATCAGCAATTCACATAGGGGGAAAACGGGCATCAGCCCTGACGGGAATCGAACCCGATCTGCATGGGATTCACCAACACACCACCTTGGGCAGGGCTTCGGCATTAGCCCCGACAGGAATCGAACCTGTATTTGCCCTTTAGGAGAGGGCCGTTCTATCCATTGAACTACGAGGCCGTGTAAGTGCGCAATTTGTACACCGAAAGAGGATGAAAGGCAAGTAAAATTATGCGAAAGCAGTGTGGAGACGTTGAAGTTGGGTACCGGAGAGGTAGGGGGAGAGAGAGGGGAGCATGCGTGGGAGAAACTCCGGGAGGGACCATGCATGCAGTGGTTGCGGCGCAGGAGAGGCAAAATTCCAAGTGGGGATAGGGTAGGTGATGTCGGCCACCAGTTTTGTGGAGGATGCAAGGCGTTCCAGCGCGATGGTGAGGGGCTCGCAAAGCTCCGGAACGTGCGCGAGAGGCAGCAGCCAAGCAGAACTCAGGCTGTTGAGTTGTCCTTGCAAGGCAGGAAGAAGGGAGCCTAATTGATCCGTCGGCATGTCATGCAGCGGAGTGAGGGTTGGAAGCAGACGCAGATCTGCAGGGGCGAGAAGCCCACTTACAATAGCGGCAGAGGGCTGCTTTTGCGTCCGCAAAAGTTGTACGAGCGCAAGGGCGCCGGTAAAGCGAATTTCCTGCTGAGGCGGAGCCATGGTAACAGCAAGGGTAGAGGCCCGAGCGGCGAGCAGAGGGTGAGAATCCGACACGGCGTAAAGTAGAAGAGCGCGCCAGCCCACACCGCGTTGCCGGGTCACAAAAGCGCTGAGTTGAGTCAAGGACTGAGCGCGTTGTTCGGGTGTTGCTTTTTTCTCAAACTGTGCGTAGAGTGGAGGGAACTCCTCCCCGGGCAGCTCAGGCTGGTCGGCTTCAGCGATAGCAAAGGCCACCATGCCGAGGCACCACTCTTCCGGAGAGAGAGACTCACGTTGCCGATAATCGCGCAGTCGCGAAAGCAGGCGGCTTACGCCGGTGAGCTCCGAAAAGATATCGCGCTCTAAGGCCATGCTTCGCGGGAGGTTTAGTTGAGGGGAGAACCTATTCCGGGGAAGAGCAGGTCACCCTTGTGTTGCTCCTCACTCTTTTGCGGTTCCGGGGGAGACACCGGTTTCGGTGCATCGACGCCGAGAATAAGCAAGCGCTGCTGCGCGGCCGCTTGCAAAGGAGAAGCCGGACAACGTTCGGCAATTTGCGTGTAATAGGTGCGAGCACCTTGCTCATCGCCATTTTTCTGTGCCAAATCCCCCAACGAAAGCAATGCGAGTGCCTGATACGGCGTATCACCAGCGCGGTTTACAGTCTGCCACAGTTCCGCAGCTTTTTCATTTTCACCGCCCTTCATATAATACCCAGCCATAAACACCTGCGCACGCAGACGGATGAAAGGCTCCTCAGCGCCCATCGCCACTTGCTGCAGGGTCTGTAGTCCTTTCTTTTCCTCCCCTCCTTCGACCAAGCGCATACCACGCAGTAGCTGCGCCGTGCCGGCAGCTTGGGTGTTAGAATAGTCGTTGATGATGTGTTCCAGAGTGGCCATGCTCGCATTCTCATCTGCGGCAGAGACATCCACCACACCAAGCGCCTGAACCAGCAGTCCCGAGGCCTCCGCCTTTTGCCTCATGCGATAAGTGGCGTAAATGATAGCTGCTGCCATTAACAGCATGATAGCCAGCGTAGCCACGATGAGCTTTTTGTAATGAGCATTGAGGAATTTTTCGTGGCGGGAAGGCCCAAGCTCAATCTCCCCGATGGCTTTCATCTCCTCTGGGGTGAGTTCCGGCATATCCTTCAGTTTGTCATGTTTCTTTGCCATGGTGCGGGTTAGTTCTTGTAGAGAGAATTGAGTGATTTGAGACGATCGACATCAAAATAATTATTGATGCCCAAGTTACGGTAGATTTCGAGCGTAGCTTTGGAACGATTGAGAGTGTAAAAGTGGATGCCATCCACCTCCGCATCCAGCAGCTCACTGCACTGTTGACTCGCATAGTTGATACCGACGCGTTCCAAGCTCTTTTTATCGCCGCCCGCGCGCAGCATCGCCTTGAGTAAACGTGCGGGAAAGTTCGTGCCCGCAGAAAGCTCGGCCATCCGGTTCATTCCGGAAGCGCTTGTCACAGGCATAATCCCGGCGATGATGGGCACTCGAATCCCTAGTAAACGACAGCGGTCGCGGTAGTCAAAAAAGGCGTGGTTGTCGAAGAAGAGCTGCGTGCAGATGTAATCTGCGCCTTCATCAATCTTTGCTTTCAGGTAATCCATCTCACGCAGGCGGTTCGGAGTGTCCGGGTGTCCCTCCGTAAAACCAGCCACGCCCACTGTAAGGTGGTACGGCAAGGAGCGGCGGCTCTCCCAGTTGCGGATGAAGCGCACCAGCTCTGCTGCGTGATGAAAAGCATCGCGACTCGGGTCATAGGCGCCGTGACGCGGGGGATCACCGCGCAGTGCGAGAATGGCGCGAGCTCCTGCCTTCACGAAACCCTCCAGTATTTCCTCAAGTTCTTTTTCCGTGTGTCCCACGCAGGTGAGGTGCGGCACGGTGGGGATACCGCGCTGCTGGATATCATGCACCACGGCTCGTGTCAGCTCACGTGATCCGCCTCCCGCACCATAGGTTACGCTTACAAAGCTGGGACGGAAGTCCTGCAGAGTCACGATTGTCTGCAACAAAGCCTCGGCACCTTCCGGCGTTTTGGGAGGAAAAAACTCAAAAGAAAAGCTGGGGGCTGCTCCGAAGAGACCGCGACTGGAAGTATCCTGAGTCATTATTGCTCCAAAGTGTTCCTTGTATCATCCAGCGAGGGGAGTTCATTGCTACCGTGGACAGGTGTGAGCAGCGACGGGGCAGGGGGCTGAGGAGTCGAGTTTGAAGGTTGGGGAGCAGGGGATTCCGAGGGGGGCTGTGGAAGCGGCTCAGGTTCTTCTGCTGGGGGAGGCGGAGGTAAGGGTGGAGGTGTATGACCCTCCGCAGCAGTTTGATCCGTTTGTTGCTGTACGGGAGAGACTCCTGCCCCTGAGCTTTCCTGGAGCAGCTCTTTGGCGCTCATGAAGGGGGAAACAATAACCTCATCTCCCGGGCGCGGCTCCCGTTTCTCCGTTTCCCCTTCGGGGGAGAGTATGTCCGTCTCTTTGAGTGTGGCGCTCACCTGACCGGACTCTGCGTCGCGGCTATCGACCACCATTTCGCAAACCACCAACCCATCGCGGCGTACAGCCAGCACGGCTCCCGGCTGGAACAACTCCGGCACATCGGGCTTCATCATCACACAATTCCACTCCGGATCATAGGAGGCCACCCTGCCAATGATTGCACTGTGAGGATTGTCGGCTTCTTCCTTCTGTCGGGAGGCTCGAGCCCTCGCAACTTCCTCTTTGCGCTTGGCGGCAGCCACTACATTGCTCTCTTCCGCTTCGTTGATAGAAGCTTCGTCGCGCCGCGCGGCAGCCTCCTGATCAAGACGCGCCTGTTCAACCTCCGGAGCTTCTACGGCGGGATCATAGGCCATCATCTGCTGGCGGTGTATATCGTTTTTCTCTTCATACTCGGCGATTTTCAGAGATGACTGGTACGCGCTGTAATCCCCTTGCCAACCGGGTATCACAATGAGCACCGCATAAAACATTAAACCCACTGACAAGCACAGCAGGGTGAGCACTGTGATTCGGAAACCATTCATGCGTCCCATTCTATCAGAATCTTTTCCCTTTTCAAGAACCTATTATGTCACTCGTAAAATATGCCAGGGATCACATCCGTCCCAAGAAAAAGCGCCCCCCTTGGTAGTTAATGGTACATCATACAGCATAAGCCGTTGGTTATTTACGATGTACGATTTACGATTTACGATTTGAGAAGTTCCCGCGCTTACGCGCAAGTTCGGCGGAGCAGATGCGAGCGAAATGTGATGAAGCTATACACGGGCATAGTTAGAAAGGTGCGGGGATGCGGAGCAGGAGCGCGGAGAAACTTTCAAAACATTGCGTGTTGTCAGTTAGAATGATTTGTGGATATGCGATGCCAGCTTGCAGATTTCTTTTTCACCGTATTTTTTCCATGAAACGCATGAGGAATGGGTTGAATGAGTCCGGAGAAAATTTTTTGGGACGGATGTGGCCACGGATCGCACCCGTTCCAAAAAACTAGGAGCGGGGAGTCGAGCATTCACCATGCAACTCATCAAGGGTGGTGTACACGGCAAACGCATTCGAGAGAAGGTCATCAACAGAGAAAATGCTCTTATTGGCTGATATCCATGTTTATACGTATCAAAATCATCACAACAACCGGTCATCATAATGATGGATCTAGAGGAATCTCTGCATACGTTAATGATCCGAAAAGAATCTGCGCAACGCGCACATTATTAATAAATCGTACATCGTACATCGTACATAGGCAACCGCATTTTCAAATGCGTTTGCTCCGGGGCATAGAAAAAGGCTTTGCCGCAGTTCCATGGAACACGCGGCAAAGCCAAATTCTACGTTTTTTTTGCTCGAACCGGTACGTCGTGGCAATCAATCAGGCTTTCAGCTCGTTGCCCAGCTCAATGATGGAATATTCTCCTTCATGGAGACGGTAAACGATCTGCAGCACATTGCGGCGCGCATTGCGGTACAGCACAAAAGGCTTGCCGGAAATCTCCAGCTCCATGATGGCGTCCTCCTTGTACATGGTCTTCAGCTCATAGCCCTCGCGGGTGATGCGTACAGGCTTGGGATCCTCCGGGGCATCAATATCCACATCCTGGTCGAGCACATCCTCCTCATACACCTTCTCCTCCAGCTTGCGGATGCTTTGCGATCGGTGCGGACGAAAATGCTTCATCAATCGCGTCTTGTGTTTGCGCATGCGACGCATAATCTTGGTCACCGTCTCATCCAACGCTGCGTACAAATCCGTCCCGGTCGTAGAGGCCTGTATCGTGATGTGATCCGCACAGAACAGGACAATTTCCGCTACATGCCGATCTTTCTGCACATCCACCACCACGCGAGCTTCCACGATGCGTGGATAATCGATGTGTATGGCTTCTATCTTCTTGCGGGCAAACTCGCGGATGGCTTCCGTCACCTCGATGTGGCGCCCAGTCACTACTATGTTGGTCTCGTTGTTGCTTGGCATGGTTATCAATTTCCTTCGTGTTAGACGGGTGGAGGAACCCTGCTTACGGCAGATTTTCTCCATGCGCCATCTTAACGATGCATCCGTTTATTTGCAACAAAAAAATGACTCGCTGACGGAAGATTTGCGAACGAACAATTTTTCTGCAAACGGCCAACAAAATTGCTTGCCAAAGGGAAGAGACAGGAGTAGAATGTTCTCTCCGTTGTGTTGCCCGGTAGCTCACAGGCGCCCGCAAAACTACCGGTGTATGGGCCAAAGAAACACGATGGAAACAGCAAATCTAACCAACAAAATCAATGAGCAATGTTGAACTGGAGGCTTTGATTGAATCGAAGCTTCCTTCATTCCGCAAGGGGGATATCGTGAATGGTACCATCCTTGAAATCCGTCCCCAAGTCGTACTGGTCGACATAGGATATAAGTCCGAAGGAGAGATACCCATCTCTGAGTTCGAGGACGAAGAAATTGAAGTAGGGGACCAGATAGAAGTGCTGCTGGAGAGCCTGGAAAATGAGGAAGGTCATGTGGTGCTTTCCAAGGAAAAGGCAGCCCACAAGCAGAACTGGGATAAGATCGTGGCCGTTTTCAAGGAAGGTGGCCTGGTGAAGGGCAAAGTGAAGAGCATCGTGAAGGGCGGTCTGATGGTGAATGTGGGCGTGGAGGCTTTCCTGCCCGGGTCGCAGGTGGATATCATCCCGCCGAAAGACCTCAACGAATATGTGGGTAATGTGTACGAGTTTAAGATCGTGAAGGTGAATGATGAGCGCAAGAACATCGTTTTGTCGCGCCGCGAGGTTATCGAGGCGGAGCGGAGCGAGCTGCGTCAGCGTTTCCTGGAGACGGTCAAGGCAGGGGACAGGGTGCGCGGTATTGTGAAGAATCTCACGGATTTCGGCGCCTTCGTGGATCTTTCCGGCATGGATGGTTTGTTGCACATCACGGATATGAGCTGGGGTCGCGTGAATCACCCCTCCGAACTGCTGCACATCGGGCAGGAGCTTGAGGTGCTCATCTTGGACGTGGATCGTGACAAAGAGCGCGTGTCGCTCGGTCTCAAGCAGCTTTCGGACAACCCATGGGCGGATATTGAGAAGAAGTACCCGATTGGTTCTCACGTGAAAGGACGCATCACCAAGTTGCTTGCCTACGGCGCCTTCGTGGAGCTGGAGCGAGGGGTGGAAGGTCTGGTGCACGTGTCTGAACTTTCTTGGACCAAGCGAATCACGCGCCCGAGCGACGTGTTGACACTCGATCAGGAGATCGAGGCTGTGGTGCTCAACATCTCTGTAGAAGAGCAGAAGATATCTCTGGGTGTTCGCCAGCTGGAAGAGAACCCGTGGGATGCCATTGAGGCTCGCTTCCCTGTCGGCACCATCATTTCCGGCGCGGTGCGCAATCTGACGCCTTATGGCGCGTTTGTGGCGCTTGAGGAGGGGATTGACGGCATGATTCACGTGTCGGATATGAGTTGGACACGCAAGATCAATCACCCCTCCGAGGTGCTTAAGAAGGGTGATGTGGTCGAGGCGCGTGTGTTGAGCATCGACAAGGAGAATCAGCGCGTTTCTCTCGGCATCAAGCAGCTTGGCGATGATCCGTGGGAGACCATTGATACTCGATTCAAGGTGGGTGATTTGGTGTCCGGGCAGGTGGCAAAGATTGCTTCCTTCGGTGCCTTTGTCAACTTGGATGGCGACATTGACGGTCTCATCCACATCTCTCAGCTCTCTGAGGAGCACGTAGAGCGCGTGAAGGATGTCATCAAGGTGGGCGATGAAATACAGGCTCGCGTCATTAAGGTGGACAAGGTGGAACGCCGTATCGGACTTTCCGTGAAGGCTGTGAACTACGATGCTGAGCAGCTGCGTCGCGAGACTGCCGCATTTGAGACGGTGCGCGCCGGCGATATGGTCGGCTTGGAGCAAGCCTTC
This sequence comes from uncultured Akkermansia sp., assembly GCA_947630815.1. Taxonomy (GTDB): domain Bacteria; phylum Verrucomicrobiota; class Verrucomicrobiia; order Verrucomicrobiales; family Akkermansiaceae; genus Akkermansia. The sequence continues at coordinate 9,162 of CANRJD010000038.1, read as the reverse complement.
AACCTCGCTTCCTTGCAGGCTGAGGAATGGAGCCCGTCGGAGGGCGACGTCAAGAAGGACTAAGGCGAGTCCACATCTCGTTTCAACCTGCTGCGGGTCTGCGTGCCTGCAGCAGGTTTTTTACTGCGGTACCCCACATCCGTCCTATAAAAAACACGACCTATTTACGATTCCCAATTGGAATTTAGCGCGCCCGTGGTGCGGGAATTTTGCAGGAACGGAAAAAACGTGCTTGCCAGCAGGCTGGTAATGTGATAAAAACGAGTTGCTATGAAAAAACTTCTTTCCCTTGTTGCCCTCATGGGCATGATGGTGGGTACCGCCTCGGCCGCTCCGTATTATCTGTCGCAGCCAGCCTCTGGTGCAATCACTCCCTATGATTGGCAGCCTGTGTACTCTTTGGAGGGCATCTACAACTTCTCGGATAAGGACAAAATGCCTGACACGGTCGGTGCCCGTCTGAACTTCAGTTTGTACAACGATGCGGTATCTTCCGTGCGCCACCAGTTTACAGTTTCGCTTGGTTTTGACAGCGGAGAAGACAAGGAGAATGGGATCGAGACGACCGTTTCCCGCATGCCGTTGACGCTGGGCTATGACGCTAACATTGGTTTGACGGAGCACGTCTTTCTGGACTTGGGAGCCAAGGCCGGTTACGCATGGGGTAAGGGTGAGGTAACGGGAGTGGTTCCCGATTACGAGGAATCGATGGGTGGTTTCACTTTTGGTCTGGGTGCCGGCATCAAGGTGAAATGCTCTGATTCCATCTACGTGAAGGTAGGCTACGAGTTCAACCGTACTTTCTTCAGAGACTTTGGTACTTCTCACTTCAATTTTGGACAGCACGGGATCGTCATTGGTGCTGGCGTGCTCTTCTGATTAATTCCTCATTTTTTCAATAGCATCGTTTAAAATGGTCGCCGGTTCTTGTCGGCGGCCATTTTTGCTCCTGTGAGTTTTTGCGCGTGCCCGGCTTTGTTCAGTATGATGCAACGCGTGAATTCTTCTTCTATATTTTGTTTATTATAAATAGGCTGTGCATTAGATGAGCTTTTAATCTTGCAATACTGCATCTTTGGGAGTATCATCTCGACGGCGCATAGTCGTGTGCTGCACGTGGACATTTCACACCAATTTCGAACAATGGACTTTATATCATCAAATGCTGCTTCTCTGAGCCCGTCATTGACGCTCGCCGTGACAAACCGCGCCAAAGAAATGAAGGCGAAAGGAGAACAGGTTTTTGGTCTCGCCGGGGGTGAACCCGATAAGGATACCCCGGAAAATATCAAGCAAGCCGCCATTCAAGCCTTGCAAAACGGAGCCACCAAATACACTCCGTCTGCCGGACTTCCCGCCCTGCGTCAGGCCATTGCTGACAAACTGAAGAACGACAATAATCTCATCTATACGCCGGAGCAAATCTGCGTATGCTCCGGAGCCAAACCGGCAGTTTACAGTGCACTGCGCGCTACCATCAGTCCGGGAGATGAGGTGATCATCCCCACTCCCTACTGGGTGAGTTATCCCTCCATGGTGGAGCTCTGTGGCGGCACGCCTGTGTACGCTCCCACTAAGCCGGAAAACGGGTGGAAAATCACTGCAGATGAGTTTGCGGACGCAATGACGCCGCGCACGAAGATGATTATCCTCAACACGCCGCACAACCCAACCGGAGCCGTGTACAGCGAAGAGGAACTGCGCGCTATTGGTCAGGTTGCGGAGGATGAGGACATTCTCATTCTGGCGGATGAAATCTACGAGCATCTTGTCTATGGCGAGGCAAAGCATGTGTCCATGGCCGCGCTCTCCCCGGAGCTCTATAACCTCACGATCACCATCAACGGTTTCTCCAAGAGCTACGCCATGACAGGCTGGCGCTTGGGCTATTCCGCTGCGCCTGATGCCATTGCCCAGACCATCCGCCTCATCCAGGATCATACGGCCTCCAATGCCACCACCTTCGCACAATACGGGGCTATCGAAGCGCTCAAGGGCGATCAATCTTTCATTGGCGACCTGCGCGAGGAGTACGATTTGCGCCGTCAGTACGTGTACGATCGACTTTCCCAGATGCCCAAAGTGAAGATTGTGGAGCCCATGGGGGCCTTCTACTTCTTCCCGGACATCAGCGCCACGGGGCTGGATTCATTGAACTTCTGCGAGCGGTTGCTGGAGCGCTACAAGGTGGCGGTCGTGCCGGGTGTCGCTTTCGGAAACGATCAAGCCATCCGCATTTCCTATTGCACCTCGTTGGATGTACTCAAGGAGGGGCTCGACCGGTTGGAGGACTTCTGCCGCAAGCTCTGAGTTTCGGCTCCATTTCGGCAACGGAGAGAGGGAAAGCTCTGCTCCCTGCGGGAGCTTTCCGTCGCCGTTTTTCGCGAAAGGTATGATGAAAATTTCCACAAAGGGGCGCTACGCTCTGCGTCTGATGGTTGCCTTGGCGAGCCAGCCGGGCGCGCAGCCGGTGTCTCTTCGTGCCGTGGCGGAGCAGCAGCGCCTCACGATCAAATACCTTGAGACAATCATTGCGTTACTTCTGCGCGAGCATCTCGTGGTGAGTTTGCGCGGCAAATCCGGTGGCTATCGGCTTTCCCGACCGGCCTCACGTTACACCGTGTACGAGATCCTGCAAGCCACGGAAGGCGAATTGGAACCGGTGAATTGCCTGGACTCCGAGAAGTACAACTGCCCGATGGAGAAGCTGTGCCCCACGCAGCCGGTGTGGCGCGGGTTGCAGCGCGTCGTGCGCGAGTATCTGGAATCCATCACCCTGGAAGATTTGGCGAAGTCGCCGCCGGGCGAGTTTTCCTATCGCGACGGCATCTGATTCTCCGTTAGTGGATCTGCTTGGGAATTGTGCGGTTTCCGCGGCGTGTTGTAGCGATTAGCTGCGGTGGAAAATCCCGCCTGCAAGAGGCATTGCAATGCTTCGGCAGCGCGGGAGACGGCTGCTTGCATGACTTCTTTCTCCTCCGGTGCAAAGCCGCCGAGCACGTGGGAAACGAGCGTTTGGCGTCCGTGCGAGCCTATGCCAACACGCAGGCGCGGGAAGGACTCCGTGCCTAAGTGAGCAATGAGCGATTTCACGCCGTTGTGTCCGCCGGCACTGCCTCCTTCGCGCAGACGCAAGGCGCCCACGGGAAGAGCAATATCATCGTACACGACCAGCACCTGATCCGGAGTGAACTTGAAATAGCGCATCAGCGCACCCACACACACGCCGGAGTCGTTCATGAAGGTTTGCGGCTTCACCAACAGCACGCCCGGACCCCGCGCCACAAGCCCCTTGCGCGCGGAATCCGGTTTCCAAATCGCCCCGTAAAGCTCCGCAAAGGTATCCAGCACGGCGAAGCCCACGTTGTGGCGCGTGCCGACGTACGAAGCGCCCGGGTTACCCAGACCGGCGATGATGCGCACGGAATCCATCACTGGCAAGCGTTTCGTTCGGAGAGCACGATGCTGCGATTCACGGCATTCAGATAAGCGCGGGCGGAAGCCTCCACCACATCGCTAGCCGCGCCCTTGCCGGACACCGGTTTGCAATCGTCGCCGAACTGCACTTTCACGGACACCTCACCGAGGGCATCCTGTCCGGCGGTGGTGGAACGTACCACGTAATCCACCAGATCACCGCGCGTGCGGGTGATGCGATCGATGGCCTTAAAGCAAGCGTTGACCGGACCGTTGCCGATTGCGCAGTCGGTGTAGCTCTTGCCATCTTTCTCCAGGGTGACGGTAGCGGTGGGTTTAGCGGAGCTGCCGGCTGTGAATTGCAGCAACACCATCTTCCACTTTCCTTCGTGCGTGTCGAGGGAATCATTCACCAGCGCCGCCAGGTCATCGTCATACACAAACTTCTTGCTATCGCCCACCCTCTTGAAGTGCTCGAACACTTGCGTGAGCTCTTCGTCCGACAGCTCGTGCCCCAGCTTTTCCAGACGCGCTTTCACCGCCGCGCGTCCGGAGTGCTTGGTGAGCGGCAGTTCCGTCTCGCCCCAGCCTACATCCGCCGGGTTGATGACCTCGTAAGTTTCGCGCTTGGCCAGGATGCCGTGCTGGTGGATGCCCGAGCTGTGGGCAAAGGCGTTCTCCCCGACAATGGCCTTGGAGCGCTGCACCGCCATGCCGCTCATACGGGATACCACGCGGCTTGTCTTGACGATCTCGCGCGTGTTCACTCCCACCACCTTGCTGCCGGGGGCAAAGCCGAAGGCCTCCGGGCGCAAGGTAAGCGCCATGATGACCTCCTCGAGGGCGGCGTTGCCGGCGCGTTCGCCGATGCCGTTGATCGCTCCTTCCACCTGACGAGCGCCGGCAGTCACGGCAGCCAGCGAGTTCGCCACGGCCAACCCGATGTCGTTGTGGCAATGCACCGAGATGACGGCTTTGCCGATGTTGGACACATGGTCGATGAGGTAGCGGATCATGTTGCTGTACTCTACCGGTGTGGTAAAGCCCACCGTGTCCGGGATGTTCACCGTGGTAGCTCCTGCATCGATGACAGCTTCAATCACCTGGGCCAGGTAATCCAGCTCCGTGCGGCTGGCATCTTCCGGGGAGAACTCCACGTCCTTCACCAAACTGGCGGCCATCTTTACGTAGCGCACAGCCATGTCCAACACCTCCTCCTTGGTCTTTTTGAGCTTGTATTCGCGGTGCAGGGGACTGGTGGCCAGAAAGGTGTGGATGCGCCCGCGATCTCCTGCCGGCGCCACGGCCGCCGCCGCCTGCCGCACATCGTTTTCCACGCAGCGCGCCAAGCCCGCTATCCTCGTGTTCTTGAGCGTGCGGGCTATGGTGGATACCGCCTCAAAGTCCCCATCCGAGATGCAGGGAAATCCTGCTTCAATGATATCCACTCCGAGCTTCTCGAGCTGACGCGCCACTTCCAGTTTCTGGCGCAGATTCATGGAGGCTCCGGGGCATTGCTCGCCATCCCTCAGGGTGGTGTCGAATATCAGGACATGATCGTTCGGTTTCATAACGGGTCCATCCTATTTCTTTTCGTTTTTCAGGTCAAGAAAAAAGTTGCATCGCGCGCGCACGCACTCGCTCGCTGGCGCTCGCGCTGCGCGCGCGAAGCCTGCCGCACTTACGGAGATTTTTTTGTCAGTTTGCGTAAAACTTTCTCTTACTTGTCGCGGTGAAGACAGCCGCTACTTCCGCGGGCGGAGGCGTACACATGGTTGCAAATAAGCGTAATAGAGGGATGCGCATGGCATCAATGAGTTGTTGTTCAATCACACTGAAAAGTTCTGCGGTGCCAAGCTTCCGCTTTGCATCAAAAGCGCGAGCATTGCATCAATGTGCAGGAGGAAGAATGAAATGATGAAACCGGAAAAATGACGGGCGGCGGAGATGAATCTCCATCCCCGCCGCCTTTGAGATGAGTTTCCTCAATCAAACAGCTCAGCGGATAAACTCGATGACATCGGCAGTAACCGTCGTTTTGGGACGTGAGAAAATAAGGTAATTCCTCCCCCCGGTTTCTTCGCGAATATTAATCAGAGCTGTCGGGCGGTTTCGCAGATCTCCGCAATTTTTGTACAGGTTTTTTATAGCCTGTGCCTCAGTGGAATCCTTGATTGCAATGCCGCCTTCCGGAGATAGTTTAACTAATTTCCCTTAATTCTGTGAGGCTCGTGGGAATGCTCGTCGGCATCGCACTCAGAATATGGAAACCGATGCTTTCTCCCTTAACCTGTGTGGCAATGACTCGATAGTTCGCTTGTTCAAGTCGTATATCGGTCCTTGCGACATTCCCATCTCCCATTTTGTGGGAGACGCAACTGCTCAGCGCTAGTGTTGCCGAGAGAGCTGAAATTAGGAGTGTATTTTTCATGGTGTGTGTATTGGTTTTTATTTTGTGTTTGAATCATCCCCCGATACCTCACCGGGAGATAAAGATTTTGTTCGGCTGAGTTTTCTGCATCCTCTCCGCGCTTCATTGCAGATCCGTCCTGTCTCAGTGTCGTTTTTTACTCGTCCGATGTCTGCGTGACTTCAATGAGTCCCCCGGATATTTCCCCAATTCATTCAAATAATCCGGCATCTCTAAATCGATGGGAAGCACGACGCTCCCCTCAAATTCTCCCGGGTGTTCCTCCAGGTACTTCTTGGTTACTTCCTTCCAGTCACGCGAGGCATCGACGTTTTCTTTGTTGTATTGCACGATCCCGTACTGCCAGTAGGTGCATTCTCTGTAGTTTTCTTCTTGGCATTCACTCTCGAAAAATTCTACCATGATCCTCACTTGTTTCTTGTTGAGCTTAAACCCCGGCAACCCATCTTCTCCCCCCTCGATATATCCAACTCTTGTAAACGATATCCTTGCCACATGTTCCGACGTCTCCAACTCATCTGAATCATAGAACTTAAAATACGGCTCCTTCCCCTCCAAGATCTTGTCTGCGAGGATCACATATGCCTCGCGGTCTTCTATCCATCCTATGATAACTTCACGTTCGATGTCTTCTTCTTCGCTCATGTCCCGTTTCATATTATATCTGAGTTCTGTGATTCCTTTAGGATGTTCTCCCTTCCATGCACTGATCAAACGTTTTTGAGTTGGGAACATCACTTAATCATTTAGACTTTGATTTTTGAAGCTTTAAAAACCCTCCGATCCTATGGCGCGGGCGGCACTGAGGAGGGCAATAATTTTGTCGCAGGCTGGCGCCTTCCTTGGGGGGCAACAGTAAATTCTGGTCCTAGAAGCAAAATCCAGCGCAGTACTTCCGTACTTGTCCTTGGCATTGACGACATCCGCCCCGGCATCGATGAGTGAGCGGACTTTTTCTACGGAGGGTTGGGGAGCCGCGACTTCCTGGAAGTCGGCTTTACCCAGCTTCTTCTTTGTCAATCATAGTAAGATTGTTGGTTAAGTGGTTTGGTATTGTTTTAGTGAGAAAGGGTTGAAGTATTTTTCTTGATACGGGTGTCTTTTCGCTACAGACCATAATGCTCTCCATGGTCTTTAAGGAGTTTTCTGCATTCTCTCCTGCTTCATCGCGGATTCGATTCTCCTTTCACAAGCGTGACTACAGGAGAAAACCAAATCCAGACAGGATCAATGCGATGAACAGAACTAAGGGACAACAACCCGTTGAGGCCTCTTCCTTGGCGGGACAACGACCCGTTGAGGCTTTAACGAGGGCGTTTATGATTTGGCCGTGGGATTCCTCATCTTCATACCTATGCGCAGTAGCAATACCCATTGCGGTATCTCCATCCTTGTCCACAGCATTGACATCCGCCCCTGCCTCCAACAGGAGCTTGACAATCTCCACCTGTCCATGCTCCGCTGCCTTCATAAGCGCAGTCCTCTCAGCAAACCCGGCTGCTGCATTGACATCCGCCCCTGCCTCCAACAGTAGCTTGACAGTCTCCACCTGTCCGAACTCCGCTGCCGTCATGAGCGCGGTGTCCCCAAACCCGTTTGCTTCATTGATATTCACCCCTGCCTTCAACAGTAGCTTGACAATCTCCACGTGTCCGCACCCCGCTGCCTTCAAAAATGCACCATGCTTACGCGTTGCCCCGGCGTTCAACAGTAGCTTGACAGTCTCCACGTATCCCCCCCCCGACGCGCTCTCAAGTGCAGAAACAAAAGTCTTCACACCAAGTGCATTGACATCCGCCCCTGCCTCCAACAGGAGCTTGATAATTTCCACGTATCCCTTTTCCGCCGCCCGCGTAAGCGCAGTCCCCCACTGGCCCGCAGCATTGACATCCGCTCCACAAAGCATAAGGAATTCGACAGTCTCCACCTGTCCGTACCCCGCTGCTTCCATAAGCGCAGTACTTCCATGCCTGTCCGCTGCATTGACATCCACCCCTGACTTCAACAGTAGCTCAACAATCTCCACGTGTCCTCTTGCTGCCGCCAGCGTGAGTGTAGGCCCAAGCACCTCTCCTTCTGCATTGACATCCGCCCCTGCCTTTAGCAACAGCTTGACAATCTCTATCTTGCCAAGGTACACCGCTGCCTGAAGTGTTGAGTTGAATACATGACCATTAATGTTCACTTTCACATTTGCCACATTGACATCCGCCCCGGCATCGATGAGTGAGCGGACTTTTTCCACGGAGGTTTGAGGAGCAGCGACTTCCTGGAAGAGGGCTTTACCCAGCTTCTTCTTTTCGAGCATCGTGATGGAGTGTTGATTCAATTTTTCTTCGTCAATCATAGTATGGGTGTTGGTTAAGTGGTTTTGTATTGTTTTAGTGAGAAAGGGTTGAAGGATTGTTTCTTGATACAGGCATCTTTCCGCTAGAGGCCATAATGCCCTCCATGTTTTTGGAGAAGTTTCTTGATCCGGGCTGCATTGTCGTCCCCCAAGCAGTCCATAGGCGTTGCTCCGCGATGGGTCCTTGCATTCACATTCGCTCCGTGTTCAACGAGCCATTGGGAAATACTCCAACTTCCCAGAGCGCAAGCAAAGTGCAGCGCCGTGTTCCCCTTTGTCTCCGGCAAGGTTACATCCACATCAGCGCCGTTGCGAATAAGCGGCAATAACGCAAGAAGCCTCCTCTGGTACAAGGCGGACTCGGCGCTCTTGCACTTTAGCTCGCGCAACCGTTTAATCATAACATCAAGCTGTTCTATGTCCGACCAGGAAACGTCCTTGTTTGGAAAGCTCCTTCTTTCCTGTTCCTTCCACGCGGCACCACTGCTGCTTTCCTGCCTTTCTTCTGTTTGCTTTTTTAACCCTGGTAAAATAATGTCAAAATTACTTTCCAAAAAAGCCCCTGTAACGATATACAAAAAAAATAGAAGGATCAAAACAAAAAAACAACCACAGCCAATGCTATCGCTTGAGCTCCACGATGAATTTCCCGATGAACTCGAATGTGTTCGGATAGGTTCTTGATAACTTTCAGACTGGTGTGGGGCGCTTGGGGTGGCCTCTTCAACCTTTGACGATAAATAATTTTTATTGATTAATCGAAACTGAGGAAGTTCATAAGAGTTTTGCATGACTCTTATGAAATTCCCACTTTTTTCCTCATAAGTAATTATACATCGGTTACCACTCTGTACCGGGGAACCAATGATTTTTCCTGTGCTAGTTATCTGGACGGAACGAATAAAAAGGTTGTCTCGACCTCGTATTCTATAGAGATTAACCGAGCGGTCATCTCTAAGCGTTACAA
>CANRJD010000037.1 GCA_947630815.1 uncultured Akkermansia sp. | reverse complement strand
CTGCCCCACATGGACGGCGTCCGCTCCGATGCTCGCGGCGAGTTCCGGGTAATCGTTCAGCACAAAAACGGCGTTTGATTCTCGGCAAATGGGTTGCATGATGTGGGCCAGCCGCACCACATCTTCCTGCGGCAAATTCTTGGCGCGCAGCTGCAGGATACGGACTCCCCCAGCGAGGAGCTCGCGCGTGCATGCCGCTACGTCTGCTTCTTGCACATAGCCCCTGTCCACAATGCCGTACAGGCGAGCTTCAGCCAATCGGGTATCCATGCGTTTACTTTAGCACACTGATCGACAAATGGCAAGAAATGCCGCAAATAAAGGCAACCGCATCACATCCGTCCCAAGAAAAAGCGATCCTAACACGCAAGTCATTTACGATGTACCGGGGATAGAGGTTCTAGAGGGCTTCTATCCCTTCTTCCGCAACTGCGCTTATTCTATCGCAGTCCCCCGTATTTTAACACCTCAAATTAACCGTTTACGATTTACGATTTACGATTTACGATTTACGATGGAGAATTTTCTCTACTTTTCCACTTCATGCAAATGCATTGCCGTACATATACGCGTTATTTTCCGATGAAAGTTATCGGAAAATCGGGCTTGCAAACAGAAAGCAACATGGTAGAATGAAGCCGCAACACTTCAAGAAAAATATGAGTAAACTTGACGGCACTAAGACGGCTGCGAACTTGGCCACGGCTTTCGCAGGAGAATCCCAGGCACACACCAAGTACCTCTATTACGCTTCCAAAGCCAAGAAGGATGGGTTTGTGCAGATTGCCCAGCTCTTTGAGGAAACGGCGCGCAACGAGAAGGAACATGCCAAGATTTGGTTCAAGCTCCTGCACGGTGGAGCTATCCCCGGCACGGAAGATAACTTGAAGGATGCCGCCGCCGGTGAGAATTACGAGTGGACTGATATGTACAAGACCTTCGCTCAGGAGGCCCGCGAGGAAGGGTTTGACGACATCGCCGCCCTCTTTGACGGCGTGGCTGCGGTGGAGAAGACCCACGAGGAGCGCTACCGCAAGTTGCTGGAGAATGTGCAGGGTGACCTCGTTTTCAGTCGCGATGGCGAGTGCATCTGGCAGTGCATCAACTGTGGTCACATCGTCGTGGGCAAGAAAGCCCCGGAGCTTTGCCCCGTGTGCGCCCACCCGAAGGCCTATTTCCAGCTTCTGCCTCAGAATTACTAAAACCGATTGGTTAAACATTGGGTTATTCCCGGGGCGCAAGGCAGCAAATGACTTGCGCCCCGGCGAACGCATGGGAGGATGCGTTTGCTATTTACGATTTAAATCGTAAATAAGCAGCGGCTTGTGCTGCACGATGTGCCGTTAACTTTCTATTGGGGGTGCTTTTTCTTGGGACGGATGTGGTTGCCTTGTGGAAACGCGATAAAAGCTTGACAAGGCGGGCTAAAAACATAGAATGAATCGCGGATAGCCGAAGTCACCATGTTTCTTAGGCAAAAGTCACAGGAAGGTCTGACCGCAGCTTCACAGAAGCTGCTTGGCATCAGGCAAAAGTTACAAGAAGCTCTGGAGAATCCGACTGCGTGGCAGAAGCTGCTGCTGATAGCTGTGCTAGGGGCGACGGTTCTGGGTTACATAGTGACGGACCCGAGGCAGAGCATGGAGGAGATTGGGTATCGGCTAGCGTGGCTGGCGCTCACGAGTGTGGGATTGGGCATTCTGTATCGCGTGTACCACAAGAGAACGGAGCTCAATGTACGGAGATCAGCGTTGCTGATGCTGCTCATCGTTGTACAGATAATGATTATCAACTACTTGCGATGTTTGCCGTCAATCGAGATAGGAAAATTTTCGGTAACAATTGGGCAATTGTTGTTAGCGCTACCGTACGCATTGGCGCCGGGCATGACGGCGGTAATGCTTGGAAAAAAACTAGGTGTCTTTGCGACTCTGTGCACAACACTGGTGGGGATGGCACTTATGCCGGCCGACTTTACAATGGCGAATTACGTGGTGCTGAGCCTGGTGGCGGGGCTGATAAGCGCCTTGCTGTGCGACCGAGTTGCGAGGCGTGAGAAAATACTGTATGCAGGGTTTGTGACAGGAGCGGCCGTATTTGTGGCAGCCGTGGCGCTGGGATGTTTTCGCGGGTCGGGGCTATATACGTTGCATGGTGGTTTCCATGTGGGGGGCTTTGCGGCAGAAGCGGCGGTGGCATTGGGGGTAAACTTTGTGGTGAGTGTGGTCGTCGGCGGGCTGATGCCCTTGATGGAGCGCTTGTTCAAGATATCCACCCATATCACCTGGCTGGAGTGGTCGGATATGAATCACCCCATACTCAGGGAGCTGCAGATGAAGGCTCCGGGTACATTCCACCACAGCTTGTGCGTTCAGAGGTTAGCCGAAGCGGCGGCCGGGGCTGTCGGTGCGGATGTGACGTGTGCCGGGGTCTGTGGTTTGTACCACGACATTGGCAAGTTGGAGAAACCGAATTATTTTACGGAAAATATTGGTAGCCAGGCTTTTTCTCCACACAATGACCACACTGCTGAGGCTTCTGCGCGCGAAATCATTCGGCATGTGAAGGATGGGGTGGAAATAGCTCGCAAATACAAGCTGAACAGCCGCATCATCGACGCCATTCGCGAGCACCACGGCAAGCTGCTCACCTTTTATTTCTATCGCAAGGCCATGGATCACTATGTGGAGGAGAAAAAGAAGTTTGACGAGGGACTTATTGACACATGCCCGGAGGAGGTCAGCAGGGCAAAGTTCACTTACGAGGGGCCCATTCCGCAGACGCGAGAATCAGGAATCGTCAGCATGGCGGATGCGGTGGAGAGTGCAACGCGGTCGCTGGTGAATCCCACGGAGGAGGAGCGCAGGTCGATTGTCGACAAGATATTCCGCGAGAGAATATTGGATGGGCATTTGCGCGATTGTCAGCTCACGCTGGGAGATCTTGACAAAATCAAGGAATCTTTCCTGACCACGCTCAGTACGATGAACCACAGCCGCATCGCTTACCCGCCCCCGGCGATCCAAGATGACGAAGCAGAGTCCGCGACATCGGTACATCAGTCCAAATCGGCATCATGAAGCAGCAGTTGCGCAGCGTGAGCATGGTGCTCGCATTCGTTGTGGGTGGTCTCTTCCACAGGCAGATAGCGCCTTTTGAGTGGTGGCTGCCCATCGGCATATCCATCATGTTGAGCATTACTTTCGTGGGCTTGGATGTGCGCGGACTCAGGCCGGTGCGCATGCATTTGTGGCTGCTATTGAGTATTCAGGCGCTGGGGGTAGGGAGCTGGGGACTAGTGAGACTCGCGGGATATCCGGTGCTGGCGGAGTCGCTGTACTATTGCGCGGCGGCGCCCATCGCCAGTGCCAGTCCGATTATTGTGGGATTGCTGCGTGGGAATGTGGAGTTCTCAACCACGGCAATGGTGCTCAGCCAGGTGGCGTTTGCAGTAGTAACTCCCTTCGTCCTGCCTCTGGTGGTGCATGGCGATTCCTTGGGTTACATGGAGTTGATGGGGGTGGTAGCTTGGCAAATATTTGTCGTGTTGGGGGTGCCCGCGCTTATTTCCGCGAGTCTGCGACTTGCGTATCCTCCCTGCCGGGAGTGGGCGCCGAAGCTCAAGGACCTGTCGCTGGGCATCTGGGTGGTCAATTTGGTTGTGCTTACGGCGGGAGGGGTGCAACGCATCATCGAGCGCGGCTATAGTTTTCACGATATGTGGCCGATGATGCTTGGCGCGGCAGTTGTCTGCCTGATTGGTTTCACCGCAGGGTATCGGCTTGGCTACCCGGATTTAAAACGTGAGTGTTCCCAAGGACTTGGCCAGAAAAATACGGTACTTACCCTTTACATGGCTGCCCAGAGCTATGCTTCACCCCTCGCCTACATTGGCCCCGTCTTTTACGTTTTTTGCCACAATATGGCCAATGCCATTCAGCTTACTCTCGCCAGCAGGGAAAGGGAGAAAAGACGGTAAGCATTTACGATTTACGATTTGGGAAGCGAGCGCGCCTGCAGTTCTGTAGAACTAGCGCTTACTCATTCGCGACCTTGTCAAGCACGCTGCGGAACATTGCGTAGAGTTCCCGGCATTCGGCATCGCTCAAGTCAAAATCATCCATGAGAGCTTTATCGCCGACAATACGACCGCCGAGGGATTGCCCGTTTTCGGCATAGAGATAGAAAATGCGCGAAGAGTTATCATTGCGATTGCCGGAGGTCTCGTCGCGGTAATATTCCTCACCTACTGCGCGCACCTTGCTCGGGGTGAGAATCTCGCGTACGCGCGCGAGCTGGGCTGCGTTCAGACGGTAAATTTGCTCTTTCTTGAGCAACCATCCCGGCATGCGTGGGGTGATGGCAACCCGCTCGGACCGTAAGGCCTCCACCACCGCCTCGCGGCTGACGGAGCCGTACGGACGAGCGCACATCACAAGCGCGCAGGCCGTCGCACAGGCCAACGCCATGCCGGTTGATGGAAACGTTTGATTCATGGGGTGCACAGATGCTCCGGAGCAACCGTCTTTACCAGAAGATGATGTAGAGAGCAACGGTGAGCAGCACGACGATGCAACCGAAAGCCTTGGCGCGTCCGGAGGATTTCATCTCGATAATATCTTTGCTTTTTAGTACAATGGATTCGCCGCCTATCAGGTGGTTGAGCAGTGTGAGCAGGGCCCCGATGATCATGATGGTGATGAGGCAGACAGCCATGCGGTTCAGGAAGGCCAGGGAGGGGAAGAGAAGCTTGAGGACTCCGTACTCCACAACATTGATCGCAATTCCCAGCCATCCGAAATAACGCGGACACTTCGGCACAAAGAAACCGAATACAAATACCGCCAGAGCTCCCGGGCTCAGGAAGCCTTGGAATTCTTGGATGTAGCTGAAGATGCTGTCAAGCTTATCGGACAGGAAAACGGCGAGCCAGAGGGCTACAGCGGCGAAGATGAGGACGCCCAACTTACCGATGCTTACCAACTCACGCTGGGAGGCGGACTTGCGCAGCTTGTTGTAGATGTCCATCGTGAAGAGAGTGGAGGCAGAATTGAGCATAGAAGCGAGCGAACTCACGACGGCCCCGAAGAGAGCAGCCAGCACGAACCAAGCCCAACCGGTGCCGGGAAGGAGCTTCCTGAGCAAGGTGCCGAAGGCTGAGTCGTAGTCATAGCCGGTGATGGCCTCGGTCGCAACAAAGGCAGAATCTTTCGTTGCTTTTTCTCTGAGAAGTTGAGTGTTAGCTGCTGCCAATTTGTCGGCAATGCCGGCGGCGACAATGGTAATTTTTGCATTCGGATCGGAAACTTGTTCGGGAATGGAAATTGAGTATTTGTTTGCGATCTCAGGGATCTGATGCGCGGTATTTTCAATTTCAAGAGCGGTGGTGACGCGGATCAGGTCGTCAGAGAGCTTTTTGATAGCCTCAGCCTGCTCCGGAGAGGCTGCGTTTTCTACATTCTTGATGATATAGCCGACGCCGGACTCGAGGGTTTGTCTGTCGGTCATCAAGTAATCCGCCGTCACATTGTAGAGGGGTGTTTTACCTGCTTGTTCGGCTTTTTGCGCGTCCTCGATGATGGCAGCCATTTTTTGCGTGGCCCCGGAGCGCATATCATCGCGGTACAAATTGTAGGCGAGGATACCCGGGATGAGAACCACGAAGGGGATGAGCAGCTTGAGTCCCGCGGCGAAGACGACGCCCATTTGTCCTTCAGCGAGGCTCTTGGAGGCGAGGGTGCGCTGCATGATGTACTGATTAAGGCCCCAGTAGAAGAAGTTGGGGATCCAGAGGCCGAGGCAGAGCGCGGTCCAAGGGATTTCGCCGTCATCTGCCGGACGGATCATGTGAAGTTTGCCGCCAATGGCATTGGTGGCGGTAATGGCTTCGCCGCCGTTGAGGGTGAGGAAGCGTTCGATGCCCGAAGCGTTGCGGATGGAATCTACCGTGGCGCCGGAAGTGGCTGAGGCAGTCTTGATGAGTTCATTGGGGTCAGCAGAGCCGATGGCATCGAGAGCAAACCACGCAACGACACCACCGCCGACGATGAGAGCGGCGCCCCAGATCAGATCTGTCCATGCGCAGGCTTTCAGACCGCCGACAAAGACATAAATGGTTGCGCACGCTCCGATGATGACGCAACCCGTGGCCATGGAGAGGTCGAAGTAACCGGACACCACCTTTGCTCCGGCGAAAATGACACCTGCGGTAGGTACGCCCACGAGAATGACGAGGTTGGCTACAGCCATGATAGTGCGGGCCGCCCCGTTATAACGTTCCTCCAGGAACTGCGGGATCGTGTACACGCCGCGCTTGAGCAGCATGGGCAAGAAAGTGAAGGCCACGATGACCAGCACGATGGCAGCGAGCCATTCGTACCCCGCAATGGCGAGGCCAACCCAGTTGGCTGCCTTGCCGCTCATGCCCACAAATTGCTCGGTGGAGATATTGGCGGCGATCAGAGAGAAGCCTACGAGCCACCAGCTCAACCCACGCCCGGCCAGGAAATAACCCTCCGCTCCTCCGGAGTCTCCACCGGTTTCTGACGATCCGGAACTCCCTGATTTCCAGATGCCGAGACCGATAATGCCGACCACCACCAAGCAGAAGACGACCATTTCCCAAACAGGTAGAACATCCACCGCCTGGGAGCCTGGTGCTTCCTGAGCGGTAGCGGTGCCGCAGGCGAGTGCTGCAAATGCCAATAACGTTGCGAACTTTTTCATAGGGGTAGTGATTGGGGAGAGATTGAATAAAGAGGGGTTATTGTTCTTGGAAAAGCAGATGTGCGCCTTGACCGGGGCGGGTGACAATGTAGGTGGTCTCGATGCCGAGCGCTTCGCGGTAGCCCTCGAGCATCTCGTGCGCCACCCGCTCCACGGCATCACTCTTCACCAGAGCCACGATGCAGCCGCCGAAGCCGCCACCTGTCATGCGAGCGCCGTACACCGATTCGGCCGAGGGGATGGTATAGCTGAGTCCCACCAAGGTGTCAACCTCGGCGCAAGAAACCTCGAAATCGTCGCGCAGAGAAGCATGGGAGCCGCGCATGGCGATGCCTGCCGCTTCCCAATCCCCTTCCTCCAGCGCTTTGGCAAAGTTGGCAACGCGAAGGTTCTCACCCACTACATGGCGGGCTCGGCGATAGCAAAGGTCGCCCAGCTTCGTTTTGTTTGCCTCAAGCATGTCCAGCGAGACTTCGCGCAGAGATTCCACACCGAGCACAGCGCAGGCCTCCTCGCAGTTCTTGCGGCGTGCTGCGTAGCCACCGTCTGCCAACGAATGTTTAACGGCTGAATCAATGACGAGCACGCTCACATTCGGGTCAGTCATGGGGATGTACCGGTAGCTCAGATCCTTGCAATCCAGCATGAGTGCGTGATCCTTCTTGCCGTTGGCGGAGATGAACTGATCCATGATGCCGCAGGGGACATTGACGAACTCGTGTTCCGTCTGCTGACCAATGAGAGCTCGTTCCGTGGGCGATATATCCACCCCGCAGAGAGCGGCGAGAGCCGTGCAAACCGATACCTCAAAAGCAGCGGAAGAGGAAAGTCCGCCGCCGCGTGGTACGTTGGAATCTACCAACATATCCACCGCCGGCACTTTCACGCCTCGGCGCTCCAGCATGCAGACGACTCCGCGCACGTAGTTGCTCCAAAACGGGTCGCCGGTTTGGGAGGCCTCCTCAGGGCTGAGTTCGATGATGGAATCGCCCAACGCACCCACCCACCTGTGCTTTCCGGTGGGGGAGGGAGCCACAGAGACAGCATTGATCATCTCCAGCGCCATGGGAAGTACGAAACCATTATTGTAGTCGGTATGCTCGCCGATAAGATTTACGCGACCGGGAGCGGCGGCGATGACAGTGGGACTGTGACCGAAGTAGCGCTCGTAATGAGGCAGGAGGGAATCGACGTTGATGCTGCGTTGCTCCAAATCCATAACGCTCTATTTCTAGCAAATTATGAGGCTGATGTAAAGGAAGAAATCCGGGGCAAATGCATTAGAAAATACGTTTGCCATTTACAATTTATGAATTACGAATTGAAAATAAGCGTGATCAATTCACCGGAGAGCTTTTCGGTTACTCCAGGAAGAGATCCTGCGCAGATGCATTATTTAGTCAGCGGAGCATGCGAAGCGCTTTCCGGGTAGCTGCAAGCGCACGTTGAATATCGTCGGATTGGTTATACAGAGCCACAGAATAGCGCGTGGTGCCGGTGATGCTGAGAGCGTGCATGAGTGGCTGGCAGCAGTGGTGGCCGGTACGTACAGCAACATCCATTTGATCCAACAAGGTGCCCAAATCATAGTGGTGGACATCGGGCACATGGATGGAGACGAGTGAGCTGCGCGGAGCAGAACCGCCGAGCAGCTGCACGCCCGGGAGCTGCTGCAAACCTTCGCAGAGCTCGTGCATCAGTGCTGTTTCGTGCGCGTGGATGGCCGACAGACCAAGATTTCGCACGTACTTGAGCGCCTCCGCCAGCATGATATTGCCGCAGATATTGGGCGTGCCGGCTTCGTATTTGAAGGGGAGGCAGTTGTAAGTGGTGCGTGCAAAAGTGACCTGACGGATCATTTCCCCGCCGCCTTTCCAGGGAGGCAAACTCTCCAGCAGGTCTTCGCGTCCCCACAAGGCGCCAGTGCCGGTGGGGGCGTACACTTTGTGACCGGAGAAGGCAAAGAAATCGCAGCCGAGTTGACGGACATCCACTGCCTCGTGCGCGATGCTCTGCGCCCCATCGACAAGCAACAGAGCACCGACATCATGGGCGGCTCGCGTGATCTCTTCCACCGGCAGGCGCAGCCCCAGAGCGTTGGAGATCACGGGTACAGCTACCACGCGCGTGCGCTCGTTGAGCATGCTGAGGTAGGCGGACATATCAAACTGCAGCTCCGGGGTGATCGGAATGGGAAGAACCTTAGCTCCCACGCGTTCGCAGAGCATCTGCCAGGGCACTATGTTAGAATGGTGCGCATCAGTGGAAACCAGCACCTCATCTCCAGCTCGGACGCACCCGGCACGTGCGAGCGTCTGCGCCACAAGGTTGATGCCTTCCGTGCAGCCGGACGTGAAGAGCACCTCGCGCGGGGAAGAAGCGCCCAAGAAATCAGCCACGTCACTGCGGGCGGCCTCATGGGCCTCCGTAGCGGCTCGGCTCAGGCGGTGGGCTCCGCGGTGCACATTGGAGTTCGTGGTCGTATAGAAACGGAGCAGCGCATCCAGCACGCAGGCGGGCTTTTGGGTGGTTGCAGCGTTGTCCAGATAGACCGGTGCGTCAGGCGAGGTGAAGAAAGGGAAGTCGGCGCGGGCGTTCATCAGACGTGACCTCCTTTCAGGTGCGCAGCCATGCAGTGAGCCTGCTCGGGCACGTATTCTTTCCACTGCTCATCACCTTCGTTAATCATGCGGACAATGTCGCGTGGGGTGCGCGTGAGGAGTTTTTGGTTGAAATAAGGAACCTCCACGATGCTGCCATTCTGCATGAGGTGCATGTAGAGGAAGCGGTATTTCTCAGGCGGACGGTAAGTGCCGGCGGTGACAAATTCGCCGCTGGTTCGGTTAATCCAGGGGGTCACATAGCACTTGGTTTGGCTCAGGAAGATATGAGCCATGCTGCCCAGAATACCGCCGGGCATGTCTGCCGCCCATTTCTCCTTGAAAAGCTCGTGCAGCAGACCGATAGAAAGCGCAATGGCTACTGGTTCCTTCGTATATTGGTTGAGCAGGGTGGAAATGCGGTGGAAGTGGGTGATATTAGTCACCATTACGGTTTTGCCCAGTTCAGCGAGGGCATCCACGCGATCCAAGAAATCCAGAAGGTCCACCTCCTCCCCACGCAGGAGATTGGAGAGAGAGATTTCGCAGATGTCCACCTCGCGCTCTCGCTGTTCAGGTGTGAGTTCGGTGCAGAATTTGTTGCGCACGCTGTCCATCATTTCCAAATGGATATGGCAAAGCGGCAGAAAACTGCCACGCATGAGCACGATGGGGCGTTTGTAAAGGAAATCGCTGGGCTGCTGCACGGAGTTGTCTTCGGGGCGGAAGAGAGTGGCCTCCGAAAGGCCACTGCGTACGAGCTGGAGGGCGAGAATGCGGTTATCAAACATGCCGAATCCGTTGCCAGAGAATCGCATGAAGTCCACTTCATACAAGCTTCGATCCAGATTTTCACCCACACAGCGCACGAACTCCTCCATCCGGTCGCGTTTGTAGAAAAGAGCGTAGAGCAGGTTCACGCCGAGGATGCCGAGCACGCGCTTCTGCACTTCATGGTCAGGGACAATGAGGCGCACGTGCACGACGAGGTCGCTCGGCGGCGCGCCGGGCTTGAGTTGGAAACGCACGCCGATCCAGGCAGCCCAAGGGCCGTTGTCTTTGTAACCTTTACATTTGGCCGTGTTGCAGAAAGAAAAGAAACGAGTGTTGTTGCCGCGTTTTTCACCCAAGCGGTCAATGAGCTGGTCATATTCGTACTCCATCATCTGCTTGAGTCGCTCCTCGGACACGTAGCGACGCACGGAGCCGTACAGCGTGTCGCTCACGGTCATATCGTACGCCGAAATTGTCTTGGCCACCGTACCCGCAGCGCCGGAGGAGCGGAAGAACCAGTTGGCGGTTTCCTGACCGGCGCCGATTTCGGCAAAAGTGCCGTAGAAAGAGTCATCCATATTGATGAAAAAGGCCTTCTCTTGGGTGGCAGCTAGAGTTTGGAAGTCGGTGGACATGATGCGTGGGTCAGAGTTGAAGGGGCATGGTAGGCAGGTAGCGAAGCGGGAGCGGCATGCGCAGTTCAATGTTGGTGTCGATACGGGCCCGATCCTGGGTGTCCGGAGTTTCATCGGCCGGCAACGCGTCTTCCTCTGCCGTCATTTGGGTTTCGTTGGAGTCAGTTTTCAGGTCACGGTACTTAGGATTGAGCGCGAGCGTACAACCGTAGGGATCTTGTCCAATGAGGGCAATCCCCTTCGGCAGCACAGGCGCTATGGGCAACACTCGAGAAAAGACATTTTGCCCGCGGTTATCGAGCAAATCGCGCAGGGATGGGCTCCCATCCCCATGCACGGTGCACGAGCTCAACGTGACATCACCCTTGGGAAAATACTCCACATAGGTGGGACGCATATAACCCGGCTTGCCGTTGGAGGAGGTGGACTCGTAGCAGAAGTTGGTGGCGACCTGTCCGCTATGCTTGCAGATCTCCACAGATTCTACGTCCGGCGGCTGCTGAATTGGCTTGTCCTCGTATTTGCCGGAGGCAGCGCGCAAAACTTCCCCGAGTACCGGACCGCACACATCGGTGGCGAAAGCCTCCGGATACATGGCTTGGCGGTCATTGAGGTAGCCGATCCACACCCCGCAGGTGAAAGAAGAGGTGTAACCGAAGAGGGAGGCATCTGCAAAATCGTAGTTGGTGCCACTCTTTACGGCTCCGTTGAACGACGTTGGCAAGTAGGGGAGCATACGCGTGGCGGAGCCCTCCTTGAGAGACTCCTGCATGATGGAATGCAGGCGGAATGCTGTGCACGGCGAGGTGCTGTTGTACATGCGGGAGGAAATGTGCAAGGGGTTTTCCCAGAGGATGGTGCCCTTGCTGTCTGTGACCTTGGTGATGACGTAGGGTGTGATGGGACGTTTGCCGCAGTTGGGGAAAATGGTGTAGGCCATTACCATTTCCTTGAGCGAAGCAGGCTCGGTCCCCAGGTACACGCGTGGGTAGTAGGTGGGGCGTGCCTCGGTACTGTCCGGGTTACGCGGCGGTGGGGTGATACCAGCTTTGGTAAGTGTATTGATGAAAGGGCGCGCCGCCCGGTTGGTGCGTGAGCTCAGCGCCATACCAAGGCGTGCCGATGCGGCGATTTTGGACCATTCCAGCGCTTGGCGTGCTGTTACAGAATCCATGTAGCGCCCCTTGTCCACCTCCATGCCCCATTCGCCCAAGATGCCTTCCGATCCGCCGATGCCCGCCAAACGGTTGTCCATGGCATCATCCACTAGCCGTGAGCATGGGTTGTAGCCGTTGTCAAAGGCACACATGTAGAGGAAAGGCAGAAGGGCTGTGCCCATGGGGCGTTTGCCGCTCTCGATGATGTCAAAGTTGTCGCGCTCGAAGTCTCGTCCTGCGACATAAACGAGTGTAGCGCCTGTCTTGTTATCTACGGCATATACGGCACCGTCCAAGTATCGGTGACGGTCATTTTGCGGGATTCGCGGGTCGGCATAACGAGCGTGACTGTAGTCAGCGCGTTCCTCGATGGTAAGCAGTTGGCGTTTCAAAGCTTGCTCGGCGGCACGTTGCAAGTCAGCATCAATCGTGGTGTGGACGCGAATGCCGGCGCTTTTCACGATTTCCTCCCCGCGTTCCGGGTTATCGTAAAGGCTAATGGCTTGTTGCTGCACGAGCGCGTGCAGAAAGGAGGTGTGACGTCGCAAGGGATTGGGATTTACTCCGAGAGGCTGTTTTTTGACGCGCTCGGCCTCCTTGAGGCTCAGGTAGCCGGAGCGCTGCATGCGGTCGATCACGTCATTGCGCCAGCGCATGTTGAGTTCCGGGTTGCGGATAGGGTTGTAGTTTTCCGGGTTTTTGATAAGTGCGGCCAGACTGGCGGATTCTCGTACAGTGAGATCGCGCGGTTCTTTGCCGAAGTAGCCCAGAGCGGCCGCACGGATGCCGTAGTAACCGCGTCCAAAATAGATGCGGTTCAGGTAGAACTCAATAATTTGGTTCTTGTCATAGCGCTTCTCCAATCGCTGCGCCAGGAAAATTTCCACAACTTTGCGTTCGTAACGCGTACCGCCACGTACCAGGGTGCGACGTTCCAGATCGTAAGCGTTACGCGCCAGCTGCTGTGTGATGGTGGACGCTCCTTGGTTGGCGCGGCCGTGCGAGAATACGGCTTCCTTCAAGGCACGCAAAATCCCCATGGGATCGTATCCTTTGTGGGTCCAGAAGGTCTTATCCTCCTGCGCGACCAAGGCATCGAGCATGCTGCGCGAGATGTCTTTGATGGTCACGTAGCTGCGATTCTCGTCGAAGATACGCCCGATTTCGCGCCCCTTACAATCGTAAATGATGCAAGGATGATCCAAGTTGTTGACATCTTCCAAGTTGAACTCATCCGCCCAGCGGCTGTACTTGGATGTCACCATCACAAAAACTCCATACGCCAGTCCGGCGCACAGTACCACCATCACCAGCCCCATGAGAAGCAGGCGCCATAACGCTCTGCGCCACCCGCCGGAGCGTTTTGAGCCACCCCTCTTCTTGCGCACCCCTACTCGCTGCCCCTCAGCCATAGCGCGGCGGTGCAGATATTCATCATCCAACGCCACTACGCGGGTACCTTATCACAATCCTCCCTTCTTTTCAAGTCCCATAACCCGGGGCAAACGCATTAGGGAATGCGTTTGCCATTTGCGATATTCTATTTACGGTTTACGATCTGTTGACAACGTGAGAGTTGCGCAAATTTTGGAAGGAACAGTGTGTTTTTTGCCCTCATGCTTTGCTTCGATGAAATGAGCTTCGGTCTGCGAAAGGGCCAGGGCAAACGCATTAGAAAATGCGTTTGCCATGTGCGATGTACGATTTATTAATAATGTGCGCATTGCGCAGATTTCTCGGATCGTTAATGTATGCTGAGATCCCTTTAGAGCCATCATCATAGTAACAGCTGCTTACCACGATCCTTGATACGTATGGACATTGATATCAGCCTGTGAGAGTATTTCCTCTCTCGATTAACTTCTCTCAAATGCGTTTGCCGTGGCGAAAAGGTCTGTGTGATTCTGTTAGTTACAGCCCCAATTTTGGCTTGACTCACAAGTGAGTCGGTGTAAAAATGGCGGGGTTATGATGCGGCATGATGTCATATTGGCGATTATGGCGGTGGTAGGTCTGACGGCTGCCCAAGAGGCGTCCAATCCCTTCCCTTTGCCTCCTGCTCCTGCACCTCAGCCTGTTGCAGAGCCCGAGAACGTTCCTGATAAAATATCTGCTCCGGCAGCCCCGGAGACACCGATTCCGGCGGCAGAAGGAGCCTCTGCGCCACAGAACCGGCAGGAAGCGGAGCCGGCTCCCGCTCCACAAGCTCAGCCGGAAGATCAGCAGCAAGTAGAGCCGGAAAAGGAGAAGGACGCGGCTGATAAAGTATCTGCTCCGGCAGTCCCGGAGGCACCGATTCCGGCGGCAGAAGGAGCCTCTGCGCCACAGAACCGGCAGGAAGCGGAACCGGCTCCCGCTCCACAAGCTCAGCAGGAGGATAAGCAGCAAGCAGTGCAGCAAGTAGAGCCGGAAAAGGAGAAGGACGCGGCTGATAAAGTATCCGCTCCGGCTGTCCCGGAGGCATCGACCCCAGAGGGGGAAGGAGCCTCTGCGCCACAGAACCGGCAGGAAGCGGAACCGGCTCCCGCTCCGCAAGCTCAGCAGGAGAATGAACAGCAGGCGGTGCAGCAGGCAGAACCGAAAGAAGAGAAAGACGTGACGGAGGCGTACCGCGGCATCGTGAAAATAGAAGTAGCCAACCGTATTCCGGATTATGGAACGCCGTGGAACAGTGGACAATTTGGGCGCGGAACCGGTACGGGCTTTATAGTAGCGCCGGGGCTTTTCATGACAAATGCGCACGTGGTGGCAAATGCTCAGCGTATCTACGTATCGCCGTATGCGGATGCCCGTAAGATACCTGCGAAAGTCAAGTATGTGGCTCATGATGCAGATTTGGCGTTGGTGGAGGTGGCAGACGCTGCGGCATTCAAGGACGTGCCGTACTTGGAGTTCAGCGAGACTATGCCCAAACTGGAGGATGAAGTACGCGTGATAGGCTACCCTATCGGCGGGGATAGGCTGTCCGTGACGCGCGGAATTGTGTCGCGCATTGATACGTTGCCGTACGCGCATCCGCAGAATGAGTCGCACCTGATTGTGCAGGTGGACGCGGCTATCAATCACGGTAACAGTGGCGGTCCGGTGTTGATGGATGACAAAGTGGTGGGTGTGGCGTTTCAGGGATTGATGCAGGCCAATTCCACCGGTTACATGATACCTCTGCCGGTGATTCGACGGTTTTTGAAGGATGTGGAGGACGGTCGCTATGATCGCTATGTAGAGATAGGCGCCGATTTTTTTCCCATGCAGAACCCTGCCATGCGCAGGCACTATAACTTGTCGGACGATGCGATGGGGACTTTGGTGGGAGATGTCGTGCGAGGCAGCAGCAGCGATGGAAAATTGAAGGTGGGAGATCTCGTGGTGGCGGTGAATGGGCACGCCGTGGATGGTTCTGCCATGATCGAGCTTGACGGCGAGCGCGTGAAGTTGGAGGAGATAGTCGAGCGCTCTTTCCGTGGGGATGAACTCACTTTCCGCATCATACGCGAGGGCAAAGAGATGGAAGTAAAGGTCTGTCCGGAGCCTCTGCCGGCCAACCGCATAACGGGCAGGGAGTTCGATCGCATGCCCCGCTATGTGCAGTTTGCCGGGCTTGTGTTCCAGCCTTTGCAGGTTGATGTTATCGGCGCCCATTCTCTGGCTCCGAGTAACTTTATTGTGGAGATGGATGATTACATACGCCGCGGAGGTGCGCTGAAAAAAGAGGATATCGTGGTGATGACTAATGTGTTGCGAGACGAAGTGAACGCGAAGTTTGACTCCTTTGGCAGCGGCATCGTCACGAAAGTGAATGGGGTGGAAGTGAAGGGACTGCGCCATCTCTATAACCTGCTTTTTCCCGAGGGTGGGAAACGGGAGTCGGAGTTCACTGTGATTGAGTTCAAGAATGCAGAACGTCCCTTTGTCGTGGAGAATGCTGCGTTGCAAGCAGCTCATGACCGTATCCGCGCCATGTACAATGTGCCGGAAAATGCTTATTTGGATGAAAACCAAAACAATTGATGAAAATGATGGGAAAGTTTACTATCGGATGTGTGCTATTGAGTGTGGCGCTTCTCGGCGCGTGTAAACCCACGCCGCGCACTGCAAATGACCACCCTAGCAAAGCAGAAGCAGAATCTGCCGCCGAGCCACCTTCTCCGGGACAGCAGTCTCAGGAGAATCCGTCTCCGGCTCCGCTGCAACCCGCCGTTGAGCAACCTGCCGGCTTGCTGAAGGTCTTTGTGGTGAGTCGCGCACACAACCCGCTTCGCCCTTGGGAAATGGAGGGCGACAAGACGAATTCGTCCATGGGTGTGTATTTGGGGAATGGCCGAGTGCTGACAACGTCGGAAAACTTGCCGACTGCGACGTATGTCGAGATTCGGTTGCCGGATCAGTCGCGGGCGGTTCCGGCTCGGGTGGTCAAAGTGGACGCAGATTTGGGCTTGGCATTGCTCACGGTGCAGCACGAGAAAGATACGAGTATCTTCGATGGCATCCGTGCGCATGAGGTTGGCGCTCCCGTGCAGTTAGGCGATGTAGCGCAGGTGCACAGCTTGGTTAATAATGTGACGCCGGTGCAGGCGGATGTGAGAGCCGAGAGCACCGATACAGACGAAGCACAGGTACCGCTCATGACCATGCGGGCGAGCTCGCCCTTACCTCAGAACATGGAGGATGGATTGCCCCTGCTCAAGGATGGGCGCATCGTTGGAATGGTGGTGAGTTACAAAGCCAGCAATCAATCTCTGAATGTGGTGAACGCTGAGCTCATTCGACGTTTTCTGTTGCAGAAACCGGAGACTTCCGGAGTCCCTGTGCTGGGTGGAAACTTTGTTTCGCTCAACGATCCGGTTTTTCGCAAGTATCTAAAGTTAGACCCCAAGCAGGGCGGACTTTACGTGAGCAAGGTGGAACCGTCCAGCTCACTTGCCGCGGCTGGTGTGCGAGCCGGGGATGTTTTGGTGTCGGTGGAGGGTGAACCGTTGGATGCGGTTGGCAATTGTAAGCACCCCATTTACGGTGTCATCAAAATGTCGGGGTTGATTCGCAGCCTCAAGCCCTGCGGGGAGAGCATTACGTTGGGCATGATGCGCGATGGGGAGGTCTATCAGGCGACGGTGCCGTTGAACCGCGATGCTGTGGAAAAATCGCCGTTGCGCCGAGAAAAACCCGGCACACCGCCGCGCTATATCATGTGGGGAGGTCTGCTGTTCCAGCCCCTTACAGTGGATTACCTCGACGCGCTGGAACACCGAGCCGGTTCGCTTCCTATTTCCTTCGTGCGCGTGCGTGAAGGTGGAAAGAAGCTTGCGGAGCAGGGTATTCAGGAGCCTGTGGCTCTCACCTTTGTGATACCCATGCCCGCCACCCTCGGCTATGATACACTCGGCTTTTGTCGGGTTACTCACGTGAACGGGAAGCTCGTCCAATCTTTTGCACAGTTTGCCGACCTGCTGGATGCTCCCACTCCGGATGGCTCCGTTCGACTCACCATTGATCGGGCTCCGTACGACATCTACTTGGATCGCCGGACGGTGGAGGAGAGCAACGATGTCCTGCGTCGTCGTGTCATCCATACGCTGCGTCGGATATCCTCCGAGCCGCATACGGTGGCTTCCGGGGATACTAAACCATAACAAGAAACATATTAATGCTTTGGCTGGTAAAACTAAAGGCCTGAAAACGGACAGGCTGACGTAAATAAGGCTTGCCAGACTAGCTGAGAGGTGTATCATCTATGCGCACGGAGTGTGGCTACCCGTTATGCGAGGCCATGCAGTCTGGATACAGATCGGGGAGTACTCCGCAAATCACATCAATACACAGCATAGCGCAGTTCCGGGTATCGTATGCGGATTCGATTGCTGTGAACACACAGAACGACCATGTCAGAACATTACACGCAAGGCAGGCAGGGGCAAGGTGCCCGTAACCGCCGCCGTTATCATTCCAATCGCAATTATCGTCACCGTATGCCGCGCCCTGAAGCGCCTAAGCCTTCGTTCTTTAAGCGCGTGCTTTCCTTCTTTGGCCTTGGTAAGGACAAGGGTAAGGATGTGAAGGTAAAACCGGTCAAAGGTACGAACAATCAACCGTCTCAGAAGGTGCGCGTGGCTCAGCCTCGTGGATCGCACAGTGGCAACCCTGCTGCTGCTTCTAAGAAGTCACGTCGCCGTCCCGCGTCGACTCCACCAACTGAGAACGGGCGACTCTATGTGGGCAACCTCTCCTTTGAGACCACAGAGCCGGAGCTGGAGGATTTGTTTAAGGGCTTCGGGCGCGTACGCAGCGTGGAGATTATCTATAATTCCCGCACGTACCGCAGCAAGGGCTACGCCTTTGTGGAAATGGAGGAGCTCTCAGATGCCAAGCGTGCCGCAGAGGAGTTGCATGGTCAGCCCTTCATGGGACGTGAGCTGCGTGTGAGTGCGGCTAGTGAAAAGAACGAGCATGACGACGATGAGCGCGCTGCAGGGTCCGCCGCTAAGAGAACGGAGCGTGATGATCACGATGCGGAAGGCGTTGCTTTCGGCGAGGAAGTTGTCGTTACACTGCCCGAAGCGGGGTCGGCCGCTGAAAAGCCGCAGGCTTAGTATAATTTATAACTCGGGGGATGAGGTGGGCTGCAAGCTCCCTCTCCCCCGCTCCCTTTATACGCACACCATGTCAATAGCGGAGCGACTTCAGGAGGTACGTGAGCGTATCGCTCGGGCAGAGGCTCGCGCCGGGCGTGCTCCGGGCAGTGTCCGGCTGTTGGCAGTGAGTAAGACTTTCCCTGCTTCCTTTGCACAAGAGGCCTATGATGCCGGGCAGCGCCTCTTCGGCGAGAATCGTTTACAGGAGGCACTGGAAAAAATCCCACAGCTTCCGGAGGATGCCGTTTGGCACATCATCGGCCCTTTGCAGCGCAACAAGGTGCGCAAGGCCCTGGAGGCCGGTGTAGCGCTCATTGAGGCGGTGGATTCCCTGCGCACGGCGGAGACTATTTCGCGCATTGCCGGTGAGCTGGGTAGGACAGCAGCAATTTTGCTGGAGGTAAATATTGATGGTGAGTTGAGTAAGCACGGTTTTTCGCCTGCTGAGTTGATGACGGCGTGGGGGCAGCTTTCTGCCCTGGCGCACGTTGAGATACGGGGATTGATGTGCATCCCCGCGCCGGTAGAAAACGCACAGCTGGCGCGTCCGGCTTTTGCTGCTTTGCGGGAGTTGGCGGAAGATCTACGCGCGCGGGGGCCATTTCCTCTCCCGGTTCTGTCCATGGGCATGAGCCATGATTTTGAAGAAGCCATAGAAGAGGGCGCCACCGAAGTGCGCGTCGGTTCCTATATTTTCGGCGCACGCGCTTATCCCGTTGACCCCTCATGAGTGAAGACTTCAACGAATTCAACAGCTGGGACTGCGGAGGTGCCGCGGCCATGCTTGCTGTGGTTCCCGCAGTTTTCTATTTTGTGAACTCGGACCATGATCTCACAGGTACTGCCATTATGGCGGGCATTGCTGTGGGAGTTGGGCTTTTTATTTTCGTTGTGGCGCATCTCACGGATAGCCACCTGATTGGACGCCTCCTTCAGCTGATCGGTATTTTGCTTTGCATAGGCTACTGGGTTTTTGCCATCCACATGTGGAGCACAAATTCCAAATTCTCTCCTCCCGACCCGGCTGATGTTCCTGCTGCCGATACCTCCTCCCCCGCCGCTCAATAGGCCAGGACAAACGCATTAGAGGCACATCCGCCCCAAGAAAAAGCGTCCCCCAATGGTAATGCAGCAACCGTAGGCTGCTGACTATGTACGAAGTACGATGTGCGATTTGAGAAATTCGCGCGCGTTGCGCGGGATTGCCGAACCATAGGCGGCAAAATGCCGCCTATGTACGATGTTGGATGTACGATGTACGATTGAGGAATTCGCGCGCTTTGCGCGGGAAAACGACCGACGGCTGTAAGCCAGTTTGGTCAAAAGCATAGCTTTTGCCCCGTAGTGGTGAGGAGTCGTGGAGCGACTCCGAAGCAACCAGGGCAGGGCGGTGCCGGTGAGTCAACACGCACGACGGCCCCAAGCAGCTGCGAGGCAGCTGCTCATGTACGATGGACGATTTTCGATGTACGATTTGCAAATAATGCGCAGCAGAGATGCGGGTGGCGAGTAGACAGCGCGGATGCGCTGCCCCGCAGGGGTGAAAACTGGCGACGGCCCCAGGCATCCGCGAAGCGACTGCCTATGTACGATGTTGGATGTACGATGTACGATTGAGGAATTCGCGCGCTTTGCGCGGGAAAACGACCGACGGCTGTAAGCCAGTTTGGTCAAAAGCATAGCTTTTGCCCCGTAGGGGTGAGGAGTCGTGGGGCGACTCCGAAGCAACCAGGGCAGGGCGGTGCCGGTGAGTCAACACGCACGACGGCCCCGATGAGGGCGCACGCGCAGCGGGCGGTAAG
>CANRJD010000036.1 GCA_947630815.1 uncultured Akkermansia sp. | reverse complement strand
TGTATTTTTGAGGTAACCGATCCTAACCCATTGTACCATTCTTTCTTTTCGGCGTCCTGAATTATGAGGTAACGCGCTGTCGTCACGCGCCCCGTTGACTTCTCTCCCGTGCAGTGTGAGCAGCTGCGGGAAGCTGCGTTGGCTGCAGGCTTAAAGGAGGTTGAGTTCCTCACAGAGCCACAGGCTGCAGGCTTGAAATACGGCTGGGATGACATTGGTGCGGATTGGCAGAACGCCCTTGTGGTGGATTGGGGTGGGGGCACACTCGATATGGCTCTCATTTCTCAATCTGAACAAGGTCCTGTAGCTCACGGACGCTATTGCAAAGGAATACGACGCAACGGAGGGGAAGACTTCGACGATACTCTTTTTCAAATCGTAGCATCAGAAATACGGACCGCCGGATACGAGCAGATGCTGGAGGCGGATCTAGACTCCCCTGGCTGGAAATACAATGTTTACAAGCAAATTCGGACGGCAAAAGAAGACCTCTCGCAGCAAAACGCCAGGAAAATTACCCTAGTAAGTCATGAGGGGAAGACTTACCCCCCCATTACCGTGGCTCGTGAGACTTTTGAACGGGGGATTCGTTCTAGGTTGGAGGAGGGCGCTGCTTTGGCAAAGGATTTGATCTCCTCCATTCAAGAGCTGTCTCTTAAGCCCTCGTTCATTTTGTTGGTAGGGGGATCCTCTAAGATCCCGGCGGTCGGGAGCGCCCTAAAGCAAGCAACTGGTCTTGAATGTCGCACGTTCGATGAAGCCGAGGAAGCAGTGAGTCTCGGTGCTGCTCTCTACGCCCATATGTTGTGGGGCTGCCTAGAAACGTCTCCCTCTCAGGAGGCTTCCCCCGAAATCACTCCTCAGCCCTCAGAGTCCCCTCAACCGCCCTCTGAACCATCACCTGTATCCCCCCAACCGCAGGCTGAACCTATACCGCAGCCTGAACCGCAACCGATACCAGGGCCCCTCCCAGAACCAGCAGCACCATCTCCTCCCAATTTATCATCCCAACCAAAGCCAGCGCCAGAAACTCAACCCTCTTCCTCGAAAAGCGGTTGCTGGAAGGTATTTGGCTTTCTCCTGCTAGCAGGATTCCTGTTTTTCCTCATAAGTGGGGGTATTGGAGATCTTCTACCTTGGTTTTTTCAATTAGTAGTAGCTTTATTTGGAGCCGGTTATATAATAGAAAACCCAAAACATGCTCCAATTGTTATCTTTTTGATTATCAAGAAATTTTGGCTTGGCTGATGGCGGAACTGGGGAGAGGGATTCTGAGTGTTCGGGGATGGATGTGGTCGGAGAGACTGATGGGGAGAAGCTTTACGATTTTATTCAAATGCGTTTGCCGTGCGAAAAAGGCTTGATCATCGGGAGAAAAATTGCATAATGAAGGAGCGTTGAATACGCAGACAGAGCAATGAAAACCTTGAAAAGATTTGTACTGGTTGGGGCGCCGGCGTCCGGAAAAGGGACGCAGTCGTCTTTTTTGTCGGAGAAGTATGATTTGAAACCGCTGAGCACGGGGGCTCTCTTGCGGGCGGAAGTGGCGGCGCAAAGTGAACTGGGGATGGAGGCCAAGAAGTACATGGATGCGGCGCAGTTTGTACCGGATGAGGTCGTGAATGGCATCGTGGCGCAGTGGCTGGGGAAAAATAGGGATTGCGGTTGCTTGCTGGATGGGTATCCGCGAACGGTAGCGCAGGCACAAACGTTGGACTCGAATCTGGAGGAGCTAGGTTTGGCCGTGGATATTGTGGTGTATCTGAATGTGGCGCCGGAGCTGATTGAGGCACGCATGCTCAAGCGCAAGGCGTGTCCGAAGTGTGGGGAAACAACGCGCAACGGTGAGGAACTGTGTCCGAAGTGCGGTACGCCGATGATTGTGCGCACGGACGACAATCCGGAAGCGTTTGCGAAGAGGCGCAAGGATTACGAGACTCTCACCTTGCCGGTGGTGGAGCATTACCGCAAGCAGGGGAAAGTGGTGCAGATAGATGTGACAGAAGAGGGCGAACCGGAAACTGTTTCTGCCCGCATCGCAGCGGCTGTGGCTGCCTACTGCGAGGCGTAATTAGTTCTATTTTAGTAATAAACTAAGGGGCCGCTCTCATAGCTTGATGGGGGCGGCTTTCTATATTTCCTTGCGCAGGTGAGTTGGGTAGATGTAGGATGCGCAGGTGATGAAAACGCGACATCTAATACCATATACCGTCCTGCTGGCAGTGCTTGCGGCACTGCTCCCTGTGCAGGGAAGTGAAACACCCCAGGAAATTTTTACGAAATTATCCGCGCCGACGGAGCCTGTACCCATGCGGGCAAATGCGCGGGCAGAGGCAATGCCGTCGCTTGCCTTTTTGCCCGCAGAAGCCGAGTTTGTACTTGCTCTGCGTGATGCCGCCAGTAGCACGCGTGAAATCATGCGCTTGTTTGGTTGCCCGATGGATGAGGAGCAGTCACGTTGCCTGGAAAGCATTGGGGATGCCGCGCTTGTGGTCGGTAGCGGGCAAGGTGGCTCACCGCAGGCCGCCTTGCCGATTCTCATGTATGCTGCGCGTACACAAGGTATGGAGCACTGCGAAGCCCAATGGTGCGAGCGTGCAAGGCCTGAACTTGTGCCGGCTATACACCGAGCATTCCGCAAGCAAAGCAGTCTCACCAAGAGCGAGTTGCTGAACGCATTGGAGCAATTTCACCTGGCGCCCATCTACTACGCAGCTACACCACGACCGGGGAGGGAGAGCGATTTTGCCGCAACCCACGCTAAAATGGTTGACGAACTCAAGAACATTGCCGAGCGAGAAGAAGGGGTGCATTTTGTACAGCACGGACCGTACACAGGGCTTCGCATGTCACAGCTGCGAGCATGGAAGTTCATTACAGGAGAAGAACCGCAGGATGCCGAGTTGCGACTTGCTCTGGAACAGCGGGAAGTCTATCTGATCACGATGATGATACAGAATGCTGCATTGACGATCCTTTGTGAAAGTCCGGCAGATATATCATTGCCGGCCTCCCCCGAGTTTTCGATGCTCTATTCGCCCAAGCTGGATCGTTGTGATCCCCATATTCACCATATGCTCGCCACGGCATGGATGAGCTCTGCGCTTTCCACGGCCATGCGCGCATCATCTCTTCTGAGTCGCCTGAGCATAGCTCAGTCTGTGGTGAGTACTCTGCGGGAGGTATCGAAAGAGGATCCGGCGAACCGGCGCGCGTACGAGGCTGCATCAGCCGGAGTAGCGGGGCTTGTGCTGTGCCCCGGTGCGTTGGACGCCGCGAGCACGCCGCTCACCATGCAGATGTGGCAAGAGGGACGTGATGTTGTCGCTGAAACGGTAGGAGGCGCACAGGGCATGACCTTCGAGCCGGGGAAGCTACGACTTGTATCCGGAGCTACGGCGCCAGGTACTTTCTTCTATATGGAAAGTAGTGCATTTGACGCGCCACAGTTTTCTGATTGGATGGCGTGTCGCACAAAAATACTCACGGCTGTGCCAGATATTTGCAACGGCATCGCGTTGACCTTGCGCAAGAGTGAACGCAGCACAGCTGAGACCTGGGCCTATTATATGCGCTTGCTTGCTGAGGATGTCGAGTCGCTCGGGCAGGCACTTGGGACTCTAAGCACGGGTATGGGAGCGCCCTTTGCCATTGTGGGTGCTGAAGTAAGTCAAAACGACAGCCGTTCTGAGGCGTGGGCAGTCGGCGCGGCCGTGAAAAATCGTGAGGCGATTTCCGACGGCTGGCAGCAAATACTCAGAAGTTTGGGGCACGCCCTTGGCAAGCTGGGGCTTCCTCCTATCCTTGTGCACGCTTTCCCCATCGATCATAAAAAGCTCGGAGGGCAGGGCGACAGTTACTCGCTGACACTGCCATTTACCGCCGAGAAAACTTTGCCCACCGTGGCGCTCAACAGCGGTTACTTTGTGTTGGGCAACAACGCAAAGCTGAATGAGCATCTCCTCACGGAGGCTAAGGAAGATGTACCTTTCACCGGCGCGGTCAATTCTATCCACATGCCAACCTTGGCGCGCGTGCTGGATGTATCTCATTGCCCATTAATGGCAGATTCCCCCTGCGCAGCACGCATTTCGGGTTTTGTGCAACGGCTCGCAGAACGCGTGGAGTGGCTTTTCTTCACTTCCACCATCCAAAATGGCCTGCGCACAGCACGCGCCCGCATGACTCTGCTTCCGGAGGATACAGAAGAGTCGCCCGCGCAGGAACCTGCACCACAGTCCACACCTCAGACTGAACCTGCACCGCAGTCGTAGGATCGGCATCTTCTTCCACCCTTCGCTCCCGGAAGTGAGCGGAGGGTGGAAACGGCAAAAATTACAATACACTGGGCTTGCGGCGACCGTGGGATTCATCTTCCCAGGCGGGAGAGAGGTATTTCTTGGTGCAAAGCTCCTGTAATTCGGCATCGAAGGAGAGCCAAGGAGTCGCATCATTGACAATGTTCACTACGGGGGCGAGCATATGCGCGAAGTCGATTTCCCACCCAGGATGCGGTGAACACTGCTGGATGAGTCCCTGATGCAGTATCGCCCCGCGGAAGCGGCGTTGCCCGGCTCCGGCGAGTTTGTGCCCTCCGGAGTCCACAATATCGCTCATCACGGGACTTGCCCAGCACGCTCGCCCGCCGGAAGGAGCATCGTGGGCGAGCAACGTGCAATCCACTCCAGCCTTTTGCAAGGCGTGCGCCAAAGCCCCATGTATGTGCTCGTACAGCACGGATGCCTGCGGATGGGGCGGTGCATCTGCAGGTGGGGCGGGCAAAGTCAGGGTATAAGTGATGCCATGGCGGTGATCCACAATGCCGCCGCCAGTCCAGCGGCGGATATAGTGAGAGGCGTCGGGAAAAATAGAGCGTGCGGTGAGGGCTGAGTCAAAATAGCCAAAACTCACGCACGCATCCCGCCACCCGTAAATGCGCAGCCAAGGCTCCGGTTGCCGCAGCAGCAGCTCGTCCGTAGCCATATTTTCGTAGCCGCCGCGCGCAACAGGATCTACCCACAAACGCAGCTGAGGAAGCCGAAATTCACCCACTGCATCACTTTCTGCGGAACTGAAAGTTTGCTGTACACCCGGCCTCATCGTGATCAGAGGGGCAGAGGAAGAGAAACGGAGCGCGAGAATGAGTGCGTGTAACGCGAAAAGAAATCCTCCAGTTTGGGAGCATGGCGTTGTCCAAGGCGAACCTGTTCCACGAGAGCCACGCCTTCTTCAGTGAGCACGGTCATGGAAATTTCTGCGGATAAAATACGAGCATTCTCCAAACGGTCACCTTCGGCATCAGCGCGGTTGCTGTACAGACGAAAACGATCTTTTCCTTTTTTTGCCGTGCTGGAGAGGATCGGGATACTCATTGTGCGGTAGGTATTCTCTTGCGCATTGCCGGTTCCAGCTCCATTACCGGTGTACTGCACATTCAGAATCAAGTTGAGCTCTACAATATTCTCGCACAGGAAATGCTCGTCCTCTTGCGGTTCGAATTGGGCATAACGCGTCTCCAGATTCTCGGCGCCCAGCACGCGCTCATACGTGTCACGCGGACTAACGACGTGGCGGTAAAGAGAAAAGAGAGGAAAGGACTGGGTGTCGCCTTTGCGTGAGGGGATATTGAGGATGTGGTCGCGGAACTTAAGGCGGTACGAGACGGTGCTCACATCCCCCTGTGTTTCGGGCTGACTGGCAAGCAAGGTTCTGTAACCATTGCGCTTAGAGGTGGAAGCGCTCACGGGAGGATTGCGGTCAGGAGGGCACGAATAGAAGATGAGGCGGGCAGATTTGGGGATACTGAGCCCCTTGGGCATACCGCGCATTGCCCCATCTACCTCGGCGTACAGCCATTGGAATTCCCTAGAATTGGAACGTATCTGGATAGACTCAAGATCACGAGCTATTGTTCGCAAGGCCAAGCGAGCGGCTGCTGCAGTATCTGTATCCTGCCGTATGGATTTCCACAGAGCCACACCCTGGTTTGTAAGCTGCATAATCACGATAACCAGGATGGCGGTGATAGCCATGGCCGTGATAAGCTCCACCAGCGTGAAAGCTTGTCGAAATTTTCTGCTACATAATGATTTGTACGTCATATCCGAAAAAATGGTAAGTCAGCGACGAATTGACATGTTTGTGGAAAAAATTGGGCGACCTACACGCGACCACGGACGATTTTTATAACGATCCGGATTGGGAGGTACCATCAGATAAAAATCCGCCCGGAAAAAGATAGCCCCACCCCATGGATTCTGATCTGATTCATTGGAAAAATATCTCTGCGGGGTAGAGGCTTTGGAAATGATACCCGGTGATCTGGAGAGCTTGTATTTGCCGGTGTTGTCGGGCTCAATCTGGGTAAATTTGACGAGAAAGACCGGACCAACGGCATTCGCAATGTCCTTGCGATGAATCGGGTCATTCATGGGACAGGCTATAGAAACGAGCTGGGTGTCTTTTCCGGGACGACTCTCCATGATGGGGATGGGAGGAAAGGTTCCATCTTCGCGCTGGGTCGCCTTCGTGTCAGCCCTGTATGAAAAGATCACCACAGAGGTAGAGGGCTTGGTGGAAGCCTGTATCCAGTAGAAGCCCTTGTCGAAGGCGCAGGTGTACTTGCCGGTTGCAGAGCTCTTGCTGCCTTGAGCGCGTTCGCTTTCTCGCACAGTGTTAAGCTCTGCGCGCAGGATACTCACCACGCGGTCAGATTCCTGTTTGGTCAGCGCTTTCTGTACCATACCGCGAGCCGGCACAAATACGGTCAGAAATATGGAAATGAGCATCCCAATAAGCGCCACGGCTAGTAGGGTCTCCATGAGTGTGAAACCACCGACGCTGTGCTGGTGTGTCTTATTCATAAATCAGAGTTAATTTCATTCAAACATCTGCGAGCGGGTGCGCAATGGTGTGGTGTAACCAGTGGGCCATAGAACCAAACCCTTTACCCCAACGGGACGGCGCTGCTTGTCCTGCTGCAGCGGCACAAGTCCATCTGTGGACCCAGTCCCTGTACCGCGACGAGCATTCACAAGGATGATGCGCTGGGGCTGCGGTGGGGAAGAGGGATCGGCGCCCGGCGCAACGAAATGTCCCTTCTCGTCGAATTCGAAGTAATACACACGAGTCTTCTTTTTTTTGCCGATGGGGGAGAGCCCTGAACCAATCTTGTTGGTGGAACCCTTCGCCCATGAAAGAGATTTACTGAAAGTCGGGGAAAAATAGACCCCTGCGGGCAGCATGGCCCCGGCGGAGGTAGAAACCCACTGCCCTTGGATGGAGACGTCTGAGCCGTCATAGGTGCCGTTTTCCTTCAAATTGCGCTTAAGCATCTGGACGACCATAAAGCGCAGGTGGCGGGAATTCTCCCCCGTATCGGACGGGTCATTCACAATGACGAGACGCGTGTAGGTATCATTTCCCTGGGCGGTGGCACGCGCTTCTTCTATCATACTGGCAAGCAAGTCCACACCAGAATCCAGTGTGCGCCCCGTGCCCGGGTTTCTCAACACAGTGGATGCAAGCGTCATCATAATGCCTATGATTGTCATTACAACCAACAGCTCAATGAGCGTGAACGCAGATGTACTCCCGGCGTATTGTTTCTTCATAGATGAATGCAGCTAGCAGTTCGGTTTTGACTCTCCCCTTTTTTACCAAAAATTGGCTTCTCCTTCAATCTTTTTTTTGGGCGAAAAATCGAGAAAACGATGCGATTGACTTAGAGAGGCAGATTGGGTATAGTGGACACGTGCCCTAGTGGGACAAAAGATCACAACCATTTTTAAGAGATGAAAACGCAAAAAAGAGTTTTGATAGTGATGGCTGAAGGTTTTGAGGAGATAGAGTTGATTGCTCCGGCGGATATACTACGGCGTTTGGGGGTGAGTGTAACCTTAGCCGGGGTGGGTGGTAGCACGGTGCGAGGAGCGCATGGCATTTGTCTGCATGCAGACCAGTTGCTGGATGCTGTAAGTGCAGAGGAGTATGATGCCGTGATTGTTCCCGGAGGAGGAGCTGCGTGGGCGCTGGCGAAAAACCAGCGTGTATTGCAATTGCTCCGTGATATGCACGCCGCTCGACCGAATAAGCTCATTGCAGCCATTTGTGCGGCGCCCATGGTATTGGCTGCTGCCGGGGTGCTATCGCGAGAGCAGCAGGTGACATGCTACCCCTTGCCGGAGGTCATGCAGGCCGTCAGCGCGGTAGCGACGCTCACGCAAGCGCCGGTGGTACGCGGTGAACATTTGGTAACCGGCATGGGACCAGCCTGCGCGCTCGATTTTGGATTCGCCGTGGGGGCTGAGCTTGTGGGTGCTGATCAGGTTTCTCAACTACGTCGCGATATGTGCGCCGAGGCGACTTGTACAGGATCATGATGCAGGGAGTAGAGACATATTTCTGCGCAAATGGGCTCGCGTTGCTCATTTGGGAGAGGCATGACGCTCCGGTGGTGTCCGTACGTATGGGTGTGGGTACGGGGTCTATGCTGGAGGGTGTGTACGGAGGGAGCGGTATTTCACACCTCACGGAACACATGGTGTTTAAGGGAACGCACGAGAAAAATGCGAGGGAGCTCAATGAATACGTCGCGTCGCTCGGTGGAATTTGGAATGCGTACACGAGCAGTCGTCATACGGTCTATCACATCGATGGACCGGCTCAACATTGGCGACCTTTTATGCACCAACTTGTGCAGTTGACCCTGCATCCAACTTTCCCGGAGGAAGAATGGGAGAGGGAGCGCGACGTTATTCGCCGTGAGATGGACATGTGCGCCGACGATCCGGAAGAAGCACTGCAGCGATCTCTTGCGGAATCTCTTTACAGCGGACATCCTGCGCGTTACCCGGTCATCGGGTTGCGCGGCATTTTCGATGCCCTGCGGCGTGAGGACTTGTTGCGCTACCACGCAGAGTGCTACGTGCCGGGAAATATGTTCATGATCGTGGTGGGGGATGTGTCGGCAAAGGATGTGCTGGAAGCTGCTCAGGAGGAAATGAACGATGTGCCACCCCGCACCTGGCTGCAGCCGCCCTGCGCGCCCGAAGTTCGTCAGTGGGGAAATCGCGTGTGCCGTCGGGAGTTTGCGCAGAGTTTCAGTTCACTTTGCCTTGCATGGCGTATTCCGAATCGCCAGCACCCCGACATGGCTCCGTTGAGTATGTTGGCCAGTATCCTCGGTCATGGACGCAGCGCATGGTTGCAGCGCGTTTTTCACGATGAGCGTGCGCTGGCGTACGACACGGCGGCGTACCTGATGCCGCACGAGCCGGGGCAGGGCGCCATTGTGGTGCGGGCGGATGTCGATCGTGCCCGGCGTGATGAGCTGCGAGATGCCTTGTTGAGCTACATTCGTCAACTGCCTGATAAGGACTTTACGGACGCACTGGCGCGCATGAAGAAATATTTCCTTGTGCAGCGCTCCAAGGAGATGACAACCATCACCTCTGCCGCAGAGGTGCTTACCAGTACGTGGTGCGCGGCGCATAATACCGGCGCTTATGATGAATGGGGTGAAGCTTTGCAGCGCATCACAACAGAGGATGTGCAGCGTGTCGCACGCCAGTATTTGCTCTCCCCGTGCGTTACGGAGGTGAGTGTGGATCCAACGGGTAGCAATTCTTCAGCTCACACAGCTGAAAAGGAGGAGAAAATAAGTAAGACTCGCATCACTAAACTGTCCAATGGCCTACGCTGTATGACGCAGCATATTCCATCCTGCCAACTCCTGTTCATTTCCTTGGCTGTGGGGGGTGGAACTCGCGCTGAAACCGCCGCACAGGCCGGCATATCAACGCTGCTTGCCGAGGTGATGCCCATGGGTACAAAAACGCTGAACACCGAAGAAATAGCGACCCGGGTGGAGCATGCGGGGGCCTCCTTGCATACTGATGCCGGCAAAAACAGCGTGATATTTTCCCTGCGTTGTTTGCCTCAGGATGGTCCCGACATGCTCCGTTTGCTGGCGGACGTGGCACTACACCCTGCGTTGGATAAGCAATGCGTATCCACAGCACGCGAGGATCAACTGGCTTGCCTGCGCGAGGAATTGCTCTCTCCCGTGTGTGTGGCGCGCCGAGAACTGCTCTCGCTCTGTTACGGCTTATCTTCGTATGGGTTGCCTTCTCTGGGCACACTGAGCAGTGTCCGTTCGCTGACCTCGGCCAAGCTGCGCAGGATGCACAACCGTCTGTTCTGTGGGAACAATGCAGTGCTCTCATTAGTAGGGGCGGTGGATACGCGGAGGCTTTTGCCCGTGGTGCGACAGGTATTTTCGGAAATGCCGTGTGGCGAGGCTTTGAGCGCGAGAAAAAGTCCATCCATTCGCACACGTAGGAAGCATTGCAGCACAGCGGAGCCGACGCACCAAGCCGCCTATGCACTCGCTATGCCCGGGTTACCCTTGCGACACAGGTGGCAGCCTATGCTCACGCTGCTGGATGAGTGGTGCTCGGACATGTCTGGACCCTTGTACTCCGAATTGCGAGAGAGGCTCGGTCTGGTTTACCATGTGGGGTCAGAGATTGTGCAGGGGGTGGACTCCGGCTGTTTCTCCGTGCAGCTTGAGACCTCCCCGGAGTTGCTCCGCACAGCTCGAAGTGCTTTACATTCTACTTTGGAAGCCATGGCAAAACGCAATATCACTGAGGAAGAATTGGAGCGCGCTCGCGCCACCGCCATTTCCTCATGCTTGCTCAGCTTGCAGTCACCCTCGCGGCGTGCATCTTCCATGGCACTGGATCTCCTGTTGGGGCTGGGTGTTGACTATACCGAGCGTATGAGCAGAGCGCTTTCCAAGGTCACACTGGGGGAAATGCAAAGCTTTGTCCAATACATGCTCTCTTCTCAGCAACCACGCTGTTCAGTTAATGTCTCCTCTTCCTGCAAGGGACACAAAAAAGCGCAGGGTTAACGGAGTAACCCTGCGCACAAGATATTGCGTTGTGAATTTTATATGCTCTGAGTGGGAGAAGGCTGGGGAGCCTCGGCAGCTACTGAGGTCACCTCAGGAGCAGGCTGCACCGTTTCAGAAGCCGGTTGGGCCGTCTCAGAAACTGGCTGCGCCGGTTCAGAAGTCGGCTGCACTGTCTCAGAAGTTGGCTGTACCGATTCAGTAACTGGCTGTGCCGGTTCAGTGGAAGCCGGGGTTTCCTTTGCACTTTCCTTCGTGGAAGTTCTCTGGAACTTAAGGCGGTATTCCTCGAGCACTTCCTTAGCGGGTCGAGCGGCTATCGCTGCCAGCACCTCATCTCTCAGTGCTATAGCGGCGGCTTTCGCTCCCTCTTCGCCGCCATACACTCGATCCGGTATATAGCGGGTGAACATCGTGCCTTGGCGGCTTATGCAAACTCTCCACCCTTGGAACGATGTTTTGTCTCTTGTGTAGCGGGTGAGGTTCTTATCCAGGTACTGCCGGTGCGATTTTTTTGCCATATTTTTGTATCTTGCTATTCAGTAAGCAAATCCTTTTTACTCAAGATCTCAACTTTTGTCAACAACTTTTTCATGGTTGTGTATAACTGTTCTTTCTCAGAGAACAAGTATTCAACGGAATGGATGATTTTTAGATTATTTTCGAAAAAATGAGATGGAACCGGAGTAACCAGAAGGGGCACCCCGGATGCACATTTGCCCCGATAAGATTTCTCCGTGCCTATTCAACCTATCTCCCGTGTGTTTCATAGGAGAAAGCGATGGAAAAAAGAAGTTTCCCTTTGCTCCCGCTATTGCTCCAGCTTTGCGATTCCGCGAAACGCGCCGAATTCCCCAAATCGTACATCCAACATCGTACATAGGCAAACGCATTTTCTAATGCGTTTGCCTTGCCGGTTGTGCCTTTTTTCTTGATGATTGAGCGAAAAAATGTAATAATTAGAGCGGATGGGATATGAACTCATTATTGTCACCGGGGCGTCTTCCGGGCTGGGAGAGGGCTTTGCTGAGGCATTGGCTGGGCAGGGGCGTCGCATGGTGCTTGTGGCGCGGCGTAAGGAACGGTTGGAGGCTCTTGCACAGCGTATGCGCACTCTACATCCTGGCGTGGAGTTTCTGTGCGTCCCCTGTGATTTGGCACAGGCGGAGCAACGAGATGCCTTGCTTGAGCAGCTCTGCTCTCTCCCTTCTGGACGCACTCTCCTTCTGAATAGTGCCGGGCTGGGCGATTACGGTGATCTGGCCACCGCTCGGCGGGAGAAAATACGACGTCTCATGGAGGTGAACATGCTGGCCGTGGCTGAGCTGACGCATGGGTTGCTGCCACGTATGCTTAGCGATGGAGGAGATATCATCAATATCTCGTCATTAGCGGCGGATGTCTTTCTGCCGGATTTTGCATTGTACGCGGCCAGTAAATCATTTGTGACATCCTTTTCAGAAGGCGTGCGGCTGGAGGTAGCAAGTCGGGGAGTGCGCGTCTTAGCTGTGTGCCCGGGACCAGTGCATACGGAGTTCGGTTCCGTGGCACAGCGTACCGGGTTCGACCGTGGAGACATGCCGCTCAAATCATACTTTTATACGTCAGCAGATGAGGTCGTACGCAGTACGCTGAGTGCGTTGGAAGCGGGGCGTGCTCGCGTGTACCCTTCTGCGAAGGTTTGGATGAGCAGTTGTTTGCTTCGAATGTTGCCACTGTGGTTGCTGCGTACGGTATTAGCATGTCGCCCGCGGCGTGTT
The DNA here is from genome assembly GCA_947630815.1 of uncultured Akkermansia sp. Taxonomy (GTDB): domain Bacteria; phylum Verrucomicrobiota; class Verrucomicrobiia; order Verrucomicrobiales; family Akkermansiaceae; genus Akkermansia. Next base: position 7,822 of record CANRJD010000036.1, on the reverse strand, counting down.
CAGGTTCAAACGGGAGGTACGCCATGAAGGTAATTCGACTCAGCTGGGGGTGGTGGATCACGGGTGCATCGGTACTGGTTTTGGGGCTGGTCGCGGCAGCATTGTGCACTCCTTACCCCGCGGAGTTGGTGCGCGCTCTGCGCGAAAAACCTGTGCCGGAGGTGCGTATCGTTGAAAAACGGGTGGAAGTCCCTGTAGAAGTGCGAGTGGAGGTTCCGGTACCCGCGTCAGAAGGAGATGCTGCGGCGCAAACTGCCCCCCAGCCGTGGGAGCCTCAGGGGTTGGTGCCACAAGTCAATCTTACGCTTCCGCCTTTTCCTCCGGTTCTGCCGGAAAAGCTGAGCACCGGCACGTTCGAACAGTTCACGACACTTGCCAAGGATCTCCATCTACGCAGCTCGGTGAATTTTTCTTCGGGGAGCACCGCCAGCAGGGATCGCGCGAAAAAGCAAGCCTATCAAATTCGTATTTCGATGGATCTGATGATGCCACATGCGGCGGATGCACGGGAGCTCCTCGTTGCCAACCCGGATTTGCCGGAAGTGTTGCAGAATTACCGCAAACTCGTAGAGGGGGCGCGCGTTTCCCGCTGGTTCCATGCGCTCTATCAGCACAAGCAGAATCAGGTGCGCCGAGCCGTTGCTTCGCTTGCTCAACCGCTCAGTCGCCACAATTTTTACGACACGGACACCATCTTGGAAATTACCGCCCCGGGGTCGCATCGTCGCGTGCTTTGGATACAGGCAGATATGGATGTGGTCAGTGATGGCTCGGATGGCGATCGACTGGCCACTATGCCCGATTCCATTCGTAAAAGTGATTATTACCAGCCTATGACATCGTACCGCTGGCGCAAACGAACAGCTACGCCCAACCCGCTACTCCCAAGTTGGGAGGCTCGATTGACCAAGCTACTCAAGGATAAACCGCGCAACGCTGCAGCCATTGAAGATGCTCGCCGCGTGATTTGGGATATCAAGCGCTACAGCTTTCTGTTGGCGCAGTATGATCCTTTCATCGTTGTGCCCCTCACTTTGAAGGAAGGTCGCGATGATAGTTTTCGTCCGCAGCCGGGAGATTATGCAGTGGTCATTGTTGGAAAAAAAGTTTACCCCGCCATTGTGGGTGATTTTGGGCCGCGTCACAAGTCTGGTGAGGCTTCGCTGCGCCTTGGCAAACTTATTAACCCCAAGGCAGAAGTGTATGCTCGCCCAGTGTCCTCGCTGGGAGCTTCCTATCTCATTTTCCCACATTCCAAAGAACCGGAAAACGGTCCTATTGATTACAAGCGACTTAATTCTCGTTGCCGAGAGTTGCTAGATGAGCTCGGTGGACTGAGGCAGGGCTCTCAATTTGTGGAGGTGGATGATTTACTGGCACCCAAGCCCGTGCCGACCGAGCAGAAGTCTCACTCTGCCGATGCTAAACAACCTGCAGCCGGGCAGGGGAAGGTTGGTAAGCCGACTACAGGAGGGACAGAGGGGGCTGGTTCTCCTCCTGCTGCAGAGGATTCCAAGACTCCTGCCGCTGCCAAGGCGGTTTCTGTTCCTGATCCGGCGCCAGAATCATGACTCTCTTCAACTAATACTTCTAATTCTCCATGATTTCATTTCTCCGAGGCATTGTTGCTGAAGCGCTTCCCCAAAGTATCGTGTTGGATGTAGGCGGGGTGGGCTATGAGGTGATCGTGCCGCTCTCGACCTATGATGCACTCAACCCGCAACTTGGTGACCAAGTGAAGCTTAAAACCCACCTGCACATCCGCGAGAATGCACAGGTGCTCTATGGCTTTGCTACTGATGAAGAACGCGATATCTTTCGCCTTTTAGTAGAGCACGTGAGCGGCATAGGTCCCGCCATGGCCATCGCCGTGCTCAGTGGAATGCGCATGAATGAGTTTAAGGATGCCGTTGTCAGGCAGGATGTGCAGGCTATCGCTCGTGCAAAAGGGGTTGGAAAGAAAACGGCGGAGCGCATTATTCTCGAACTCAAGGATAAGATAGGCCTTGCTTCCACGTGGGAGGCTCAGCAGCAGGGAGTGACATCTCAAGCTGCAGCGGATGCCGAGCTTGCCCTCGTGGCCCTCGGATTTAAGCAGGCAGAGGCGCGTAAGGCCATTGCAGCTATTCTCAAAAAATACCCTGATGCTGGTGCCGATCAGCTTATTCGCGATGCCCTGCGTCAGTAATTCTCCCTTCCGTTCCGTTTTGGGGGGAACGCGAGGAGAAAGAGGCGACGTTGTCCGAGGCCCTTGAGAGAAGCCCAACAACGAAAATAGACTCTTGTGGACTGATGTCATCGCTTATACGTATCAAGAATCGTGACAACCAAGGCTCCTCAAGGTGACGGCTCTAAAGACGCCCTTGTATGCGTTAATGATTCAAAAAACATCTGCGTAACGCGCACATTATTAATAAATTGTACATCGAAAGTTGACTCACCGGCACCGCCCTGTCCTGGTTGCTTCGGAGTCGCCTTACGACTCCTTACCCCTTCGGGGCAAAAGCTATGCTTTTGGCCAAACTGGCTTACAGCCGTCGCCAGTTTTCACCCCTTCGGGCAGCGCATCCGCGCTGTCCATACGCACTTACAGCCGTCGTGCGTGTTGTTCATCGTACATAGGCAAACGCATTTCCAATGCGTTTGCCTTGGACTCCCCCTTGCCAAATGAGGCGACGGGTGGTATAGTGAACACATGGAACGAACATTAATCAAGCAAGTTCTGGCAAGCGAGAACGCGGTGGCGTCAATAAGTGTGGAGGGGTGGGTGCGCACGCGGCGGGATGCACGCCAGTTTTCTTTTCTGGAGGTGAATGATGGCACATGCCTGGCATCTCTGCAAGTGGTGGTGGATGCGGGTGTGCCAGGGTCGGAAGATTTGCCACGGATGAACACGGGTGCTGCAGTGCACGTAGAGGGGGAGCTTGTGGAGTCACCCGGCAAGCAGAAATGGGAATTGCGCGCTACGCGGGTTCAATTGGTGGGTGCTGTGGCAGATGATTACCCGCTGCAGAAAAAACACCACAGCCCGGAGTTTTTGCGTACGGTGGCGCATTTACGTCCGCGCACCAATTTGTACGGAGCCATATTCCGCACACGTTCGCGTGTCGCGGCAGCAGTGCATCGTTTTTTTGGGGAACGCGACTTTGTGTGGGTGCACACGCCCATCATCACTGCATCGGATTGCGAGGGCGCGGGTGAGATGTTTCGTGTGACAACGCTTGATCCCCTTGCCCCCAACGAAAACTATGACAAGGATTTCTTTGGCAAACCTGCATCGCTCACAGTTTCCGGTCAACTGGAGGGCGAATCCTTTGCTTGTGCGCTGAGTCGCATTTACACCTTCGGTCCTACATTTCGCGCGGAAAACAGTAATACGCCTCGCCACGCCGCTGAGTTCTGGATGATTGAACCGGAAGTCGCCTTCTGTGATTTGGCCGGGGACATGCAACTTGCCGAAGATTTCCTGAAATACGTGGTGGCCGATGTGTTGAGCGACACGAGCGGTGATCTCGATTTCTTCTGCCGTTTTGTGGATCCGGAACTGCGTGGGCGTTTGGAAGCCGTGCGGGATTGTCCTTTTGTGCGCTGTTCGTACACGGAGGCTGTGGAACTCATGGAAAAAAGCGGTCAGCACTTTGAGTACCCGCCGCATTGGGGCATGGATATGCAGACCGAGCATGAGCGCTTCCTCACCGAAAAGCATTTTCATGCCCCGGTCATTGTTTACGACTACCCGGCGGATATCAAGCCTTTCTACATGCGCAAAAACGCCGATGGACGCACGGTGACTGCCATGGATGTGTTGGTGCCGGGAGTTGGCGAACTCATGGGCGGCAGTCAGCGTGAAGAACGCGCTGAAGTGCTGCTCAGCAACATCCGCCAAGCCGGCATGAAGGAACAGGAATACGTGCACTACACGGACTTGCGCCGCTTCGGCACGGTGCCGCACGCAGGCTTCGGCGTGGGTTTTGAGCGTCTCATCATGTTTGTGACGGGCGTGCAGAACATCCGCGATGTGCTGCCTTTCCCACGCACTCCCCGCAACTGCGAGAGCTGAGACAAGCTTCTGCGAGCAGCACATCGCTTTGGTATCTTACTTCAGCATGCCGCGGATTTGCTGCACATCAACGCCGTTGAGCAACAGTCCTCGTTTCCATGTAAGCGTGGGGTAATTCTTTTTCAGATTCGCCACACTGGCGCCGATTCCACTACCTCCGGAGGTCGCGAACGGGATGAGCGTTTTGCCTTGCAGTTGATGTGCTTCAATGAATGTGGCAATAAGGCTCGGGTAGGTGTCCCACCAAATGGGGAAGCCGATGTAGATCGTGTCGTACGTCGTCATGTTCGCCACTGTGCCGCTGATCTCCGGGCGGGAAGCTGGGTCGTGCATCTCCACATAGCAACGAGATTTGTGATCTCGCCAGTCTAAATCTGCTGCGCTATATGGCACCTTGGGAGTAATAGCATGCAGGGTGCCGCCGGTGGCTTCTGCAAGTTTCTTTGCCGCGTTTTCAGTAGTTCCCGTGGCAGAGAAATAGGCTACCAGTACTTTGCCGCCATTGGCTGGCTCTGAGGGCTCTGCCTGGGTTTGTCCGCAGCTCAAAGCGGCGACTCCTGCTATCATTGCAAGTATCTTTTTCATCATAGTTCCCGTGGGTTGGTTACCCCTATCCTACAACTTCAACTTACTTGAAGTCAAGTTCTCGTTTTCAATTCAAAAAAACAAACAACACGTGTCCCAATAAAATCTTCTCTGGGCTCATTCAACCCATTCCTCATGCGTTTCCCATGGATGAAGAAGGTAAGCCAGCAAGAAGGCCAAACTTCCCCATGCCCGCGCGCAATGCGCCGAATTCCGCAATCGTACATAGGCGCCGCCACGAGCCACCGCCGTACATCGTAACAGGGTTGTTGCTTCCCTGTCCACGGTACGCCGTCGTGTCGTGGGGCACTGCAATTGCATTTACGCTACCAGATATTCAACAGAGCCGAAAGGGGTAACGTCAGCAAGGGAGCACCTCCTCTGAATTACTGAAATGATACCCGATATAAAAAAGCGCACGCGGACGCTCTTCCGTTACATGTGGGGATACATGGGAACTCTAGCGGCCATGGGATTGCTGGTGGGAGTGTTGGGAATGGGTATATATCATACTGTGACAGGGAGTGCGGAAAATCAGGCCGTGCGTTGCTATAGCGGCTTGTTCAACAGCTCGGATGCCACCGAACCCACAGGTATTGATGAATTACCCGCTACCTCACTGCCAGCCGTGCCTCATCTACGCTTTGAATACGGTAAAAACGGTCGATTGGAACGACTGGTACACATCAGCGCGGAGGGGCACCCGATCGCCATGCCGGGTAGCCTTGTAGCCGAGCAGCGCATGGAGTATGACAAAGCTGACCGGCTTGTACGCAAAAGTAATTACACGGCTACAGGAGAACCTACTGTTGACGCCTCAGGAGTGCACGCACGCGTCTTCCGATATGATGAAAAGGGACGGCTTGTCTGCACCGAATTCCAGGATAGGAGCGGGCAGCGCATTGTGCCACGTATGCCCGGGTATGCTATGGAGTGCATTCAATATGATGCCCAAGGGCGACCTCTGCGTATTGACTACCGCGATGGCAAGGGAGAACCCATCACCAATACTCGTGGAGAGCAGCAGATTATCTTCGCATACGATGATGAGCACAACACCTCTACTCGCACCAATTTTGTTGCCGGAGCTCCGGCTGATAATGCTCAAGGCATCGCACGCGAAGAAGAATGTCGCACTGCGGATGGCCGTAGTACCACGATAATGTGGTTCAATGCTGCCGGAGAGCACGCTCACCAACCTGCAACAGGCGCATGCAGCGTGCTGCGTGAGAGTACACGAGAGGGCACTCTGCAGCGCGAGCGCTACTGCGATGATTCCGGCACCATGTGCCGCCATGTCCGCACATGCGCAGAACGACTTGTGCGTACGACACCGCAGGGACTTGTGGAGTGGGAGTGCTACAATGATGCCGATGGTATCCCTTGCGTGAATGATGCGCTTGGGTATGCTGAACGCGTGTGCGAATACGGGCAGGATGGGGCACTCTTGCGTGAATATTTTTGGGATGAAAACGGCAACCCGTGCACGCGCTACGAGAAGCGCTACACCAAATCCCCGGATGGCAAGCATGTGCTGTCGTTGTTGGCCGATGGATCCACTGAGTTACGTCGTATGTGGTAATCGGAGCAGGAAAATGAATGCCGCTCGGGTTCTGTAAGCCGGATTCTGTCCACCCTTGCGGGTTGTGTGGTCATTTTTCTCGCGTCCATGGGGACGTGCTCTGCCGTGGGGCAGAGTGCGACTATTACCCGGGGGACTTTAGGCGGGCAGGCGACCCTCCCCCTGTTTGTCTTGCATCGCGCGGGGCTTACCGTGCCGCCGTTGTTACCAACGAGCGCGGTGGGCTCTTACCCCACCATTTCACCCTTACCCTGACGGGCGGTATAATTTCTGTGGTGCTATCCGTCACCATGGCTTGACCCATGGTTCCCCCGCTTTCGAGGGGCGCGTTGCCTTGTGATGTCCGGACTTTCCTCTACAGGTTTTCACCTGCAGCGACCACCCGAACCCGAGCGACGGCGCACTTATAGCACATTTCCCAACCGTTGGCAAGCTCAGCACTCGGCAAACGCATTAGAAAATACGTTTGCCACTCTGATTTTCTTTGCTTTTTAGCTTGACTTTGCACAGCTTGCCTGTTAGCATTTCTCCTGTTCTGTGAGAGTGAAGCGAATGAACACTCAATACACAACACCTTGTTACCCCCCCCTGTTGACCGCAATATATTGATATTGTGGGTGTTGAATTTCTTCTTTTCTTGCACAGGTTATTTCCTGTGTATTCTTTTTGTATAGCCAGAAAACCTGTTTTGCGATGAAATCGATACAAGCAATAATACGTACACTGATATTTGGCTCGCTTGCCTTGACCTGCTTGCAGGGTACTGCGTGGGCTGAATACAAGCCGGTCGATGTTTCTGATATCCAGGGCGAGCAACGCAAGCAGCTCACAGAACTCGTCAGGAATGTTGGAAAGATGCCGGCTCAATCACGGGATGCGTTTCTGTGTGAGCAACTGGGGCTTTGCTTTGCTACGGATGGTTCAAAAGTCATGGGCAAAGGACCAAGTACAACTGCCTCGAAGGCTTTTTTCGTCGGCCGCAGTGGGCGTCCTATATCCTTCATGCAAGCCTATAAGGCAAGTCCGGTATGGTCTAAATGCTACGATGTAAATCGTCGAATTGATCAAACTAAGCCAGGGGCGCTTCTCAGTTTCTTAAAAAAAGACGTTGATCGTGTTGTGTACAACACGGCAAAATACTTGATGAATGAGATGCCGGATGATATGCGCTGGTCATTGCTCGCTATGCTGGATAAGAAGCTCTATTATCAAGATGGTCGAAGCGCATCAGAGAAGAAGCACGAGTTTTCCCTGGATTGTGACATCAAAGTCTCATATTGGGGGGATTGGCCGAATAGCTATTTTGTGGGTGCGAATGGAGAAGAAGCAAGGGTCGCGGATGCACGTAAGAAGGAAGAACGCTGGGAGCGGTACTTCAGGTGGTATGATATTGTGCTGCGCTGTGCTAATCTCGTGGGGAACAAAGACATTCTCGCCCTTTTCCCGGACGAGGTGAAAGCGATGCGCAAGCACTACAAACAGAGACTGGCGCAGGTGAATGAACAGAAGGGTGAGGCTAATAAGGCCTTGCTGACAGCGGCGGATGAGATGCTGGCTTCGCTCCCGAATGAGGATTTGAAATACGCGAAAATAGC
>CANRJD010000035.1 GCA_947630815.1 uncultured Akkermansia sp. | reverse complement strand
TTGCCCTTCTTGTTCTTGATGGTGGCATCCGCACCCTTGGCCACGAGCCAGCAGATGGCGAGTTTGTTGTCCTGCGCAGCGGCATACATGAGGGCGGTTTGACCTAGCTTGTCCACGGCGTTCACGTTGCCGCCTTTTTCGATAGCTTTGAGCTTTTTGAGCAAGGCCGCCGCGTTCTTTTCTTCCTTGCTGAGCTTGGCTCCCTTCACGCTCTTTCCTGTACCTGCCGGGAAGAGCAGCTCCACCCCCTGCTGAGGCACGTCCTGTTTTATCGCCTCTTCCTTCGCTCCCGTCGCCCCTGCGAGTATCAGCACACTTGTCAGGGCAAGAATTATAAAACGTTTACAATAAGCTAATAACAAATGCGGGGGGGGCAGGAATTCATTGTGACGTTTTGTTGAGGGACGGCATCAATCTATCATGGCTCGCTAAGCGAGTCAAGAGAAATAAATAGGCTGATAACAAAGAAGTCAGGGAGGGAAGATAAAATATCCAAAAAAGGCAATAGATCTTGTCCAAAATCAACAATAAATTTTGTCCAAAATAAATAATAAAAATTGTCCAAAATAGATAAAAATGAATTGACATAATAGATAAGATTCGTATAATGAATGGAAAAGGAAACGAATGAAAAGACGAGCATACAGAGCGAGGATAGCGGATGAAATGCTGAGGCGGAAGCTGGAATCGAGCGGAGCGGTGTTGGTGGAGGGCGCGAAGTGGTGCGGGAAGACGACGACGGCGGCGCAAGTAGCGCGGAGCGAGCTGTACTTCAATAACCCGGACATGAGGGGGCATATCAGCGACCTGCTGCACACAGCGCCACGCAGACTGCTGCAGGGGGAAGCCCCCATGTTGCTGGATGAATGGCAGCAGGAGCCTAGCGTATGGGATGCGGTGAGGTTTGAGGTGGATCAACGGGGGGAGTTTGGGCAGTTTATCCTCACGGGTTCTGCGGTGCCGGCGGACGTGTCGCAGATTCAGCATTCGGGAACGGGGCGCATCGCGCGCGTGAGGATGCGTCCGATGTCGCTCTTTGAATCGGGTGAGTCGTCCGGTGAGGTATCGCTGGCGGCGCTGTTTGCCGGGGCACGGGAAGTGGAGGGTAAGCGGGAGATGGGGCTGGAGGAGCTGGCGTACCTGATATCGCGTGGCGGATGGCCGGGAGCTCTTGGCTTATCCCCCTCCGCCGCATTGGACACGGCCTTGAATTATTACGAAGGGGTGGTGAACACAGATATGTCGCGTGTGGATGGGGTGCGGCGCAGTCCGGATCGGGTGAGGGCCTTGCTGCGGGCGTACGCGCGGTCGATGGGGACGCAGACCACTCTCGCCCGGCTGGCGGCCGACATCGGCGCGGGAGAGCCTCATCCACCGGCCGTGGCGACCGTGGCAGATTACGTGGAGGCTCTGCGGAAAATCTTTGTGATTGAAGAAGTGGAAAACTGGACGCCACTGCTGAGGTCCCGCATCCCCATGCGGAAATCGCCCACGCGCTATTTTACGGACCCCTCTATCGCGCTGGCAGCCCTCGGTGCGGGGCCGGAGCAGTTGATGCAGGATCTGGCATCCATGGGACTCTTTTTCGAGAATATGGTGATACGCGATCTACGCGTGTATGCGGAGGCTCTCCAGGGCGAGGTGCATCATTTCCTAGACAAGAATGGTTTGGAGGTGGATGCCCTGATATGCCTGCGTAACGGTCAGTACGGCCTCGTGGAGATTAAATTGGGCGGGCACAAGGCTGACGAAGGGGCGGCAACTCTTCTCAAGTTTGCCGGCAAGGTGGACACTCGGCATGCCCCCGCTCCCTCCTTCTTGATGGTTCTCATCGGTGTGGGAACCTACGCCTACCGCCGCGACGACGGCGTGCTCGTCGTGCCGCTCAGCACGCTGCGGATGTGACCCGCACCCACCTCATTCCTTCGCGCCGTGCTCCTGAAGCAACGGTGAAAATGATCTTGTTGACTGATATCACTGTTCATACGTATCAAAAATCATGACACCAAGCGGTCATCATGATGGTGGCCCGGAGGAGCCCCTTCATTCGTCAAATTCGCGGCGTAGCCGCCGAACTCTCCAGATCGCACATCGTACGTAGGCAAGCGCATTTTCTAATGCGTTTGCCCTAGGCTAGAAGAGATTTTGTGGGGACAAATGCGCGGTACGGCAAAATAGATACTTGACAAAATGGGGGCACACCCTTATAATGCCCGCGTATGAGTTCCGGTCTTCCAGAGGATTGGAGCGGGTCGAGGGCCCGCTCTTTTTTTATGGATGATTGAAAAGCAAACCACCAACGACTTCGAAAAACATGGCCACCACAGATATTACCGCTTTGATCGACTTTTATGTACGCGAGAAGGACCTGACACGTGAAAGTGTGCTGCAGGCGTTGGAAGCATCATTTTTGACTGCCTATGCCAAGATGGTGCCGGGGGCGGATCGCATTCACCATTTGCGGGCAGTTGTGAATCCTCAGAAGGGTACGGTGAAGATCAAGGCGGAGATGACAGTGGTGGAAGATGCCGAGATGCACGATCCTTTCAACGAGTTGAAGTTGAGTACAGCGATGAGTGTGTGCGCCCCGAAAGGTAAGCAGGTGCAGCCCGGTGATACGCTGAGTGTCAATGTGACTCCTAGAGATTTTGGGCGCATTGCCGTGCAAACCGCACGCCAAACGATGCAGCAACGTATTCGCCGCGCCGAGCAAGAAATGCTGGCAGATGCTTTCAAAGACCGTGTGGGCGAGGTGGTGACCGGCACGGTGAAGCGCTACGACAAAGGAGACGTGATTGTGGAGGTTGAGAAGTTTGAGGGGATACTGCCCTCGCGTCAGCGGATACCGGGCGAAGAGTACAACACAGGTGACAAGCTGAGGTTCTACGTGGTGGAAGTGAGGGATGGAGCGCGCGGACACGAACTTATCCTCTCGCGAAGCCACCCGAACTTGGTGCGTCGCTTGTTTGAGAGTGAAGTTATCGAGATAGCGGAGCACTCCGTAGAAATTGTGATGGTGGTGAGGGAGGCTGGTTATCGGAGCAAATTGGTGGTGCGCAGCCACGATGCGAATGTCGATCCCATCGGCGCCTGTGTAGGCATCCGAGGTTCTCGCGTGAAGAATGTGGTGAATGAGCTTAACCACGAGAAGGTGGATATTCTTGAGTATTCGGAGGACCGGCGCGTGATGGTGCAGGAGTCCTTGGCGCCGATTGATCCGGTGAGCATTGAAGTAGATGAAGCCCAGAGGTTGGTGACGGTGTATGTGGAAGATGACAAGGCCGCCGCCAAGGCGAAGGGGCGCAAGGGGCAGAATGTTCGGCTCACTGCTCGACTCATTTCAGAGCCGAATGAGCACTGGGATGTGCGCGTGGAAGCGCGTGGCGGAGACGCCGGAACGCGCGAACAAATGCAGGAAGCCGCAGGCGAATTGGCACGTGCTCTCCAGATCAGTGATGAGTTGGCTAGGGCCATGGTGGAAGCCGGCTTTACTCGAGTGCAGGATATCGTGACGTGGGACGTACAGAAAGAAGATTTGATGGACACTTTGGATATCACGGAGGAACAGGCAGAACACATCCTCTCCACTGCCAAAAAAGCGTAACTTGAACATAGAGAAAAAGACACATGCCGGTAGAGAAACCAAAAAAGGAAGTTCTGGATTTGCTGGGCGGGAAGAAAAAGGCGGCTGCGAAGCCGGCTCCTGCCCCGGCTCCAGCTGCAGCGCCTGCCACTAAAAAAGCCGCGCTGGATTTGCTGGGAGGGAAGAAAAAAGCCGCTGCGAAGCCGACACCGGCCCCAGCTGCGGCGCCTGCCACCAAAAAAGCAGCTTTGGACTTGCTGACACCGCAGCGTAAGAAAGCTCCACAGCCCAGCAAGGCTGCTGAGGCGCCTGCAACACCCCCTGCGGAGAAGCCCCAGCCGGCTCCTGTGCCTTCCCAGCCGGAATATACTCCGGCACCTGTTCCTGCTCCGGCGCCTGCTCCCGTTGCAGTTGTGGCTCCGGGCGGTACAATCAACGTGAAAGCTCCGGTGTCTGTGACTGAGCTGTCGGCGCTGATGGGGCTGAAGCCCTTCAAGTTGATAGCAGACCTTATGCGCATGGGGGTGTTTGCCAATACGGACACCCTGCTTGAGAGTGATCAAGTGGCAGCGTTGTGCGAGAAACACGGATTTTTGTATGAGCGAGTGAAGCGCGAAAAGGGTGCGGGGGTGAAAGCGCCTGTCAATGTGGTGGAGCCGGAAGCTGTAGCGCCGGAAGCTGAGCCTGAAGAGGCGCTCAAGGTACGCACTCCCATTATTACCGTGATGGGGCATGTTGACCACGGCAAAACCTCCTTGCTTGACTACATTCGGCGCACAAAAGTGGTGGCGGATGAAGCGGGAGGAATCACCCAGCACATTGGCGCATACACGGTGAAGCACGGTGACCATACCATCACGTTTATCGATACTCCCGGACACGCCATTTTCACGGAGATGCGGGCGCGCGGCGCCGATGTTACAGATATCGTGGTGCTGGTGGTGGCGGCGAATGACGGTATCATGCCACAGACGAAAGAGGCCATCATGCATGCCAAAGCGGCGAATAAGACCATCATCGTGGCGGTGAACAAATGCGATTTACCGGCGGCAGACCCGGTGCGTGTGCGAACCCAACTCATGGAGGAAGGATTGGTGCCCACGGATTTCGGCGGAGATGTGGAATGCGTGAACGTGTCCGCCGCCACAGGAGAGGGCATAGATGATCTGCTGGAGCTGCTCTGCTTGCAGGCGGAGGTGTTGGAACTTCGCGCCAATCCGCGCGCCAATTGCCGGGCTTCTATCATCGAGGCTCGCATGGAGCAGGGTAAGGGCAGTTCTGCCACGGTCATTGTGCAGAGCGGCACATTGAAGGTGGGTATGCCGTTCATTTGCGGACCATACGCCGGCAAAGTCAAGACGCTTATGAATGACCGCGGCGAGAGCATTAAGCGCGTGTTGCCGGGTATGCCCGCAGAGGTCTCCGGTTTCCTGGAAACTCCTAACGTGGGTGATGAGTTGGTGGAGATGGAAAATGAACGGGCCGCTCGTAAACTTTCTGAGGAGCGCTTGGAGAAGCAGCGCCGCGAGCGACTGGCTGTGCCCAAACGCTCGCGCATGGAGGACGTGCTGGCCATGATTGGCGAAACCAACCACAAAGCTGTCCTCAAACTCTTCTTGAAAGGCGACGTGCAGGGCTCTGTGGAAGCCATCAAGAAGGCGATTCTGGATATCAAGAGCGAGAAGGTGGAGTGCGAGTTTATTGGAGCGGCAGCGGGACCAATTTCAGAGAATGATGTGCTTCTCGCATCATCGTCGGACGCGGTCATACTCGGCTTCAATGTGAAGGTCGAGACCAATGCGGTGAGAGCGGTGAAGCGTGAGGGCGTCCAAGTGAAGATATTTTCCATTGTGTACGAACTCATCGACCAGGTGAAAGATGCGATGCTGGGTATGCTGGAACCTGAGACGCGAGAGACTGTGTTGGGACATGCCGAAATCAAACAGATCTATAAATTGAACAAAGGAAAAGCTGCGGGGTCATATGTGACAGACGGCAAGATGCTGCGTACTGCTGAAGCCCGTGTCCTGCGGGATGGGCAGGTCGTGTTCGATGGCCGCATGTCGACCCTGCGCCGCTTCAAGGATGAAGTGGAGGAGGTGAAGAGTGGTCTGGAGTGCGGCATACGTCTGGCAGATTACGACGATTATGAGGAAGGCGATGTGATAGAATGCTACACTCTCGAGAAGATTAAACAGACACTATAAAATTACCATGGCAACGCACCGCTTAGACAAGGTGAACGAACTGCTCAAGCGGGAGATAGGCACATTTGTGCAGCGCGAGTTTGAGTGGCCCGGCACGATCGTGTCCATTTTGGATGTTGAGGTAACGGAGGATCTGCGTGAAGCGCGAGTGTGGGTGGGAGTGGTTGGTCGCATGGGAGTTGCCTCTGTACTTGAGAAGCTTACGCGGGCCCGCGGCAGTATTCAAAAGGCGGTGAGTCGGCGTGTGACATTGCGCAACACACCGCGTCTGAGTTTTCGGCACGATGATTCTGCGCAGCGCGGGGTAGATATGGTCAATCTTTTGGATGATATTGAGAAAAACTTGCCAAAGGCGCCCAGGCTGCCGGAGGGCGAGCAGGATCCGGAGCTATGATTTCGTAAAGCAAATACGAGCAGAACATGGCGGGAAAGATTACCATACGCCGAGTTGGATCCATGGTGCCAACGGTATGTCTGCTTCTCTTTCTCACATGTTGCGTGGGTTTGGCGTGGCTGAGTACAAGGGGATTGCCGGACTTTGCCGTGCGTTTTCTGGAGCGGAAGGCAGCTGAGCAGGGTGTGTACCTGAAAATAGATGAACTCAGGCTGGATCCGATGCACGGTGTAGCTGTGTGCGCGAAAGACCTGCATTTCTATACGGATGCAGAGCACAGCGATGAGCTGGGCAATGTACGTGATCTGGCCGCGGGACTGAGTCTCAGAAAAATGCTCGCAGGGGAACTGCGTGCATCTTTTATGCGGGTATCCGGCGTGACGCTGACTTTGCCTGTAACAGACCCTGTAATTGCGGAATTGCCGGTACAGATCGAGAGCGTGGAACTGGACATGAATCAAGGTGATGTGTTGCGCGTTGCCAATGGACGGCTCAATGTAATGGGAGTACCCGTGAAATTGACCGGCAGTTTGGATCCCGCTGCATTGCCAGAAAATGAGGCTCCACAATCCACTGACCAGACGCGGGTTTCTTCCCCTCCGAATTTAGCAGAGACTATTGAGCGCTACCAAGGAGTCATCAACCGTATTTACAGCACCATCCATGACCAAAAATGGAAGTCTGATGAGGTCCCCTCGTTGAACGTGCATGTAGATTGGCTTGAAGAACCGCGCGTTGCATTGCAAGCCAACGTTCCAAGCTACGATGTAGGTCCGTTCCACTTTCGCGATGCCGTGGCCGACCTCAGTTACGACAAGCAGGGCATCACCATTAACTCCCTGCAGTTTCGTACGGTGGATCCGGAGGCATCGGCTTCCCTTCGGGGCGCCTATGATTTGCGTGAGCGTCATTTGGCTTTCAATGTGCACAGTACTGCAGCGTTGGTGCGCATGCTCCACCATGTGGGTTCCCAAAAGACACGTGCCTTTTTGGAGAAGTTTCGCCACCCGGATAACGACCCTCCGGATGTGCGACTAAGTGGGGATGTGGTGTTTGAAGAGGATTTCACGTTGCGGAGTGCGCAGCTGCGCGGCCATGTGTTGCAAAAAAATCTGATGGTGGGCGAGACAAAGGTGGATGAACTGGAACTCTCCTTTTTTTACGACAACGGTGATTTCAACATCGATAAGCTGGAGTTGCGCTTTCCGGAGGGATCTCTGCAAGCGCTGGCAAGCGCAAAAAACCGGAAGGGCCAGGCGCAACTGGCTGCCGACCTGCCGATACAGAAGATGCTCACGTTGGTGAATGAGCTCTCTCCGGTGCCGGTAGAGCTCCCGGAAGGGTTGGAACTGGGCGAGCGTGTGCAATTGCAGCTGCAGGCTCAACTGGATGCTCCCTCTTTCAAACCCGGTCAGAATACTTGGCAGGATTTTGTGCCCAGCTTCCACATGCTCGGGGCATGGCTGTCCACCGACAAGCTCACGTACGTTGGCTATCACTTGGACAAGCCTCGTTTGCAGGTGAGGCTTGCCAAGATTAGGCAAAAGGCGAGCTATTTGCCCGAGGCAATACAGCAGGTGGAGTTGGCGTTGGAAGCTGCATCGGCAGACTTGCCCCTCAGCGATGGGCAACCTGTGCATATTGCAGCCCCGCATCTTACCACTAACCTCGGCACACTCTCTTTTAACGAAGATGGGTGGCCTAATGGTGCGGAAAGTGTGGCTTTTTCCGCCGCGGCGGATTCTGTGACCTATGCATCTGACCGAACCACTGAAGAGGCAGGTGTGCAGAGAAGTGACGATGAAGATGCCGGGCGACTTGCCCAGGATTCTGTAGAGGGGAACGCTGATGAGAAAGAGGAGACCACGACGGCGGATGAAGCGACTGACTCCGGGCATGACGGGGGATATTCAGTGCTATCTCCACGTCTGGAGCTTGAGGTCATGCGGGCGAAACTGCCTTCCTTCCATGCTCCGGAGACGTTGAGCATAGAAGAGGCTCGAGTGCGGCTGAAAACGGGACGCGTGCAGGCAAAAGATGTGCAGGTAGAGAGCGCGGAGCTGCTGGTGGATGAGCTGAGGCAAATCACGCCGATTGGGGAGTTGAGCCGGCTATTCTCTGCCGGACGTTTGCAAGCAGGTTTCAACGAGGTGAAGTACGGAGAGCGTGATATGGGGAAAATTTCCCTGAGCGCGGAGTTGAGTGAGTACACGAGTGGTCACGTTGCCTTGCAAATAGCGGGCTCTGAGGATGGAGATCCCGGTCTTCTGAGCGCCAGACCGGACTGGAGTGATCCCCGGCAAATTACATTGAAAGACGTGCAGCTGCAGGTACCTGCAGAGCTTTTGGAGATGATGTTGAATATTGCAGGGGTGCAGGTGAATGAAGTGGAAGTGCCGGATCTGGTACGTGTGAATGGAAAATTGCGGCTCACCCCGGGAATGCAGGTGCAGGATGCCGAGCTGCACGCAGAAATACCGAAGCTGGTGCGCACTCCGCAGCACATTGTTGCATTCCGCGGTAAACGCATCCCGGTGAGTTTGGCGGCGGATGTGACTGCGAGACGCACGCATGACAGCAAAGATTTGCTCTACGACGTTCATCTGAATGCCAGGCATGCTACGGGCGATTTTGTCGGTCAGATCACTGGTTCTACCGTTGGGGAACTCAAGGTAACCGGTCACAACGCAATCCGCCCGGATATTGTGGATCAGCTTATCGACAACAAGCGCGCCCATTCCATTATTCGAGATTTTCGCTTCACGGGTGCATCCAAAGCTGCTATCTCCGACATTTCCGTGCTGGTAAACTATGCAAACGGTGTGCAGGTGGATTCTTTCTGTCGAGTGGATCTGCGCAATACCGAGTATCAGATGAGTGGGATATTGGAGCAGGGGGATGGCACGGAGAGAGTGTGCACTGATCTTCCTCTGCCCTTTGTGCTTGTGAATCGCGCCACTTGCGGCGTGTCAGCCCATGTGCGTATCGGGTGCAAAACTCCAAAGGGTACGCCCATGCCGGATGAAACAGTGGTAACCATTACCGATCCCATGCTGCTTTACAACAACGCCCCTTGGCTACGTTGCAACAAATGGGACGCTGGCACACGTGAAACTAAATTGAGCGGTTCAGCTGTGGTCATTGATGTGGAGCATAGTTTTCTCGAGCTGCGGAATGTGGGCGGCATTGTGTACCCTGCGTACTCGTTGGGCATGTTTTACCCGGAACTTTACGGTTTCCTAGAGGATGTGGTACTGCCGCACCCCGCAGAGGTGAGAACCAACCTCTGCGTATTTCCGATATATAGCGATTGCGTGCGGCCGATGAGCGGCGTGATCAGCGTACAGGCCGCAAAGAACGCCGGCTTTCGTTTTATAGGCACCACAATACCTCTTGATGGCTTTTCGGGCTTCATCAGCTTGTCGGATGATGCCGTGTTGCTGGATCGTATGAACGCGTTGAGCTGGGAAGGGGTCATCAACGCTATGGTGAGTATCGGGATCAAAGATTCCAAAACATCATTTGACGGTATGGTGCGCGCCAGCTGCATGAATATGAAAAAAATTGCCAAAGCGTACGGCAGCAAACAATCCGCCGCCCTGTGCAGCGGCGAAATTCGCTTCCGCTCGCCGGATGCTGATCTCGATCACTTGAATGCGTACGGACGCGTCGATATAGAGGATGGTGATTTGATGTCACTGAGCCTTTTTCGCCCGGTTGGGGAACTGATTACCGACCTGCCCAAACACCTGCAACACTTGGAAAAGCAGGCACGAGGAGATAAATCGGACGATAGCAGCCCAGGCTTCTTCATGAGCCTTTTCTCTCGAGTATTTCGCAGTCTGGGGAAACTCGTTGGGCGCACAGGTGGCCGCATTACCAACACCGCCAGCAATATCCCTGGCATGAATCATCTTATCTCTTATGATTTGAAGGAGGCTCATGCCGATTTCCAGATTGCTAATGGGCATATCTTCACCAACAACATGAAGGCTATCGGCAGTAATTTGAATGTGCGGCTCAACGCAGACATCGATCTGGATACGCTGCACGTACGCGGCGACTTATGGCCGAAGATTTCGAGCCTGCCGACCGTTCTCCTATCTCCGGTAACGGTGTTGTCAGATTTCATGATGGACATTGAGCTATACGGACCGTTGGAAGACATAAAATGGCGCGTGGCTTTAGGAAAGTCCCTCAAGAAAAAGCAAGCCGATCAACAGAAGAAAAATACAAAAACGCCACCACCGGCCGCAGCTCATCAATAAAGTGGTTACACTTTGCGGCGTGCCCACGTGAGGTCGTGCAGCATCAGCTCCAGGATAATGTACTCTACGGCAAGATCGGTCACGATGAGATACCAAATGCCGGTGAGAGTGAGTGTTTGAGGCCAAAAAGTGTTCCAAATCATCAAACAAACAACGCGGATAAGACCCATGCAGATGTAAGATACATACATGACGCGCCGCGTATCGCCCGCCCCGCGCAGGCACATCTTAATCATGAGCATACCGGCGTAAAAGGGCTCTGCGAGCAGAAAGACTTGTACTACCGGCACTGCCACCTTCATGAGGCCCGGGGAGTCTGATGCGAAAATGCGCACAAAAAACTCGGGAAACAGGAAAAAAATAACTCCCATGGAGCCGGTAAAAATCACGCTGTAAATGATACATTTGCGGATGGTCGCCATGGCAAGACGCACGCTCCCGCTACCCAGATATTGTCCCACGAGAGAGGCTCCCGCCACGCCAATGGCGAAGCTGGGCAGAAAGCTGAGCGACTCGATACGGATGGCGATGGTGTGCGCGCCCACAGAGGCATCCCCCAAGCGCGAGATGACATGCAACACGTAGATTTGGATGAGCCATATTCCGCCTACTTCTACAGCTTGCGGCAGCCCGATGCGCAATATTCGTACCATCATCCCCCAGTCCGGCATCATAGAGCGCACATCCAGAAACAGCGGCGGCACGTAGGAGGGACCCTGTGCAGCGGCGTACTCATCAAGCGTGGTGTTGTGCAGTTTGGCGCGGATTTGCGGGGTGTGGCGCGCCAGTATGTAGAGAAGGATGCCGGCGGAAATTGCCATACCAGCTACCATGCCCAGGGCAAGACCCTCCACAAACAGACCGCACACGTGCACCAGGAAAATGCTAAAGACAACATTCAGTCCATCCACCGCCAGCATGATGAAAAAAGGAGTCTTGGTATTCCCCGCACCGCGCAGCGCAGCATTCACTGCAAACACAACACCGGAGAACACCGCTACCCAGCAACCTGTGTACATGAAGCGCAGTGCCACCTCTTGCGCAAAATCCGACAAATCCAACACCTTTGTCACCAGGAAATCCGCTGTGGCGTACATGAGTACCGCAGAAAGCACTCCGGCGATCAATCCCAGTGTGGCAGATTGATTGGCAGAGTAATTCGCCTCGCCGAAGCGTCGCGCTCCCGTCATGCGGCTTACAATCGCCGTGGCGCCCATGCCAACCGCTCCCTGCATCAGGAAACCGAGCCACATCACATAAGTCGTCACCCCGATGCCGGAGGCGAGCTGCTCTTTTACCACGCCATCTTCACTCATACCCGTAGCAAGAATCAGTGATGTAGCCGAACAGATGAAGCTCATCACTTGCTCCAGCAAAGGCCATAGCCCTATAGTGATGATCTGACGCGGCAGACTCAGTCCCGCAAGTTTTCCGCCGAGCTGGCCCTTCGCCAGCGCAGCGCGTATTTTGCCCTCTCGTCCATCTCCTATGCTCATCGCGCGAGTATCAAAGAACGCTTTTTCCGTTTTGAACAGTCTCGATCATGCCTACGAATCACCGAAAAAAATGGGTGTAAATCGCATTTACACCCATTGACAGAAGCCTGGAGCATAGGGGATTCGAACCCCTGACCTGTTGCGTGCGATGCAACCGCTCTACCAACTGAGCTAATGCCCCGCTTAGCGGCGCGCCATTATACGCGAAGTTGCGTGGAAGTGCAAGCATTAATATTGGAGAATGTGCAAGAAAAATGATCATGCACGCATTTGCCTCGATAAAATATCCCCGACTCCATTCAACCCGCCCCCGTGCGTTTCATGGAAGAAAGGCAATGAAAGAGAGGTCTGCAAGCTAGCATCGCGTATCTACATACCATTCCAACTGACAACACGCAATGTTTTGAAAGTTTCGCTGCGTACCCGCTCCGCAGGTCAGGGCAACCGCATTAGAAAATGTGGTTGCCTATGTACGATTTACGATGTACGATTTATTAATAATGTGCGCATTGCGCAGATTTTTTTCGGATCATGAACGTATGAAGAGATTCCTCTAGATCCATCATTATGATGACCGGTTGTTGTGATGATTTTGATACGTATAAACAGGGATATCAATCAATAAGAGCATTTTCTCTGTCGATGAACCTTCTCTCAAATGCGTTTGCCCCGCTCCGCAGGTGCGCGAACTTTCCAAATCGTATAGGTCGCTTTTGGGGGGCGGATGTGGATCTTGCATGGCCTCAAAAATAAAGTTGTCGAACTTACACGTGAAATAACTCGGATCTTTCTTAGGAATGCGATGCCCCGGAGGATGTGGGTGCATGAAAACATGGAAACGAAAAACCCCGAGCGAGGAAGGCTCGGGGTTTTGAAAAACGTCTGCAAAAAAGCATTAGCGCTTGCTGAACTGGAAACGCTTGCGGGCGCCTGGGCGACCTGCCTTTTTACGCTCCTTCATGCGAGAATCGCGGGTGAGCAACTTTTGCTCGCGCAGCACGGAGCGGAAAGTCTCGTCGATCATCACCAGCGCTCGGGCAATGGCCAAACTCATGGCGCCGGTCTGACCGTGAATTCCACCGCCTTTCGTGACAAGCTGCACATTGTACTTTTTGATGGTATTGGTCACGTAGAAAGGCTGCAGCACGACATTTTGGAGGGCGTCAGTAGGAAGATATTCCTCCATGCTGCGGCGGTTGATAGTAATTTTACCGGATTTGCCTTCTTCAGCCGGGGTGAGCCAAGCGTGAGCAACAGCTTCCTTGCGACGGCCTGTGGCGTTGTAGGGTGTAGTAGCCATAGTAGTGAAAAATCAGGAAAGGGTGACGGGAGTGGGGTTCTGAGCAGCATGCGGGTGCTGGTCGCCGGCGTACACCTTAAGGCGCACGGCCTGGGCGCGACCCTGGCGGGTGTGAGGCACCATGCCAAGCACTGCATGCTCCAGCAAATACGTCGGCTTCGTGCGGCGAATTCTGGCAGGGGTGAGTACCACCTGGTTACCCACGTAGCCCGTATAACGCGTGTAAATCTTCGCTCTCTCCTTATTGCCGGTAAGCAGCACTTTGTCCGCATTCACAATCACAACGTAGTCCCCGCAGTCGGTATGGGGGGTAAAGATAGTCTTATTTTTCCCGCGCAGGATATTGGCGGCTTGCACAGCCACCTGACCGAGCACCTTATCGGCGGCGTCAATCACATACCATTTGCGCTCGATATCCTGAGCTTTGGCAGAGAAGGTTTTCATAGATCTAGCTAATTCCGTTCGTCAGGCACCAACCGGGGAGAAACTTCCACGAGGGGTGCGGGGCAGCAGGTTACTCTCATTTTTCTCATTTGTCAATCGTATTTTTTCAATTCGGAGGATTTTTTGAAAAAAACGGAGAGAATAGACAGAAAGCGCTTGCAAAATCATCGTTGCCGCTCTAAACTATCGCGGCTGCGTGCATTGTCGCAGCCAATCATCCACAAGAATCCTATTATATGCCTACCCCCAACGGACGCAGACCAAATCCCCAGCGCAACGGCTCTTCCCACGCACCGCAGAACGGTAATCGCTCAGCAGCTCCGGTGAAGCAGAAGAAAAGCTCAGATGATGGTGAGGGAGAGATAGAGATGGAGGGTGTTGTGTCTGCTGTGTTAGCCGGTACTATGTTTCGCGTGCGCGTAGCGAGCGGACATGAGTTTCTGTCGCATATCTCCGGCAAAATGCGCAAACGCTTCATTCGCCTGGTTGTGGGCGACAAGGTGCGCATTGAAGTATCGCCCTACGATATGAGCAAGGCGCGCATCACGTTCCGCCTGAACTGAACCATCCCGCCTGCGGTCAGCTTCGGCAGGGTGAAGCAATGATACCCACGGAGGCCATGAGTAAAAGCATAGAGCAAGTATTGCACGATTGCTTCGGTTTTTCGCAGCTGCGCCCCGGGCAGGAAGCGGTGGTGGATGCTGTGGTGAAGGGGCGCGACACGCTAGCCATTATGCCCACCGGCGGCGGAAAATCGCTCTGCTACCAATTACCGGCGCTCTGCCGCGAGGGACTCACTGTCGTTGTGTCGCCGCTGATTGCACTCATGAAGGATCAAGTGGACGCATTACAGGCGCGTGGAGTGGCAGCGGCCGCAGTTAATTCATCTTTGGCGGCGGAAGAATATCGTCAGGTGGTCAACGCGTTGAGGCAGGGTGATCTGAAGATTCTTTACGTGGCTCCGGAGCGTTTCACGCAGGTCGGTTTCATGCGTACTTTGAGTGAGCAGCAAATTACCTTGCTGGCGGTGGATGAGGCGCATTGTTTGAGCCAATGGGGGCATGATTTTCGCCCGGATTACCTGCGCCTGGGGCGCGTGCGCGAGCAACTTGGCAATCCTCCCATTGTAGCGCTTACCGCAACGGCCACGGATGCTGTGCGTGCGGACATTATCGAGGCGTTGCACCTGCAGGATCCCGCCGTTATCATCAGTGGATTCGGTCGGGCCAACCTGCGCTTCGCCATCTCGCCATGTGAGGGCAAGCGCGAGAAGTTTGCGCGCATTCATCGTACGGTTGCAGAGTGGAAAAAGGGCATTATCTACTGCTCCACTCGTAAAAACGTGATGAGCGTATTTGAGCAGCTGAGCGCAGAACATGTGAACGCTGTGGCTTATCACGCAGGCATGACCGATGAGGAGCGTGAGTTTTCCCAGAACGCTTTTATTTCGGGACGGGCCGATGTAGTGGTTGCCACAAATGCGTTTGGTATGGGCATTGATCGTTCGGATGTACGTTTTGTCATTCATTTTGAGATACCGGGTAGTGTAGAAGCCTATTACCAAGAAGCCGGGCGTGCCGGGAGGGATGGTGAGCCGGCGTACTGTGAGCTGCTTTTCAATCACGCTGATTTGAAGACGCAAGAGTTCTTCTTTGAAGGCAGTAATCCAAGCATCAGTCTCATTCGCTCACTCTACAGCATGCTCGCGCTTCGTTGTGCCTCTGAGACCGGTGAGTTGGAAATGACCGTGGATGAGATGGCGCAGCAACTCGGGAGGGATGTGAACCCTATGGCCGTGGGATCGGCGCTCTCGGTGCTGATGCATGCAGGAGCCATCACTCGCACCGATGTGCCAGGCAAGAATGTAAAGAGTACGAGACTCACTGACCCCTCAGTTCCCTTCAATGAGCTAAATATTGATCGCGAGCGAATCGAAGAAAAAGCCCGCCGAGACCACAAGAAAATAGAAGCCATGACCCGCTATGCGTACAGCTCCGGCTGTCGGCAAAAGTGGATTCTGGACTACTTTGGAGAAGCAGATACCGAGCCGTGCGGTTGCTGTGACGTTTGTCTCGCTAAACCACCCGACGATGCCCGTCAGCTATCCGGGGATGCCGCCGACACTGTGCGCAAAGCCCTTTCTGGCATTGCTCGTTCGTGCGGCAAAAACTGGGATGGAACTCGTCGCCCCATTTATGGACGCAGTAAAATCATGGCCATGTTGCGCGGAGCAAAGTCATCTTTGCTTAACGACCACCTTATGAGTCTTTCCACATACGGCCTTTTGCGTGACTTTACAGATGCTCGTATGCGCGCTCTTTTTCGTGCTATGCAGGATGCGGGCTTATTGGAGAGCACCGGCGGCGAGCTCCCCTTGCTCTCCCTTTCCCCGCTTGGTGACCGTGTGATGCGGGGAAAAGCCCCGGTGGTTATCTCCACCGATGGCTGGCTGACGCAATCTCCACCTCGTTTAGAAAAGCATGCCGGTACTGCTCATAGCATTTTGGACGCTCTTCAACTCAATCGCCCGGATCAGGATCTCTACACCAAACTTGCCTCTCTGCGTGCTGAGCTGGCAGAGAAGTACCGCGTGCCGCCCTACCGTATCCTCTCAAATGCGACCTTGCGCGCTTTGGCGTCCATCCGTCCTACTACCGAAGCCGGCGCTATGCGTATCAAGGGTATTGGGGAGTGGACGCGTCGGCACACTCTGCCAGCTATTTTGGAGGTAATTCAAGATCATTTGGAGTAGTCCGCGAACCACAAAAAAAGCCGACTCCGTACTCGGAATCGACTTCCTTTTTGAGCATCCCCACGCGGATTCGAACCGCGGTTCTATGACTGAGAATCATATGTCCTAACCCCTAGACGATGGGGACAGATGCTCACCCCGCTGCCCGGCAGAAATATCCCGCTCGGACACGAAGGCGGACGTAGTTTAGCATGCCCCAGCGCATTGTCAAGCACAATTTTTTCATTTGTTTCTTTATATTCGGACAAAAATGGGTGTACCGAAGGGGAAAAAGCAGGAAAATGCGTTTGCCATGTACGATTTACGAGGTGCGATGGACAACACGCACGGCGGCTGTAAGTGCGTATGGACAGCGCGGATGCGCTGCCCCGCAGGGTGAAAACTGACGACGGCTGTAAGTCAGTTTGGCCAAAAGCGCAGCTTTTGCCCCGCAGGGGTAAGGAGTCGTGAGGCGACTCCGAAGCAACCAGGGCAGGGCGGTGCCGGTGAGTCAATTTGGAAAGTTCGCGCGCGTTGCGCGGGGATGCGGAGCAAGAGCAAGCGAGGATTAAAAGAAAGCTCTTGCATCAGAGCAACCGCATTTGAGGGAAGCTAATCAGCAGAGAAAAGACGCTTGTTGATTGATACCTTCGTTTATACGTATCAAAAATCGTGACAACTAGCGGTCATCATGATGACGGCTCTAAAGAATCCTCCTGCATCCGTTGATGATTCGGAAAAATCTGCGCAACGCGTGCATTATTAATAAATCATACATCGTACGTCGTCCATCGAACATAGGCAAGCGCATGTTCTAATGCGGTTGCCTTGGCATTTGGACTTGCGAATAAGGGGGCGGTATGCTAGGATGAGCGGCGTGAAGGTTATTGTTGTCACCGGGGGAATTGCATCCGGGAAAAGTACCGTGGTAGAGATGCTGCAGGAAATGTGCGGGCAGGGGATGGTGTTGTTCGATTGCGACCGCGCAGTGGCAGAGCTGTATGAGAGCGGAAAGTTGGCGCGTGATCTCGTCTCTGCTTTCGGGTCGGAGGCGCTGGATGAGCAAGGGGCTGTCAATAGGGATTTCTTGCGCAACATCGTTACGTCTGATCCGCAGGGACGGACAAAGCTGGAGGAGCTGGTGCACCCTAAGCTGGCGCAAATGTGTACTCAGGCGCAGGCCGATGCGAGGCAGAGCGGGAAGGTGCACACATTTATCGCAGACATCCCGCTCTACTTCGAAAGCAAGAGTGGGGTAAATGTGATGGCGGACAAAGTGTGCACAGTAGCGCTCACCCCGGAAACCCAGCTGCGGCGGCTTATGGAGCGCAGCGGTTATTCGCGCGAGGTCGCCCAAGGCATGGTGGATGCCCAGATATCCACAGAGGAAAAAATTGCCGGTGCAGATTGCGTGTTTTGGAATGAAGGATCCATCGACCAACTTCGCGAACAGGTTCACCTCTTCTACCGCCAGGAAATTGAGAAGGATGCCAAGGCCTACATAGCCGCAACGGTAGAAGTGGATCTCAATGCATTGCAAACGCTCAGTTTCCCGGAATTGCAAAAGAAGGCTGAAGGTCTTTCCGCTCGCTGGCTCACAGGGGATCACACCCGCCGCCAGCTCGTTTCAGGGCTGGTGCGTACGTACTCTACGGAAGGTAACCAGGTGTACGCTACGGGGATTATCGACCGTGGTCGCTTCCCCAAGCAGGGCATGTTGCGTTACCCCTCATACAGTTTCCGCCCGGGAGAGGATGATGTCCTCATTTCCTCGGAGCTCATGGGGCGTTATGATCTACGCTACGGTAATCAGGTCAAAGTAAGGCTACGCGGTCAGCAGCGCTGGGAGCAACCGCTCCAAGCTACTGAAATCGTGGAAATTGAGGGCGTCCCAGCGGCGGATTACGTGCAGCGAACCGACTTTGAGCAGCTCACCGCGCTCATCCCCACACGCAGGCTTATTTTGGAGAACATCGACAACCCTTCGCCCGCCATGCGCCTGCTGGATTTGGTGGCGCCGCTTGGCATGGGGCAACGCGCATTGGTGGTGGCTCCGCCGCGCGGGGGCAAGACGATTCTGCTCAAATCGATGGCGCGGTCATTGCGGGCAAATTATCCGGAAGCTGCGCTGTTGATTTTACTGCTTGATGAACGTCCGGAAGAAGTGACAGACTTTGAGGAAACTGTAGATGCGCCGGTGTATGCTTCCACCTTTGATGAAAGCTCATACCGCCATGAACAATTGAGTGATATGGTGCTGGAGCGCGCGCGCCGCCTTGTGGAGCAGGGAAGGGATGTGATTATCCTGCTGGACTCACTCACCCGACTCGCCCGCGGCTACAATGCGCATGCCACCGGAGGGCGCACCATGTCCGGCGGGTTGGACTCCCATGCTTTGGAAAAACCGCGTAAGTTTTTCGGCGCCGCGCGCAATGTAGAAGAAGGGGGTAGCCTCACCATCATCGCCACTTGTCTTGTGGATACGGAATCCCGGATGGATGAAATCATCTTCGAAGAATTCAAAGGAACCGGCAACATGGAGATCCGCTTGGATCGTGAGCTCGCAGAGCGCCGCATCTTCCCCGCTATCTCCCTGCCACAAAGCGGCACCCGGAATGATGATCGACTCTACCACCCGGATGAGCTCGCCCGTGTGTTGCAGCTACGCCGCCAGCTCGCTACTCATCCGGGATGGGAAGCCTTGGAGCTCCTGCTGGCCAACATCTGTAAAACGCAGAACAATGCAGAGCTTCTGCTGCGTGGTCTGGTTATTTAAGCTCCGAGTTTGTCGCGCCAAAAGGCAATGCGTTCAGCAGTGCGTTGCGCATTGGGGGAGCCGGGGTTGGTTCGCAGAGTGAAGGCTCGGTCAAGGTTGAATACGGCACATGGATCATCCCCAAAGTCCGGAGAAATGCTGTGAAATTGTTCGACGCTGAGCTGCGAGAGCGGTACCCCCTCTTTTTCCGCTAACGCCACAGCTTTGCCCACCAATTCGTGCGCACGGCGGAACGGTACCCCGCGGCGAACCAGATAATCAGCCAGATCTGTGGCAAGCAGCAGAGGATCTGCCACAGCTGCCGCACAACGAGCCTCATTGATGCGCATCGCTGCAATCATTTCTGCATTCACAGCGAGAGCGTGCAACACTGTATCGAAAGAATCGAAAAGCGGCTCCTTGTCCTCCTGTAAATCGCGATTATAAGTGAGTGGCAGACCCTTGAGCGCCACCAGCATGGCCGTCAGGTTGCCGTACAGCCGTCCCGTTTTCCCTCGCGTGAGTTCGCACACATCCGGGTTCTTTTTCTGGGGCATCAGACTGGAGCCCGTGGTATGCGCATCCGACAACGTGCAGAAACCGAATTCGGCGCTGCTCCACAGCACCAAATCTTCGCTCAGGCGGCTGAGGTGTGCCCCGATGAGCGCGAGACAGAAGAGAGACTCAGCCATATAATCGCGGTCGGCGATGGCATCCATGGAGTTTTGCGTCACACCGTCGAAACCTAACTCGTCGGCAATTGCCGAACGATCCAAGTTGATGGTGGATCCCGCAATCGCCCCGGAACCCAGCGGGCAGACGTTCACCCTCCTCCGGCAGTCCGACAGCCGCTCCACGTCCCGCTGCAACATCTCCACGTAGGCCAGCAAATGGTGCGCCACGGTCACCGGCTGCGCGCGTTGCAGGTGAGTGTAACCGGGGATACGTACAGCGGCATACTGCTCGGCCTTTTGCACCAGCACACGCTGCAGCTCTGTGAGGGCGCTCAGGGCATCGTCTATCAAACTGCGACAATAGAGACGCGAGTCAGTGGCTACCTGGTCATTGCGGGACCGAGCGGTGTGCAGCTTGGCGCCGGCGGGGCCAATACGCCGCGTAAGTTCGCTCTCGATATTCATATGCACATCTTCCAGCTTTGTGTCCCAATGGAACTTTCCCGCCTCAATGTCTGCCAAAATCTCTTTCAACCCGGTCTCGATAGCCGCAAACTCATCTGTCGTAAGCAATCCGGCCTTCATTTGAGCGCGCGCATGCGCAATCGATCCTGCTATGTCATACCGGTACAGCCGCCAATCGTACGACACGGACTCGCTGTATTTGAGCACAAGATCTGCTGTTGCTTGGGAAAATCTGCCTGTCCACATGACTCACGCAGGTTACACCATTTTGTGCCCCCGAGCAAGCGGAATTTACTGTGGCAGCCACATCCGTTCCAAGAAAAACGAGAATGGCAGATGCATTTTCTGATGCATTTGCACTGGGGTGACGTGGGAGGAAGAAAAAACTCTCCAGTCTCTCCATCACGCTTATTTTCGAATCCCCAAACCACAATAGTGGCCACTGCAGCTGCTTCAGCTTTGCGATTCACGCCGCTTTGAAACTACGCCCGCATATGATTTCACCACATCCTTCCTCCCTCGCTTCGCCGAATTCGCGAGCATTCGAAGGAAATTTAAAAATATAAAAAAACAAATAATGAATTGGTTGTGTTTTTTTTGAAACGAATGTAATTTTGTGGATTGCAAGATTAAATGCAACAGATGACAAAAAAAGTTGAGGTCATGAGAAGAGAGGGGTAAAATAGTGG